>JAHEIO010000026.1:8942-47002 GCA_024639325.1 Gammaproteobacteria bacterium
GAAGGACGACGACACCATTGGCTTCGATGTCAGAATAGTCTTCGATCTGACCCTCACCCAATGACCATCCCGCCAGTTACGGTTGGCACGTTCTGATCGGCGCGAGGCGCGCCTCCTACAAAGCCTCCAACTGGTGCCGGTGGTGCCGCTGCATCGTTTCCCATTCGAGCTTGATCCAGGGTGAAAATCGCTGGGGGCTGTGCTTGAGCTGGTCATCCAGCTTCGACGGACTGACGTATTTCCACTCGGAGATTTCGTTGGGGTTGGCGCGCACCGGGTCCGAACTCCTGCCGATGTAGACCCAGCACAATTCGTGCTCGGCGCCCTGATCCTCGAACTGGACCTGATAGATGAATTTGTACAGGAACACCGGATCAGCGTACATCCCCAGTTCCTGATACAGGCGCCTGCGCACCGCTTCCTCCATGTCCTCTCCCCACCGGGGGTGGCTGCAGCAACTATTTGCCCAGTAGAGCGGCCAAAGCCTTTTCTGCGCACTTCGCCGCTGGATCAGGACCTCGCCTTCATCGTTGAAGATGAACAGGGAAAACGCGCGGTGCAGGAGTCCGTCGCCGTTGTGGCACTTGTCCTTGTGAAGGTGGCCTATCTCGACGTCGTTGACATCGACCAGGATCAGCTCTTCGGAATCGAAGGAAACGATTTCGTCATTGAGGGGCTGAGACGTGACGTTATTCAATGACCACCTCCATCGCCTGGTAGCCGGCGCCCTCCAGGGCGATGCTGACATCGCCGGCGTTTTCCGGGCACAGCGCAATGATGGAACCGCCGCCGCCGCCGCCGGTCAGCTTCGCGCCAAGCGCCCCGTTTCTTCTGGCGAGCTGGATCATCTCCTCGATCTCCCAGCTGGACACCTGGAGAGAATTCAGCTGCCCCTGGCAGACGTTCATCAGGTCTCCCAGATGCTCCATGTCGTTGTTGTGGATCGCCTTGACGGCCTCCAGCGTCAGTCTGTCTATGCTGTCGAAGATCTGCTCATACAACCGATTGTTGCGCTGCCACGCCTTGCGGACATTCGCCACCATCCGGGCAGTCAGGCTTTCGATGCCGCTCATGCCTATCACCAGCCTGATTGGAACGCTGGGCTTTATGGGTTCGACCAGCGGCGGCTGGCCCCGGCGGTACAACAGTGGACGACCGTAGGTCGCCATGGTGTTATCGATGCCCGATGGTGTTCCGTGTGCGACCTTCTCACACTCGAAAGCCAGACCGTTGACCGCCTCGTCCGACAGATTGAGCCTGAAATGATCGTCCATCGCCCGGATGATAGCCACCGCCACGGCAGCCGATCCACCGAGGCCCATGGCACGGGGAACATTGGCAAATACGGTGATCCGCATCGCACGATCACTGAGGTCCAGCTTCTCCAGTATCGTCGCCAGGGGTTGATCGAACGACTGCGGATCCTTTGCCTCGGGGTGGAGCGACTGTTCGACACCCCAGCGCGGGATCATCAGCTCGATGCCGGTTTCGATGTCTTCGATCTGAGCCTGTATGGCCAACGGCACCGGGGCCGCAATGGCATGGCGCCCGTATACCACGGCATGCTCGCCAAGCAGTATGATCTTGCCGTGGCCGGCGGATAGCGCTCGGGTCGTTTCCTGGCTCGTGACCTTCTTCGCGGCCGACAGTTGTCTCACCTCCTCGATGATCTCATTCGCTTTCCATATCTTGATGTCGCCACTGTCGATCAGCCTCTCGACCACGGTATCGAAGATGTCAGCCGGTGCGCCTGCGGCCGTCGTGACGCTGCGTGCGTGCAGCGTCATGTGGCCGTGCTGTATGCCTTCGGTGGCCAGCGCCCGCAGTGCAGCGAAATTTTGCGCCAGTCCAACCGCCCCCATGACCTCCGCCAACTCGCGCGCGGACTTGGCGTCGAGTATGCGATGGTTCAGCGCAACCGTCGGATTGGATTGTAAAGGCCCCCCCACGGTTCCGACTTTCATCGGAATCTCCATCCAGCCCACGAGATCACCGCGGTCGTTTTTCGACCAGCGGCTCAACGAAGAGTAGTGTCCACCGCGCGCTGCGTGCGCATGAGCGGCGGCCTCTATGGCTCGCCAATCATTGCCGGTAGCAAGCGCCACGGCATCCACCCCGTTCATGATGCCCTTGTTGTGGGTTGCCGCCCGATATGGGTCCACCACGGCAAATTCCGACGCCACGATGATGCCGTCTCTGACCTGCTCGCCGTCGAATCCTTTTCCGGCAAGGTACTCCACCGGTATGACGCACTCGGTCGTGACCAGCGCGCGATCGGTAAGATTGGAGAGGATCCTCAAAAAAACCTTCCCGCCGGTAATGGTTTCGACCAGCGCCGCCACCCCTTCACACATGGTGTTGACCAAATTGGCCCCCATGGCATCACAGGTATCCACCAGGAGATGAATGACCAGCATATCCCCGCCGCCCGTGGGCGACGGGTGCGTGTGCACCTCGGTGTCCTTGGCGCCGCCGCCACGGGCAACCATGTTGGGATGCAGGCTGTTAGCCAGGTTGAGAATTTCCTGTTTTCTTCGCTCGAGTTCAGAGCGTGCTTTGGCCATGTGACTGACACCAACAACCTGAACCTGCCCGATCAGAATGGATTCTGTGCTGGATGCATCAAATCCCCCGCCATTGCGGACGATCTTTGCAGCCGCACTCAGCGCGGCCACAATCGAGGGCTCCTCGACAACCAGAGGTACCACGTACTCCTTGTCATTGATCAGGAAATTCAGGCCGAGTCCGACCGGCAATCCCATGACGCCGATCACGTTCTCGATCATCTTGTCTGCGGTTTTTACCGTCAGCGTATGGTCGCCGCGCACCAGCGTGAGATAGTCGGTCTCGTTGATAAGGCCTCGCGCATGCACTTCCCGCACTCTTTGCGAAACGCTCAACTTGTAAAAATCTGGAATGCGAGACATCCTGGATAACATTCAAATACTCCTAATCGTCCGTACCCCTTCAGGGTCGATGAATATGTCTAATGCGGGGTATCCCGACTTTTCCGCCAGATCAACGAAACGATTGATACCGTTCCCGCCGGTGCCCATCGCAACGCCAAGATCGCCGCCTCCGGCGCCGCAGGGTTTATAAACCAATCCGGTTTCGATTGCCAGTGCAGACAATTCACGATGGGGCCGGCTGAACAAATCGAGTTCCGCCCGTTGGCCAAGGGCATCCAGATTGCGCGCATATCGCTTTACGGCATCGAGAAACCGTTCACTATCATCATCCCTGACCGCCAACAATGCCTCCGCGCAGATTTGGCCCAGTTTATCCATTAACTTATTGTAAGACATACCGTTTTTTCCACGCCAGGAGTTGAGTTTGCGCAGCAGACCCGGCGTGGACGCGGATCGACCCGACCAGATAATCCGGTAGTTCAGACCGGAGGGGAGTACCGCGGGTCGAGCCGCCGGCTGCGCATCTCGAATTTGGTACTCGACGACGCCCCCGTAGAGGCTCGCGGCGATATCGACGCCGCTCCCCAGGCCCGCCTGAAAGACGCGGTGAGCATATACCAGGATCGAAAGCCACTGTTTCGCGGTCAATTGCGCCTGCCCCGCATACGCCCTCAAACCGTGGGCGAGGGCTACCGTCAGAGCCGCGCTCGAACCGAGGCCCAGTTTCCGGGGAATGGGGCTGTCCACGTCGTGATAGAGGTTCGTGCTGTCCATACGGAGCGAGAATCCTTGACCGTGTAAATCGGGGATGATTTCTTTTTCCGACAGAAAGTCGACGATCGACTTCAATAGCCCGAAACTATCGACGCTGCTCCGTTCGTCGAGCCATTGCAGGCCGCCATCGCGGGTAATCTCGAAATTGCCCGCGTGCGGTGACAACGGATGTGACCAGACCCGGCATTTCCCGCCGTCAGTCGGACTGATTTCCACATTGACTGTACGATTCGCCGCGATCGCCAGCGCCGGCGCGCCTTCCAGCACCGCGTATTCCCCGAGCAGAACTATTTTTCCCGGCGCAGTGGAAGATACCGTCATCGGTGCCCAGCCTACCCGTGCCGCGCCGTCACTCGGGGTCCTGGTGAGACATGCGGGTTAGAAGCCGACTGCCTGGCCATCCTTCCTGTGGTCCGATCCCGCGCAGTATGAACCGTCGTCGAGGCGGTAAATCAACTGTGCGCCGCCGAATGAAAAAACCGGTTGGCTATCGGACAAGGTGTGTCCCCTGTTTTCAATCAGGTCGCGGATCACGGTTTCGTCGAATCCCTCCTCGAACACAAGGTCGCCATGCGCATCGATATACCAGCGCGGCGCATCGGATGCGGCCTGCGGATTCTGGTTATAGGTAAAGACCCGAACCATCATCTGTACGTGGCCCTGGGCCTGCATGTTCCCGCCCATGACGCCGAAGCTCATCAGCGGTGCGCCATTTTGCATTACAAACGCCGGGATTATGGTGTGGAAGGGCCGCTTGTTACCTGCTACGGCATTTGGGTGATCCGGATCCATGTTGAATCCGGCAGCCCGGTTCTGCAGATTGATTCCCGTACCGGGAACAACGATTCCGGAGCCAAAGTTCGAAAAGTTCGACTGGATGAGCGATACCATCATTCCGTTCTCATCCGCGGTGGCGAGGTACACCGTGCCGCCGCCTCGGGGAAGGTCGCTCAAAGAAACGGCGCTGTCCGGCTTGATCCGCTCCGCGCACCCTGCCAGCGAAGACTTGTCCAGAAGTTCCTCGACGCTTGTCCGCATGTAGTCGGGGTCGGCTACATGCGTGTGCGCAAGGTGCAATCCGATCTTAGTCGCCTCGACCTGGAAGTGGACGCTGTCCGCACTGTCGAGAGCATAATCCTCCAATTTGAAATATTCGAGGATACCCAGGGCGGCAAGTGCGGCGACGCCCTGGCCGTTCGGCGGGATCTCCAGCAAGGTTGCGTCACCGTATGCCATGCCGACCGGATCGACCCACTCGGATGCGTGACCGGCCAGATCCTCGAGCGAAATTTCACAACCGTTCGGATTCAGGTAATCCACCATGCGTTGCGCCAGATCACCACGATAGAACGCCTGCCCGTCGCTTTCCGCGATTTGACGCAATGTATTCGCCTGATCGGGCAGGGCGAACCGTTCACCAATGCCGGGGGCTCGCCCACGCGGTGCGAATGCCGAGCGGAATCCGGAATACCGGGAAAAAGTCACCACCGCTTCTTGCCAGGATGTATGGATGGTCGGACTGACCACGAATCCCCCGGAGGCGTAGCGGATGGCCCGCTCGAACAGATCCTTGAAGGGCAACTTCCCAAAACGTTTGGACAGACTCACCCAGGTGTCAACGGCGCCGGGCACGGTGATCGAATCCCAACCGGACTCGAAACCGGCACTACCGATGAAGCGGTCGTACGTCCAACTCGAGGGCGACCGGCCGGAACCGTTCAAACCATGGATCCGCTCGCCATCCCACACGATAGCAAAGGCATCCGAACCGATGCCGTTGCTGCACGGTTCCACCACGGTGAGGGTGATCGCGGTTGCCAGGGCGGCGTCGACCGCGTTGCCTCCGCGGCGCAGAGTATCCAGCCCGGCCTGCGCGGCGAGGGGCTGCGAGGTGGCAACCACGTTTCGAGCAAATACGGGGACTCGGCGCGATCGGTACGGCAGGGACCAGTCGATTTCCATGGGCAATTGCGGCTAATCGTCTACGGGGGGCTTGGAATCTCACACCGCGACCGGATTGTCAAGCCAGGATACCGGTCACATCCAGGTTTTGTTCGCTCGGATCGGTCACCCGGATGATCAGTCGCGTCGCGCCATCGCCAACACCCTGGTTTGCCAGGTCGATGACCGTCGGATCGGTGATGCGCTCGCCATCGGCGTCGACAACGAGCCTGACCGTGGGTTTGAGCTGTTTTTCAGGGTGACGGTTGACCACGACAGCAACCTCTTTGGTATTGAGCTCCACGAAACTTCCCACAGGGAAAATCCCGATGCACTGAATGAACTGCTCGACGACACCTTTTTCGAAGTTGTTTCCACGGTCACCATACAATTCCGTCAACGCCTGAAACGAAGTCTTGCCCTTGCGGTGGGGGCGATCCATGGTGGCTGACTGGTAGGAATCGGAAACACCGCTGATCGCCGCGAGCGCAGATATGTCGTCTCCGGCGGCTCCACGCGGGTAGCCCGACCCATCCCGCCGTTCATGGTGCTGTTGAATAATTTGAATAACCGTGCTTGGAAAATCAACCGCCTGGTCCAGCATCTTGACCGACGCATCGACGTGGCCCTTCAGTATGTCCTTCTCCTCCCTGGTTAGCGGCCCTTTCTTGTTGACGATTTCAGCGGGCATGCGCAGCATGCCGATATCCTGGAACAAGGTTGCCGTAGCCAGAGATTCCATGACGTCCATCGGCAACCGCATTGCTCGCCCTACGGTGAGGGCGAGCGCGGTAATCGAAACGGGGCTGACGTAGCCATGCGAGTCATTACCCTGTTGCCCGGTCAGCCAGGTCAGTGCCGAGGGGTTCCTGTTTATACTGCTGACCAGCCCCGAGACCGATTGCTCGAGGTCCCCCTCGCTGATCCGATTCCCCTGCTGGATGTCGATTACCACCTGGTTATACATGTCGTTGGCGCTCTCGAGCACCTTGCGCGCCATTGGTATTTCTTGTTCCAACGGGGTTTCGTCGGAAAAAGCTCCCGTATTGGCCGAAGACGACAGTGATACGAACACCTGGGTGATGTCCTTCAATCCATAGCTGTCCGGAAGATAGTTCTTCGCTTCCTTGCCGAATTTTGGGTCGATGTAGACGTACTCGCACAGCTTTCTGACCCTTGTCAGTTCGTCATCGCTGGAGACCTTGAATCCCTGGAACTCGAACGGCGGCTCGAACGGCGCCTGGTTCCACGGCCTGTCCAGGTCCGTGACATACATGTTGATCTCCAGATCGTTCGTGGAAATTTTTCGCCTCATCGTCCCTCCCTCCTCAGTTTCATCACACCCAAATGCCGTTATATTCCCCACGTCATTATAATCCAATTGACGACCCCCCCCAACGATCGCGATCGTCATAGAGATCAAGGCAATACACAGCCGGTTCGACCGGCTTGGTGCAATATGCGGGTTAAATCTCCACCAAGATATCCGATACGGGTTTTCGGGCGGTCACCGGGATTTCCGCTGCAAATCCGTACCAGACGAGCCCGACGACCTGCTCGACCTTCGGATCCGTCCAAATTGCCTCGTAGAATCGCGCGTCACGCGTAACTTCACCCGTGGTCCACTTGGTTCCCACGCCACGGGACCAGAGATACAGCGAAAGTGCATAGATCGCGCAACACGTCGCGGCATAGTCCTCCCGGGCGCGCAGCTCATCGGACGATTTCAAGCAGGTAACCACGAGCCAACCCGGTATGGAAGACCAGCGCGCTCTCTTCGCTGCCGCGGCCTCTTCGCCTTTCTTCAAGGCCACCAGATTTGCATTCAGCTCCACGATGGTGGATTTCACGTTTTCCGACAGCAAATAGAACCGCCACGGCTCCGTCAAATGGTGGTTGGGAACCCACCTGGCCAGATCTATGGCTTCAAGTATCAGTTCCCTGGGAGGCGGCTCTTGTTCGAAAAAATTTATCGATCGCCTGCCGCGCATGAGCTCCTCTAGCGACAACGAATCGTGTTCACCTGCGGCTGTACTGGTCATAGTGGTGTAATATCTAAGTAAGCACAGCCCCAACACTAACGCGGTATAGTCACACCATCAACTACTACGTTAGGTCATGCTGATGAACAAAAAAAGCCGATCCCGTGTACAGCGATACCCGTTCGCTGGCGTTCTCACCGTAATTCCCCTGCGGATCACGTGGATCGTATTGTCAATCCTGTTGAGGCACCTCTCCGCTCTCGGCGGTTCCCGGGTCAGGGCACTGGCCGGCACGGACGGTCCCGACCAGATACTGATCGAACGAACCTCGGCCTGATGGAAGGCATCGCGCAGGCGCAGCCCAATATTGCGCTGGTGAAGTACTGGGGCAAGCAGCGGGGAGGGAACAACGTACCGTCAACGCCTTCGTTGTCCATCACCCTGGACGCATTGTGGACGCGCACCCGGGTCGAGTTCAGCGGCGCGCACGCGCGGGACCTGGTTGTCATCAACGACAAGTCGGACGAAGCACAGCGGCAGCGGGTTGCTCGATGCCTGGATAATATCAGGCAGTCTACGGGCCGAGATCTGTATGCTATGGTCGAGTCGAAAAACAATTTTCCCACGGGCGCGGGGCTCGCCTCGTCCGCCTCGGGATTCTCGGCACTGGTGACCGCGGCCTGCGCCGCACTGGACGCGGACCTCGACCGCGATCAGCGCAGCCGCCTGGCGCGGATGAGTTCGGCCTCAGCCGCACGGTCCATGCTTGGCGGATTCGTAGCGTTAGACGTCACCGAAACCGACCCGGCCGCCCGCGCACTGCTCGATCAGCGGGATTGGCCGCTCGAGGTGCTGGTGGCGGTAACCTCGACAAACGCTAAAAGCGTGGGATCTACGCAGGGTATGCTGCAAAGCGCCGCTACATCCGCTTTTTACGCCGCGTGGACGGATTCGGCAGGTGATGATTTTACGGCAGCCCGCAGGGCGGTGCTGAGACGGGATTTTCAATCTTTGGCAGATGTCAGCGAGGCCAGCTGTCTCAAAATGCACGGCGTCATGCTGACTACAAAACCTGCTCTCGTCTACTGGAATGGCGCCACGGTTGAAATCATACACCGTGTACGGGCGCTCCGTTCGCAGGGTACACCGGCATTCTTCACCATTGACGCCGGCCCGCAGGTGAAGGTCGTGACCGAGGCCGCATTCGTCGACAACGTGAGGCAGGCCATCGAAGACATACCGGGTGTTGTCGATATCGTACCGAGTGCCCTGGGTGCCGGTGCGCGTGTTGTCGACGAGTTTTAACCCGGCAACACGGACACCGGCGGCCTGGCTCAACCCATCGCGGCGGGGCGCCGCTCCTACAAACCCGGTCCGATGCTTCTACATTGTAGGAGGCGCGCCTCGCGCCGATTCTTCGCGGCGGGGCGCCGTTCCTACAAGGAACGTGCCTTCATCTCGCGACGCCGGGCGTGGAGAACCGGCTCGGTATACCCATTCGGGACTTCACGGCCTTTGAACACCAGATCGATCGCCGCTTGGAATTCGACGCTGTCGTCGAATCCGGGCGACATGTCTGAATACGCAGGATCGCCGGCGTTCTGCTGGTCTACGACATGGGCCATCCCTTTCATCGTTTCCATGACCTGCTCCTCGCTGACGACACCGTGGCGAAGCCAGTTCGCGATATGCTGGCTCGAGATCCTTAGCGTCGCCCGGTCCTCCATCAAACCAACGTCGTTGATGTCCGGCACCTTTGAGCAGCCCACACCCTGGCCTACCCAGCGAACGACATACCCGAGTATGCCCTGGACATTGTTATCCAGTTCTTTCTGAATGCCGCGTGCATCGAGTTTGCGATCACCCAGCAGCGGGATCGTCAAGATGTCGTCCAGACGCGCCCGCGTCCTCGAATCAAGTTCCCGCTGCCGGTTCGAGACGTTGACCTCGTGATAATGCAGCGCGTGCAGTGTTGCGGCGGTCGGAGAGGGAACCCAGGCCGTGTTTGCTCCCGCGCGCGGATGATTGACCTTGGCTTCGACCATGGCGGCCATCCTGTCGGGCGCCGGCCACATGCCCTTGCCAATCTGCGCCACGCCGGGTAATCCGCATTCGAGGCCGACATCCACATTCCAGTCCTCGTATGCCATCAGCCAGGGTGCCATTTTCATATCTTCCTTCGGCATCATGGCCCCTGCTTCCATATCGGTGTGGATCTCGTCCCCGGTGCGGTCGAGGAATCCGGTATTGATAAAAATCACCCGTTCGCGCGCGGCGCGGATACATTCCTTGAGGTTCACCGTGGTGCGCCTCTCCTCGTCCATGATGCCGATTTTTATCGAATTTGGCTGCATCCCCAGGGCGTCTTCGACACGGCCGAAGAGCTCCACGGTTGCCGACACCTCTTCCGGACCGTGCAGTTTCGGCTTGACCACGTACATCTGACCGCTGCGGCTGTTGCTGAATCTCCCGTGGCCCAGCATGTCGTGCCTGGCCGCCAATGCCGTCACCATGATATCGAGGAACCCCTCGGGTATGGGTTCCCCATCCAACGTAACGGCATCCGTGTACATGTGAAGCCCCACGTTTCGCACCAGCATCAGGCTGCGTCCGGAAAGCGATAGCGCGCCGCCGGCAGGATCGATGTATTCCCGGTTAGGCTCCAGAACCCGTTCGACGACCCGGCCGTCCTTTTCGAAGCTGCTGCTGAGCGTACCCATCATCAACCCCAGCCAGTTGCGGTAAACGCGAACCTTGTCCTCTGCATCCACCGCGGAGACCGAATCTTCACAATCCATAATCGTGGTAATAGCCGATTCAAGCTGGATATCGTGGACGCTCGCCAGATCGGCCTTTCCGATATAATCGCGTTCGCCGATGCCGATCTCTATGTGGAGATGATTGTTCCGCAGCAGGACCTTATCCGGGTTCTCCGGGTCGCCGGTGTATCCGACGAACTGCTCGGCCCGGCCGAGCCCGCTTCTGGTGCCGTCGCCCATGACGACCGCGAGCCTTCCGTTTTCGGTGCTGTACTTCACGGCGAAGTGATGGCTTCCGATGGCAAGCGGAGCCGCACGATCCAGGAAATCCCGCCCAAACGCGATCACCTTCGCACCGCGCACGGGGTTGTACCGGCTGGTTCGCCGGCAGCCGCGCTCTTCGGTGATGACATCGGTGCCGTAGGTAGCATCATACAAACTGCCCCAGCGCGCGTTGGCGGCATTCAGCGCGTAGCGGGAATTGTCCACGGGAACGACGAGTTGCGGACCGGCTATTGTCGATATTTCGTCGTCCACGCCCTCTACCGCGACGCTGAAGTCGTCGCCTTCCCGGACTAGGTATCCGATGTCCTCGAGGAAGCTTTTCTGCTCCGCCGTCGACCGATTGCGCCCCTCGCCGAGCCATTGATCGATGCGGCGCTGCAGGTCATCACGCTTGTCCAGCAGTTCCGCGTTCTTCGGCCCGAGTTCCCGCACCAGGCTTTCCAGCGTTTGCCAGAATTCGGCCGGATCCACACCGGTTTCCGGTGCAATTTCTTCGTTGACGAGGACATAGAGCGACCGCTCGACATCGAGCGATCCGATTTTCACGGTGTTGTAGGTCATTATCGGCGGCTATTCATGAAGTTCCAGGACGGGGGATACTATCAAATTATGCATCATTTGTAGCGGCGCCCCCGCCACGATGAATCGGCGCGAGGCGCGCCTCCTACATTCTTTCGTAGAGAGCCGCGTCGATGATGCCAATCGCGCGCTGCAGCTCCGACTCCTCGATATTCAGCGGCGGCGCAAGCGTCAGCACGTTCCCCATGGACAGCTTGAAACTCAGCCCCATTGTCAGGCAGCGATACATCACCTGCTCGGCCCCCTCGAAATCCCGCTGACCCGTGGCGGGGTCGATCAGCTCGACTCCGAGCAACAGCCCCTTGCCCCTGACGTCGCCTACCGAAGGGTGTCTGGACTTGACGTCATCGAGCATCGACAGTGCCCGGGAACCCAGTTCGTGCGATCTTTCCACCAGGCGTTCATCCCGGATGACCTCCAGGGTGGCGAGCCCGGCGGCGCAGGCGACCGGATTCTTTTCATGGGTGTAGTGCCCCAGCGCGCGGTCTGGAGCGCAATCGAGATCCTCCCGCGCCAGCAGCGCGGCCAGGGGAAAGACTCCTCCCCCCAGCCCCTTGCCGATTACGACCATGTCCGGCACGACGTCGTAATGTTCGAAAGTGAACATCCGGCCCGTCCTTCCGAGACAGTGCGGAATCTCGTCCAGAATCAGAAGCGCGCCGTGCCGGTCGCAGGCCTCCCGCACAATGCGCCAGTAGTCTTTCGGTGGAAAATAGGGGATGCTGCGTACGGTCTCCGCAATAACCGCGCATACATCTCCTTCTTTTTCGAGGACATAGTCTATGTATTCGGCGCACTTCAGTTTGCACGAGCCCGCGCAATCCCAGGGGCAATGGCGGGAATCGGGCGGCGGCACGTGCTCGGTTCCGGGCAACAGGGGCCCGGCGTCCTTGCGAAAGATGGCCTCGCCACCGACTGAGATGGCATCCAGGGAGGCGCCGTGAAACGCATCCCACATCGACAGGGTCTTGAATCGTCCCGTTGCCATCCTGGCAAGTTTCAGGGCTATCCCGATCGCGCTGCTGCCGCCGGGAGCGAACAGGATCTTGTTGAGAGGATCCGGTGCAAGTGTCGTCAGTTCCCTGGCGAGCTCGATGGCCGGCCTGTTGGTGTATCGCCGCGTACAAAACGGCAGGTCATCCAGCTGCCGTTTTATCGCCGAGATGACCCGCGGATGGCCGAAGCCGACCTGGTGCACGCTGTTGCCGTGGAAATCAAGGATGCGATTTCCCTGTAGATCCTCGAGAAACGGACCATCGCACCCCTGCAGTACATTGAGGCACGGCGTGGATAACGACTGATGCAGGAAATACCGTGCGTCTTCATCCAGCACGGAACGTGTCGATTCATCGAGATATTCCGCCTGCCAGCTGGATCTTGCAGGTGAAATGTTGAGGTCGCCTTCGGAGCGGAGATGGTGGAGCTCTTTCATATCACTAGAAGTTGCTCTCTACTTCAGTGCGCCAGGTTTATCTCCGACTGCTGCAACATTCCACGATAAATTTCGTCGTCGCCGATCACTCCCGCAAATTTGTTATCTTCAATCAACGCAACAGGATAGCCGGTGGCATGACGAATTTCGATCGCGGTCTTCATAAGGATATCCGACGAAGCCGAAAGCATTACATCGTTGGATTCACTCACAGTCTTGAGGTTCGTATCGGGGCTGTAATGCACAATTTTTACGGGTTGGCCATCGACAAGCGCACCGATAATCTGATTTGATCCATCAACTTGCAGGACATATCGACCGCTCCGGTCGAGATTCAGACCTTGCTCCTTTCGCTCGATTTTGTCCGCGGCGGTCATTAGTGTCGATCCGCGGAGCACATTCAGCGGGTTCATGTGAGCGACAAAATCAGCGACGTATTGATTCGCTGGAGCAAGAACGATTTCCTCTGCGGAACCATACTGGACGATGCGGCCGCTTTCCATAATTGCGATGCGGTTACCGATTTTTAGCGCTTCATCCAGGTCGTGGCTAACGAATAGGATAGTCTTGTGGAGGGAATTTTGCAGGTCCAGTAATTCGTCTTGAAGCCGGTTACGAATAAGCGGGTCGAGCGCCGAAAACGGTTCATCCATTAGCAGGATATTGGCGTCGGTTGCAAATGCACGGGCCAGGCCCACTCGCTGCTGCATGCCTCCGGACAATTCATGCGCGTACTTATTCTGCCATTGTTCGAGTCCAACCATCTTTAGTTTTTCGCTGACCGTCTGGTGACGCTTTTTTGCAGGCACCCCGCTGAGTTCCAGTCCTAATCCGACGTTTTCACGCACCGTACGCCATGGCAACAGCGCGAATTGCTGGAAAACCATCGCAATGCTGTTCATTCGCAATTTTCGGAGTGTCGCCGGGTCGCAGTTGGCAACGTCGGTAATCTCAGCTCCATCATCGACCATGACGTTTCCGCGTGTAACTTTATTCAATCCGTTTACCGCGCGCAGTAATGTCGATTTACCCGAGCCCGATAATCCCATCAACACACAGATTTCGCCCTTTTCGACGCTTATCGAGGCATCCGCGACGCCCAACACCTGACCCGTGCGCTCGAGGATCTGTTCGCGGGATTTTCCATCATCGAGCATCTCGAGAGCGTCACGCCAATGGGTACCAAATATGATATCGACTTTTTTGAATTCGACGGCAGGCATTAGTTTCGACTGTGGTTGTCCTTGTCCACCCCCTCGGGCTGCTTGCACACGCGGTCAAGCAGGATTGCAACAACAACGATAGCGAGCCCCGCTTCAAAGCCCTTGGCAATATTTACGGTATTGAGAGCCCGTAAAACCGGAATACCCAACCCGGGAGCACCAACCATGGCCGCTATCACGACCATTGACAGTGATAGCATGATGCACTGCGTGACGCCCGCCATAATAGTCGGCATGGCGTGAGGTAATTCGATTTTCCACAACAATTGCCGTTTGGTGGCGCCGAACGATTCCCCCGCCTCCTGCAAAGCCGTCGGCACCCCGGACACACCCAGGTAGGTCAGGCGAATTGGTGCAGGTATGGCGAATATGACCGTTGAGATCAAACCCGGTACCACGCCGAGGCCGAACATGATCATTGTCGGAATTAAATATACGAAAGTCGGGATGGTCTGCATCAAGTCCAGAATCGGTCGCAAAGCCGTATACAGCCAGGGTCGATGTGCCGCCGCGATACCGGTTGGCACCCCAACCAGTATGCATACCAGGGTTGAAAAAATAACCAGCCCTAGCGTTTGAAGCGTTGCCTCCCAATAACCAAGATTTATGACCAACAGCAGCGACAGAACGATCAGCACAACCAGTTTCAAAGAGCGGTGAAGCATCCATGCAATGGCCGCGAAAATCCCGATCATGGCCAGTGGGTGCAACAACAGCATGCCGTCAACGAAACCTTCGATCAGGAATTGCAGCCCCTCCGAAAACTTGTCGAAAAACCAGGCAAGATTGTCCAGTAAAAAATCGACGAAGGATTTGATCCAGTTACCTAACGGAATTTTATTGTCTGTCAGCCAGTCAAGCATGTTCGTGTTGCGGAAGGTAACCGGCGACCCGGCATTTTCTGTTGCCGCGGCCGCCGATGTTCCGGCAAATTACATTCCGAGGTGAGCGTTTACCGCCGCAATACCGTCACCGCCATCCAATGTCGTGACTCCATCCAGCCACTTCTTGTAGGTATCCGGGTTCTTTTTCAGCCATGCCGCAGCCGCTTTATTTGGATCCTGCCCGTCGTCGAGGATCGCCCCCATGATTTCGTTTTCCATGGCCAGGGTGAACTCAAGATTTTGCAGCAATTTCCCGACGTTTGGGCATTCTTTGCTGTATCCGGCACGGGTGTTGGTAAAAACTTCCGCACCGCCGAAATTCGGGCCGAAATAATCATCGCCCCCGGACAAGTACACGAGTTCAAAATTCGCGTTCATCGGATGAGGCTCCCAACCGAGAAATACGACGGGTTCCTTTTTTCTGTCTGCGCGCGACACCTGGGCCAGCATGCCCTGTTCGCTGGATTCCACCACTTCGAACCCGTTCAAACCGAACGCATCCTTGGCTATCATGTCCTGTATCAAGCGGTTTCCATCATTGCCGGGCTCAATGCCGTAGATCTTGCCATCGACCTCGTCGCGTATCTTGTTGATATCGGCAAAATCGGAGACGCCCATATCGGCCGCCGTCTTGTTGACGGCAAGGGTATATTTCGCGCCAACCAGGTTGCGTTGCACGGATTCCACCGACCCATCCTCCCGGTAGGGTTTGATGTCGGCTTCCATCGTCGGCATCCAGTTACCCAGAAAAATATCCATGTCTTTATTTTTTAGGCTGGTATACGTAACCGGAACCGAGAGAACCGTCGCCGAAGGCTCGTACCCGAGCCCTTCCAGCACCACCGATGTCGCCGCTGTCGTTGCCGTGATATCGGTCCAGCCCACGTCGGAAAATCTTACGGCCTTACAACTATCGGGATCGTTTGCCAAGGCGGACGCCGAGAAAACCAGCGCCGCCGAACATGCGGCAAATTTAATGTAATTCTTCTGCATCATTTTTATCGTCCTCCATCAGTGTGGATTGAGCTTCGGTGGCAAACAACAAGCAGCCGAGGCTGATTTGATCGATTGTCGTCTCCCCGGTATGCAAGGCATAGATGCCACATACATCAATAGCGTAACAAAAAATGTATTCTGTTTCCTCAAATCCTTTATCCATGCGGAAACATCAACGCACCGTTCCCAGTCCCCGACGTTCACGCGCCTCGTTCATCACGGCCACGATGCACGAATGCGCCAATGCTGCGCAGCGCCCTGCTTGCCTGGGGCAGGTACGGCGCAAACAGCTGAAATACGTGCGGCAAATCCGGACAGGTATCGAAGAACACGTCAATACCCGCCGCCTCCGCCTTTTCCGCAAAGCGTCGGGAATCGTCATAGAGGATCTCCGCCCCCCCGGCCTGCAGCATCAGCGGCGGCAGGCCCGAAAGTTCTCCGAACAACGGAGAAACATAGGGATCGTCGACCGCGGCAGCGTTCTGCAGATAGGCGTGGACGACGGTGTCGATCCGCTCAGCGCGTAGAATCGGATCGACTGCCGCGCGCTGCTGGATCGACGGGCTCGACCAGGTGAGATCGGTGGCGGGCGACAGCACCACCGCGGCTTTAGGCAACGCCTTGTTCTGGTCGCGGCGCTTGAGCAGCAGGGCGAGGACGAGGTTGCCCCCCGCGGAGTCCCCGGCGACGAATGTCGATCCGGCGCGACCGGGTCCGTCGGGACCATTTTCCAGCATCCAGTCGAATGCCCGATCGCAGTCTTCGAGACCCGCCGGAAACGGGTGTTCCGGTGCCAGGCGATAATCGATGTTCAGCACGGCGCAGTCCGTCTCCGCGGCAAGGCGTCCTGCGTGGGCCCGGTAACCCTCGAGGGAGCCGGACATCCAGGAGCCGCCGTGGACATAGAGCAGTCTGTCCGCCGGGGAGGAAGAACCGGTCGTCAGCCATTCGCCCGGTACATGCCCGGCGTTGACTTTCCGACATGTCGCACTATGTGCTGAGGTTGATTCATCGATGGCCGCGTATTCGTCTATAAGCGCCCGGATCTTGCCGAGGTCGGGGACGGCCTCGGCTACCTTGTCGGCGAGCGCCCGGAGGTAGCTGTTGACCGCTTTCAGCCGGGTGGTTTCAAGTTGGGGATTTGATGCATTTTTCATAGGCTCGTCATCTTGTCGATATAGCGGCTTGCGGGCGCGCCCAGCCCGGAGATCTTCTTAAAATCGCGGCCGGGGGCGCCGCTACCACGTGTAGGAGGCGCGCCCCGCGCCGATTTGGCGACGGAACAATCACAAGTCGGATGATCATAACAAGTTTAGCGGTAATGTTGAGACCGGGATCTGAAACGGCCCTAACCCTGTGCTGAATTTGGCCGACGCACGTGAACACCCTGAGACCACGCATCCACCCCAATGGCACCATTGCGGTATTGATGCGATACTAACCCGCGCGACCACTCGGATTTCTTGCGCGATATGCTGGCTAATCCCTGTCCAGCAAAAGCTCGAGTCATTGCGAGGAACGCGCCGAAGCTGCGAGGGAAGCGTGGCAGGACGCGGCAATCCAGCGCCGAATGAAAACAATTTGTTTCACTGGATTGCCTCGCTACGCTCGCAATGACAGGTATTCTGGACAGGAGCCGGCTAGGCCGATGATAAGGAGAAACACGTGCTCATATTTCTGATTCACATACGGGACCCCCAGTTTTATGCCCTGCCGGCGAAGGAAAAGTCCAGCAATGGACGTCTGCGAGTCATGGGTTTCCCACCAATTGGCATCATGTCACTGTCCGCCGTCCTGAAAAGAGAGGGACATGAATGCATCATGTTCGACCAGGCCAATCCGGAAACTCCCAATGAGGTCATCATTGACGAGATCCGAAGGCGCAAGCCGGCGGTCGTCGGACTGAGTTTCCTGAGCACGACCAGCTACCCGTATGCCAAGATCATGGCTCGCCAGATCCGGGCCGCCGACTCAAAGGTCAAACTTGCCTTCGGTGGCGTATTCGCCTCGCTCAATTCGCAGCTGGTCAAACTTCAGTGCCCCGAGGTGGATTTTGTTTGCCGCGGCGACGGTGAACAGCTCATTCTCGATCTTATCGAGCGCCTGGACGACCCGGAAGACATTCCCGGTGTGACCTGGATGAAAGACGGTAAGCTCGTTCACAATGCCGGCCGGCCGATCGAACGCGACCTCGACCAGTGGCCGTTCCCCGACCGGGAGAGCCTGCCGCTGGATTTCATCGAATCCATGCCACTCGATGTACCGGCGGTGCTGTCGATGGAACGGTTCACCACCATGCAGACATCGCGCGGCTGTCCGTGGCCCTGCATATTCTGCGACATCCCGGTTTTCAACGAGGGGAAATGGCGGTCCAGAAGCGCCGGGCACGTCGTCAAAGAGTTCGAACACCTGCAGGAGAACGGCTACGGCGCGGTTTATTTCGTCGACGACCACTTCCTGCTCAAGCCGAAGCGCATCGAGAGCATCTGCGACGGCATCAATGAGGCCGGTGTCACCATCCAGTGGGGGTGCGAGGGTCGTGTAGACTCGACCGCGCAACACCTGTTCCCGGCCATGGCCAAGGCACACTGCCGCACGATTATGTTTGGCCTCGAGAGTGGAAGCCAGAAGGTCCTCGACCGGCTCGACAAGGAGCAGACGCTTGAGGAGGTCGAGACCGCTGTAACCAACGCCAAGAAAGCGGGTATCGAGATCGTTCACGGCTTTTTCGTGGTCGGCAGCCCGGACGAGACAGTGGAGGATCTGCGCGCCACGTTCGATTTCGCCTCACGGCTGCCGCTGGACACGTTCGGGTTCAACAGACTCTGTGTCTACCGTGGCACGCCGCTTTGGCAGGAGTATGTCCGGCGCGGCCTGGTCAACGACGAGACCGATTGGTACAAGTATTTCAAATGCTCGGAGATCGACCCGACCTGCCTGCCGGGTGAAGTGATCCACGCTGAGCGAAGCGCAGGATTGAGACGTCTTCTGCTCTACAAGCTGCGCCATTTTCCGGTGCAGTTGTTCACCCTGATCCGGCGTTTTCTGCGCTACATGCCGGCCCGTGACGTCGGCTACCTGCTCATCAAACCCTTCCTCGGCGCCAAGTTTGGCGCGACCAAGGCGGAGGCCCTGTCAAGGGCCGTTGAGCACGTTGCGGTAAAGGAGGCGGCTGCGGAACTCACCCAGGTCGAAGACAAGATCCTGGAGCAGGTCATGCAGGAGTCCAGGGCGGAACGCCAGCGCATTCAGGACGAAGCCGAACGAGCGAAGGACCTGCCCGTGGCATCCGGGCAATAAATCGTTTTACCCTCAGATCGGCGTGACACGGTCAAAATTCCCGGGCAACGAATTTCCATTTGCTTACACATGCGCGGTTATCGCTGAAATTTCGTAGGAGGCGCGCCCTCGCGCCGATGCCGTAATGTTGGTCAACCCACCACGCACGAATGGCTGAAGCACGCGCCACACTCGTCGAGGGCTCTGTCGGCCGCCACCTCAGATCACTTACCGTACCGATGATCTGGGGCATCGCGGCAATCATGTCGCTGAATATCGTCGACACCTGGTTCGTCGCCCAGATCGGAGAGCGTCACCTCGCCGCGATCAGCTTCACCTTCCCTGTGACCATGGTCCTGATCAGCCTGGGAATCGGATTGATGGCCGGGACCGCCTCCGCCCTGTCCAGGGTGGTAGGCAGCGGTGATATCCAACGTGTCCGTCGGATGACGACCGACGCGACGCTGCTGGCCACCGCTTTGGCGGTTGTTGTAACCGTTGCGGGTCTCGCCAGCATGGAATGGGTGTTCCGCGCCATGGGTGCGGACGACGCGCTGCTGCCGCTGATCGAGGACTATATGACCGTTTGGTATTCGGGGTTCGTGTTCTTTTTGGTACCCATGGTCGGCTTCGGTGCCATCCGGGCAACCGGGGACAGCAAACTGCAGAGCCGGATCATGATCGGAGTAGCCGTCATGAACCTGGTCCTGGATCCGCTGCTGATTTTTGGCCTGGCGGGGCTGCCGCGAATGGAGATGCAGGGTGCGGCACTGGCCTCGGTGTTGGCGCGTGCGGCGGGGCTGTTCGCCGGCTACTGGGCGTTGCAGCACCGGAAAAATCTGCTGGCGTTCTCCTTCCCTAGCCTCGAGGAATTCTGGCGCTCGAACCGGGACGTGCTCCACGTCGGACTTCCTGCAGCAGGCACCAACATGATCATCCCCCTGGCCGCCTCCATCATTGTCGCCATAGTCGCAACATTCGGCACCGATGCGGTGGCGGGGTACGGTGCCGCGACGCGCATCGAACAAATTGCGCTGGTTGTCTACTACGCGATGTCCTCGATGATCGGACCTTTCGTTGGCCAGAATCTGGGCGCCCGCGAATACGGACGTATCGAGCAGGCCATGTCGCTGTGCTGGAAGTTCTGCCTGTGGTCCGGTATCGCTTTGGCCGTTGCCCTGGTTGCGAGTGGACCCTCGCTGGTCGGATTTTTCGGTGCCGGTGAGGAGGTCAACCGGGTCGGCAGCGCCTACCTTTGGATAGTCCCGGTCAGTTTCGGCCTGAACGGCGTCGTGATGGTCGTCAACGCCGCCTTCAACGGACTCGGTAAACCCCTTCCCGCCGTCGCCATATCGATGGCGCGGATGTTCGTTCTGACCGTGCCGCTTGCCTATCTTGGTTCCCTGATGTGGGGCGTAAACGGCGTATTTGCCGGTGTCGCGGTCGCTAACGCATTCAGCGGAGTCATGGCATGGGTGTGGATCCGACGACATTTTCACAGGCAATTCGTGATGGAATCCGAAACATACGGGTCAAATATTTGAAATGATCCCATGGTCAGATCCTTACCAAGACGCTAAACTTGACTGCCCCGATTCAATTTTCCCAGCTTCCGATGGCCAGCCTGTTTGTTAGATTCCTCACTATTGCGATGATCGCCGCCGCGATGTCTGCCCACGCGGCACGGGCTGATGATCTCCGTTCATCCGTACAAAACCCCATAAGCTCGTTGATCAGCCTGCCGTTCAAATTCACCTTCGATTTCGGTGCCGATAACGGCGAAGCCGCAATTCTGAATGCCAATCCGGTGGTGCCGGTAACGGTGGGAAAGTGGAATCTGGTGAATCGAGCCCTCATCCCGCTAGCCGACGTGGACGGTGCAATCAACGGACTGCCTGGCAACCCCAACCCGGTACCGGGAGACGGTGCCAGCGGTCTGGGCGACATCAACTATTCACTGTATTTCTCGCCGGTTGAATCCGGCAGGGTGATCTGGGGAGCCGGTCCTTCCCTGACTGCACCGACCGCCTCGGACGACCAGCTCGGCGCCGGCAAGTGGAGCGGCGGCTTGTCCGCCATAGGGCTTACTCAGCCGAAATGGGGAAGTGTGGGACTGCTTGCGCGGCAATTGTGGTCGTTCGCGGGCGATGCGGACCGCAGGGACGTCAGTCAGTTGCTGCTGGAGCCTTTCTTGAACTACAACCTCGACAACGGCTGGTTTCTGCTCACCGACATCGTTGCGACCGCCAACTGGAAAGCGAACAGCGGCAATCGCTGGACGGTGCCCCTTGGCGGCGGCTTCGGACGGGTATTCAAGGTCGGCGGGCAGGCGATCAATTCACGACTGGAAGCCTACTACAACGTCGAACGTCCAGACGGCGCCCCGGAATGGAACCTGCAGTTCACCTGGCAGTTCCTGTTTCCGAAGAAGTGAAGCAATCCAGCACCGTTTTTCTGCCAGGAGTTCTGCATTGCCGCGTCCCGCGAGATTCTATTATGTCGAACCATCAACCTTGATCGTGAACCGCAAATAAATTATGAAAAAGTTGTGCGAATTGTCGCTTTTCCTTGTCGTCGCCGCCGTAGCCTGTCCAACGACAGCATCAAATGAAGCCGCACCGGAAGAGATAGAAAAATACGGACAAGCATTCAAGGGGAAAATCGCCAAGTCGTACGATGAATCTGAAGAATGGTGGCCGTCGACATCGAAGCCCCCCGAGGGGACGCCCAACGTCATCATCTTTCTGCTGGATGATACCGGCTTTGGGCACCTGGGCAGCTTCGGCGGCCTGATCGAGACACCGAACATCGACGCATTGGCGGACAACGGCCTGCGATACAACAATTTCCACACCACCGCGCTATGCTCTCCCTCGCGAGCCACCATCATGGCCGGGCGCAACCACCACCGCATTGGCCTCGGCTCACACTCGCTGACCGCCATGGGCTTTCCGGGATACAACGCCTTCCCGCCGGAATCGGCAAAATCCGTGGCCAAACACCTGCAAAAGGCCGGATTCGTCAACTACGCCATCGGCAAATGGGACCACACGCCCTTGTATGAGGTGTCGGAGATTGGCCCTTTCGACCGTTGGCCCAGCGGTGAAGGCTTCGATCATTTCTACGGATACATGGCGGCGGATGCCGACAACTATCGCTCGCTGTTGTGGCGCGATCATTATCCGATGGAGGACTGGGAGGACAAGCCCGGTTACCACTACAGCGAGGCCATGGCGGACGAGGCTATCCGGAATATCACCTCTCACGTATCCGTCGCACCGGATCGACCGTTCATGATGTTCTGGGCGCCCGTGGCCATGCACTCACCACACCAGGCACCGCCCGAATACATCGAAAAGTACAAGGGCAAGTTCGATATGGGTTGGGATAAGGCGCGTGAAACCATCCATCAGAAGCAGCTAGAATCGGGTGTCATTCCCGCCGGCACGCTGCTTACCCAGCGAACCAAAGACATCCCTGCATGGGACGGTCTCAAATCCGAGGAACAGAAGCTTTATGCCCGTCAGATGGAGGTCTTTGCCGCCATGCTGGATCACGTCGACGCTCAAATCGGCCGCGTCATCGACGTTCTGGAGCGCACCGGCCAGTTGGACAACACGCTGATCTTCGTCACCGCGGACAACGGATCCTCCGGCGAGGGCGGATTGACCGGCAGCTTCAACGAGACTTATGTCTTGAACGGCCTGCAGACGCCGTTCGATGCCAACATGGAGCACTACGACGGTTGGGGCGGGCCAGATACCTATCCGCACTTCCACGCCGGCTGGGCGCTGGCCGGCAACACGCCATTCCAGTACTTCAAGCAGATCGTTCACCGCGGCGGCATTCAGGACGCGCTGGTGGTGCACTGGCCGAAGGGCATCAAAGCGAAGGGCGAGGTCCGGCAGCAGTATCACCACATCAATGATATTGCGCCGACCATTCTGGATGTCACCGGTACCGAGTTCCTCGAAGTGCTGGACGGCAAGGAGCAGATGGACATGGACGGCGTCAGCATGGCCTACTCGTTCGACGACGCGGCCGCGCCGACACAGCATCCCGAACAGTACTACGAGCTGTTCGGCAACCGTGCCATCTACCAGGACGGTTGGAAGGCGGTCACTATCCATGGTAACCGCATGCCCTGGGTGCTCGCCTCGGTCTCCCCGTTCGAGGACGATGTTTGGGAACTCTATAACCTAAACGAAGACTTTTCGGAGGCCGTCAACGTCGCGGATCAAAACCCGGAGAAGCTGGAGGCATTGAAAAAACGCTGGGAGGAACTTGCCTGGGAGAACAACGTATTTCCGCTGTATGACGACATGATCCAACGCGTCGCCAAGCAGCAGGACCGGCTGTTCGGCAATCGCAAGGAGTTCGTCTACTACTATCCCGGCGCCCAGCGCATCGCGGAGAAAGCGTCGGCTCCTGTGAAGGGACGTTCGCACGCAATCGAGACCTCTTTGAACCTGAATGGTGGCGAGGAAGGTGTGATTCTGGCCCTCGGCGGGTTTACCGGAGGTTACACCCTGTTCATAAAAGACAACAAGGCGTACTACGACTACAACTACTACAACGGGCTTTACTACACGCTGGAATCTCCGCCGCTGGGCACCGGAGAGGTCGATATCAAGTTCAGCTTCGTGGAGACGGGCGGAACGACAAAGGGCATACCCGGCGGCAGGGGTGAGCTGTTCATCAACGGTAAAAAAGTGGACGAAGTCGAAATGCCGGAAATGCACATTTCCACGTTTTCGCTGTCCGAGACCTTCGACGTGGGCATCGACAACGGCACACCGGTCAGCAACAAGTACACACTCAAGAATCACTTCCCGTTCACCGGGGAATTGGACAAGGTAGTGGTGCGTCTTATCGACGGTTAGAGTAGGATCTGTGTTCGACATACACTACCCGAAGCGTGTCAAGAGGTCGATATGCGCGACCGCCCTGATCGCGGCGAGCTGGGCGTGTTCCGGTGTGGCGGCCGTGCAGGCATCTGAGAGCATCGGAAACGACCCGTATCATGGAGAGAAAGCACAGGGTTTCCGGCTCGATTCCTGGCGAAGTTGGTTGTTTGTCAGCTTCCTTCCCGAGGGCACCGAAGCGGAGACGCTCGGGCTGGAGACAGAAAGCTATTTTTCGCTGGGAAGCTACGAGGTAAAAAACATATCCTATCTGGAAGGAGCAGACTACCCGCGACCCATTCCCGGACAGCCACCGGGAAATGTATCACCGGGCTTCGAGGTCGAAGCGGGTATCAATGATTTGCTGACCGCGTTCTGGTTTTCGAGGAACGGAGCCCATCATGGAAAACATCACTTTTCCCTGGGCTTTGCAGCCCAGTTACCGACCGCAACCACCGACACGCTGGGCAGCGGAAAATGGTCGATCGGTCCCAGCTTCGACTACGAGTACGAATCCGGGCGGTTGTTTGCCGGTGCCATCGCTTTACAACTGTGGTCGGTTGCCGGTGACGAGGATCGAAACAGCGTCAACTATCTGATGGTCAAGCCATTCGCGGTGTACGCCCTGAACCAGGACTGGGACGCGATATACATGCCCTATGGCGTCACCGTGTATTGGGACAAACCGAGCGGCGAGGACGCTTACGTGCCGCTCGGCGGCGGACTCCAGCGCCACTTCATGTGGGGCAGCCAGAAATTGAATTTCTCCACCCAGTTTTTCAAGAACGTCATTCGCCCGACCAAGGGTACGGAGTACGATCTGCGCTTCATGCTGGAATTCGTCTGGGATTGACCACAGTCGACGAGACCGCGGCGGTGATCCCCGCTGTGGATCTTGCATACCGTCATAGACCTGCGTAAGGTAAAGAAAACCCGTCCGGCCAGAAAACGGGAGCTTGACCAAGGAGAAATATTGAGGCATTCCAGTACCGACACCGCCTCGGGCGGCACTTCTGCGATCGAGGCTGTAAACGTCACCAAAACCTTCGGCAGCGGCGATGAGGCGGTGCACGCGCTCAAAGACGTTTCCGTCACAATACGCGAGAATGAATTCTTCACTCTGCTGGGTCCGTCGGGCTGCGGCAAAACCACGCTGCTGCGTTTGATTGCCGGTTTCGACCACCAGACCGAAGGAACCATCTTGCTGCACGGCGAAGACATCTCATTGCTGCCGCCGTTCAAGCGCCCGGTAAACACCGTGTTCCAGAATTACGCGTTGTTCCCGCATATGACCGTGGCGCAGAATATCGGGTTCGGGTTGGAGATGCTGCGCAAACCCAAAGCCGAGATCGAGAACACGGTGGGCGGCATGCTGCGCCTGGTAAAGATGGAAGAACTGAAAACCCGCCGCACCGACCAGATCTCCGGCGGCCAGCAGCAGCGTGTGGCGCTCGCGCGGGCACTCGCCCCTCGTCCCAGAGTGCTGCTGCTGGACGAGCCGCTATCAGCACTTGATTACAAGTTGCGTAAAGACATGCAAATCGAACTGAAGCGACTTCAGCTCGAAACCGGGATCACGTTTATCTTCGTCACCCATGATCAGGAAGAGGCGCTGACCATGTCCGATCGCCTTGCGGTCATGAACGCGGGCAGGATTCGGCAGATCGGCACACCCCGAGAAATCTATGACCACCCGGCCGAACGATTCGTCGCGGACTTCATCGGGGACACGAATTTTCTCACCGCCGACCTGTTGTCTGCCGATGGGGGCGCCATTTCGGTGCGGTTGACATCGGGACGGGAGATTACCCTGGAGTGCGATCATCCAGCGGCTGCTTCGCGGCATTTGACCCTCGCCGTGCGGCCTGAACAGGTGAGGCTCACCGCCGACGGTTCCGCGTCGCCGCTGAACGGCGTACTCGAGAACATCGTCTACTTCGGTACCGACACCCATTACCACCTTCGCCTGCAGGATGGCGGCAGCTTTACCGCACGTTTACAAAACTCACGTGAGCGGCAGGAGCTGTTTGCCGAGGGTGATCAGCTCGGCATAGTGTTCGACCCTGAGACCGTGCAGGTCTTGCGGGATTGATATGTCGATTGGCGGCGAATCGCTATCACACACCACGGACGTGAAGCCACAGGGAACTCCCCGAATATCCGGCTATGAAGCCGCTGCCAGAAAAGCCGAGGTTCACCGTAACATCCTGCTGACCATTCCGGCGCTGCTCGTCCTGGTACTGGCTGCGTCCGGCCCGCTGCTCGTCATGCTGCTTTACTCGTTTTTAGCCCCCGGTGATTACGGCGGTGTGGTATGGCAGCCTTCCGTCGATGGCTGGTTCAGGGTTTTCCTGACCAGGGACATCTTCGACGACACGCTGATGCTTCAAGATGCCCATGTGACTATTTTCTGGCGCTCGATAAAACTGTCCTCGATGACCACGGTCCTGTGCATACTGCTCGGTTTTCCGACCGCCTATTTCATCGCCACCCGCTCAGACCAGACCCGTAACCTGTGGCTGTTCCTGATCACCATTCCGTTCTGGACCAATCTATTGATTCGAACCTTCGCCATTATGGAAATCATCCGCAACGAAGGCATCGTCAACAACCTGCTGATATTCGTCGGCGTCATCGACGTACCGGTTCAGATGCTGTACACAGATTTTGCCATTATGGTCGGTATGACCTACGTCTATCTGCCGTTGATGATCCTGCCTCTCTACGCTTCCATGGAAAAGCTGGACTTCGGGCTGGTGGAAGCTGGCTACGACCTGTACGCTACCCGGTTCAGGGTATTGCGACGGGTAATCCTGCCGCTGGTCAAACCCGGTCTGGTCGCCGGCTCGATTCTCGTATTCATTCCTTCACTGGGCGCTTACGTCACCCCGCGGGTGTTGGGCGGTGGAAAAAACATGATGCTCGGCAACCTGATCGAATTGCAGTTTGGGCAAGGCCAGAACTGGCCTCTCGGCGCCGCACTTTCCATTGCCCTGCTCGCCATCGTCATGGTGGCGCTGATCGTGTACGTGCGCACTGCACAACGATCCACACAGGCGCATGGCTGATACCACCTCCGACAGTTTCGGCTTTTCGGTCCGGCGGCTTCCGGGATTTACCGCTTTGGCAATAGCCTGCTACGCCATGCTCTACGCACCGATCATGGCGCTTGTCGCGTACTCCTTCAATGCCGGTTCATCCATCGCCGTGTGGGAAGGATTCTCGCTTCACTGGTACGGCGCGGCGTGGCAGAATGAGAAGGTCCAGGAGGCCACCATTCTTTCCCTGCTGGTCGCGACGGTCAGTTCGATATCGGCCACCATACTGGCGTCGATGGCCGCCCTTGGGACCACCCGGATCCGACCCTATAAGGGGCTGACGGCGATATACGCCATGATCAACCAGCCGTTGATGGTGCCCGAAATCGTGACCGCGGTAGCCCTGTTGATCGTCTTCGCCATCATCAAGTCGACAACCGGCTATCAGGGGCTCATATACCTGATCAGCGCTCACACCGCATTTTGCATCCCTTTTGCCTACCTCCCCATTCGCGCCCGCCTGGAGAGCATGGACCTGTCGCTCGAGGTTGCCGCTGCGGACCTTTACGCCACACCGCTCAGGACATTCAAGCTGATTACGCTACCCCTGCTTTGGCCCGGCATCATTGCGGGTATGATGCTGGCCTTTGTGATATCGCTCGACGATGTGGTCATTACGGAATTCGTCAAGGCCCCGGGGCAGGACACACTGCCAACATACATGCTGGGCCAGCTTCGCAGGGTCATCACGCCGGAGATTCACGCAATATCAACCGCGCTCCTATCGATATCGATTATCATGGTATCGATCTTCTTCCTGCTCAATCGGAAGAAAAGCTAGCGCACCACACCCCAAAACCAACCACGAGGAGAAAACACCAGATGAAGCACAAACTGATTTCAACCGTCGCCGGCGTCTCGCTGCTGGCAGCCGCCGGGGCTGTCAGTGCGGCGGGCGAGCTCAATCTGTTCAACTGGGGCAACTACACCAGCCCCGAATTGATCGAGAAATTCGAAAAGCAGTATGACGTCAAAGTCACAGTTACGGATTACGATTCCAACGATACCGCCCTGGCCAAGGTCAAAGCCGGCGGACACGGCTTCGATCTCGTGGTGCCGTCTGCCAACTACGTGCCGGTATGGATCAGTGAGGGGCTTTTGCTCGAATCCCGACCGGATCAGATGGAGAACTTCAAGAACGTATCCCCTGAGTTCGCCGACCCCGACTGGGATCCGGGCCGACGTTACACCGTGCCGTGGCAGTGGGGCACCGTCGGCATGATCGTGGACACCTCGGTCTATTCCGGGGAAATCAACACCTCGAGCCTTTGGCTCGACCCGCCCGAGGAGTTGGTCGGCAAGATCAACGTGCCGCCCGAAATGAACGACGTGATGCACACGGCCGTAATGTACCTGGGCGGGGAGCCCTGTACCACTGACAAGGAAGTATTGAAAAAGGTACGCGACAAGTTGCTCGAAGCCAAACCCAAGTGGCTTTCCATGGACTACGGGATGATCGAGAAGTTCGCTGGCCGCGATGTCGCCGCGTCGCTTTACTGGAACGGCGCCGGCTTCCGCTCCAGGGAGAAGAACACGGACGTACGCTTCGGCTATCCGCAGGAGGGATTTTTATTGTGGATGGACAGCGTGGCGGTGCTGAAGGACGCCAAGAACGTCGAGAATGCCAAGCTGTTTCAGAACTTCGTCATGGACCCGGAGAACGCGGCGCTGATATCCGCCTTTGCTCGCTACGCCAACGGCATCACGGGTTCCGACAAGTTTATGCCCGCCGATATGAAGGACGCGCCGGAGATTATCATTCCAGAGGAGCTCGCGGGCGCCGGTGTATTCACATTACCCTGTTCACCAGAGGCGAAGAAAATGTACACCGCAATCTGGACCGAGCTGCTTAAATAGCCAACGCCACGCAGGTTGTTCCGAGGGCGGCCGCTTCGGCCGCCGCGGCGCGGACGTTCCTTGATGAGATGACAGCGAGACTTCACGGATACTACGATGCCGATTGCAAATGACCTGATGCGGGGCTTCCCTGTCGCAAGGGGAAATCGAATCCCCCGGCAAGAGTGGGACCGCCCGCCCTGGAACCGGTGGTCGTTTCAGCATATTCGGGAAATCCTGCCCACCACGGAAGTGTGGCGCGGCCGGGGGCCGGTCTGGAAACTGCCGTGCGGTTCCAGGGACCTCGATGAAATCGAATTCGACGATGTCGAAGACCGCAGTACAAACGTCGCGGCCTGGCTGCGCTCGAGCTGCACCGACGGCCTCGCCGTGCTGTACCGGGGCAGGCTCGTCCATGAGCGCTACTTCAACTCGATGACAGAACGCACTCTTCATCTGTCGCAGTCGATGGCGAAATCGATCACCTCGGCCGTTGCGGGCGTGCTGGTGGATCGAGGGCTGCTCGACCCCGATGAGCAGATCGTGAGTTACCTGCCGGAACTGAAGCGCACGGCCTGGCGGGGCGCCACACTGCGTCACTCACTGGACATGACTTCTGGCGTCCGCTACGTCGAGGACTACGAGTCGCCGGATTCGGACATCGCCGTAACCGATATCGCATCCGGGTGGCGGATGCCCCGGCGCGGTGTCAAGACACACGCCTGCATGTGGGATCAGATTGTCACCCTGAAAACAAAGGTCCGTGAACACGGCGAGCGTTTCGAATACCGGTCCATCGAAACCGACGTGCTGGCGCACTGTATGGAGCGTGTCACGCAGACCCGGCTTGCGGAATTGGTCAGCCGAGAGCTCTGGCAGCCGTTGGGCTGCGAGGAGAGCGCGTGTTTCACCGTGGATGCCGCCGGCTATGCAATGGCCGACGGCGGCTTCAACGCCACGCTGCGGGACTACGCCCGGTTCGGCCAGATGCTGCTGGACCAGGGTATTGGCAACGGCAGGCGGGTCGTGCCGTCCGAATGGCTGGATGATACGCTGGACTGCAACCCGGCTATCTTTGGCGAGCCGCACAACGATGGCTTTCCCAACGGGGCTTACCGCAATCAGTTCTGGATCCGCGATGCCTCTCGCCGCGTCATCATGGCACGCGGGGTTTTCGGCCAACTCATCTATGTCGACCTGGACAACGACCTGGTTGTGGTCAAACTGTCGAGCTGGCCGGAATTCCTGTCTACCGATAGGAAGAAAGACGACATCGGCGCAATCGATGCGATCTGTGACCACCTGAAGGAGGGTCGAGATGCGTGAGACAGGTTCGGGTTCGTGGTTCGCTGATGCTGCCGGCCGTCCAGCAATGTAAAGGTTCACATGTCGGATAGGAATCAAAACGTTTATCTTGGCAATTGGCGGGAGGCGCCTCAAAACCGGTGGTCCTTTCACCACGCGCGGGAACTGATCCCTACTGCGAACATACCGAACCAACCGGATCAGATATGCGAACTGCACCGCACAACCTCGGATCTGGATGGATTGCATTTCATCGACGGCAACGGCTTCCAGCGGTCTCTCGCGACGATGCTCACCGAAGCTTGGACCGACGCGCTGTGCGTCCTTCACAAGGGCTCGATCGTCTACGAATGGTGCGCGCCCCACTACAGCGGCACCGATCCGCACATCCTGTTTTCGGTGAGCAAATCGGTAACCGGTGCTCTTGCCGGCGTCCTGGTCGAGCAAGGCCGGCTAACGGTGGACGAGCAGGTTTCGACATACATCCCCGACGCCGCGGGCGCCGCTTATGGCGACTGTACGGTAAGGCATTTACTCGACATGCAGGTCGGACTGGACTTCTCCGAGATCTATACTGGAGGAAATGCGCAGTTCAACCGCTACCGCGTTGCCACCGGCTGGAACCTGCCGACGCCTGGGGAAGCAGCCGGCGACCTGCGCAACTTTCTGATTACCCTGGGTCACAGCGGCACGCCCCATGGACACACGTTTCAATACATGTCACCGAACACCGACATGCTGGGCCTGATCCTGGAAGCCGCCTCCGGGGAATGTCTGTCCGAGCTTTTGTCGAAGCACATCTGGCGCCCGATGGGCGCCGAATCGGATGCCTACGTTACCGTCGACGCCAGGGGGGCGCCGCGGGCGGCGGGCGGCATCTGTGTCCTTCCGCGGGATCTGGCGCGATTCGGTCAGGTGATGTGCGGCGGCGGACGATTCAACGACAGGCAAGTCATACCGGGACCTTGGGTTGAAGATTGCCGCAGCGGCGGCAGCCGCGACGCATGGCAGAGAGGAAGCATGAGCGATTTACTGCCCAATGGAAAGTACCGCAACCAGTGGTACCAGACCGGCAATCCAGCGGGTGCGTTCTGCGCCATAGGCATCCACGGTCAATGGATCTATGTCGATCCGGCGGCTGAAGTTGTCATCGTGAAGGTATCGTCTCAACCGGACCCGGTCGATGATGCCCTCGACACAATGCTGCTCCAGTTCTACGGCAGCATTGTCAATGCCCTGAACTGACTGGTATTCGGATGGCGCTTCATTATATTCTGACTGACACAACCAATTGAAAAGGTTAAGACAATGAGTAAACCAGATAAAGACCTGGGCGTGATCATGGTGCTGTTGGAACGTTTCGAAAAATACCGGCTGCCGGCGGCACTCAAACTAAAAGAAAAAGTCGACAAGGGTGAAGTGTTAACCAAAAGGGATATGACGTTCCTGGAAACAGTGACCGCCGATGCTAAGAAGATTCAACCGCTCATAGACAGAAACCCGAAGTACGAGGAAGTGGCGAAGCGTGCGACGAAGCTCTTCAAGGAGATCACGGAAAAGGCCCTGGAGAACGAGAAGAACCGGTAAGCACACCTCGGCGGCAACTCCAAATCCTTGGGCATCATGTCCTCGTAGGAGATCATGCTCGACGAAGCAATTTTAAACTCGGGAATCAACCAGTCACCGCCGGAGAAACGCGGGCACCGGTATCGTCGACTCCCTGCCGGTGGCCTATTTCCGCCCGTCACGCGGTGTTATCCGCAACCTGTTCCGGCACGAACTCTTTTGCCACCCGTTTGGCCAGCGTGTAGATGCGGCGCATATTGTCCAGCAATTCCATTTCGAGGCGAATGAGCTCGACCTGGGCCCCCGCCCGCCCCGCGATGCGCTCCGACTGTCTTGTGATGAACTCATCGGAGAGGCGCCGGATTTCATGCCTCAGCCCGATCACTTTCTCCGCGGACTTTTCGTCGTGCTCCCGCAACGCGGTGACTAAATCACTAATGGCGGCAACCAGCTTTTCTCCCAGGCCGTGTAGCAGAACCTCGGTAGCCTCGCTGGGTCTCAGGCCCTTGGAGATAAACGCTTCACCTAGCGCGACGAGGTCCGATTCGATGACATCGGCGAGGCTTTCCAGATTGATCGCCGCGCTCATCAAGGCCTGAAATTCCTGGCTTTGGTTGTCCGTAAGCGGTTCCTGCCGCAACTGCCCCATATAATTCAGGATGGCTTCCTGAAGAATGTCGACTTTGTTATCCATCGTCCGCACCGACTTGAATTTTTCCAGATTTCCTTCTCTAAATGCCTGTCCCACCAGAGCGAGCATATCGCCGATGATCTCGCCCAAGTGCCCGGTTTCGAGACGGACCCGTTCCAATGCCATCGATGGGATTTCCAGTAGCGCTTCGTCCAGAAACTTTGGTTTGACAATGACTTTCTCTTCGACCTTCTTTTCGGGAACCAGTTTTTCAGCGATCCGCGCGAAAATTCCGGTGAAGCTTATGAACAACAGCGTATTCGCGACGTTGAACACGGTGTGGGCGTTGGCGATCTGCCGCGGCACTTCCGCCGCCAGCCGCTCGTTGCCGGACAACTCCGGCGCGGAGGGCGAGATACTCACGATAAAATCTGCCAATTGCGGGATGAACAGTACCCAGACTAGAACGCCGGCGACGTTGAACGTAATGTGCACCACTGCGGCGCGTACCGCCTCCACGGGCTTTCCCATGGCCGCCAGCAATGCCGTAACGCAAGTGCCGATGTTGGATCCAAAGGCGAGCGCAATACCGGCGGGAAGCGTGATCAACCCTTCGGCCGCCATGACGATGGCGATGCCGGTTGTTGCCGCGGACGACTGAACGAGACCCGTGAATACCGCGCCTACCAGAATTCCCAGCAGCGGATTCTCCATCCTCACCATTAGATCGAGAAAAGGCTCGTAGGAGCGCAGCGGCGTCATTGCGTCTCCCATCACCCCCATGCCGTAGAAGATCAGCCCCAACCCCATTGTCATCGAACCATAATGGCGGGTCTTCTCCTGCTTGGATGCAAACAGCATGAAAAATCCCAGCGCGACGAGTATCAGGGCGTACTGCGAAACATTGAACGCGACGATCTGGGCGGTGAAGGTACTGCCGATGTTCGCGCCCATGATGACGCCCACGGACTGCGCCAGACTCATGAAACCGGCGGAGATAAAACCCACGACCAGCACGGTAGTCACCGACGAGGAGTTGAGCACGGCGGTAACGATGGCGCCCGTCATCGCGCCCATCACCCGGTTCTTGGTCAGTTTGGCGAGCAGGTCCTTGAGCGTATCGCCGGCGGCCGCCTGCAGGCCCTCCGACATCTGGTCCATGCCGAACAGAAACATGGCGAGGCCGCCAAACAGGCCCATTCCAAGCTTGAACCAGTCCATTTGCATTGGTTCGCCGGCGGTGGCGGCAACTACCGGAAATGCGAACAACACCAGAATCATGGCCGACACGGTGGCGGTGATGTTGATATCCAACACCGGTTTTCGGGCAGTGCGAACGGGTCTTTTCAAACAAGTCATGGCGATATGAAGGTCGGACGTCGGCAAAAAAAACCCCGATCCGAGAGGACCGGGGTTTGTATTTAAAGCCTGGCAGTGACCTACTTTCACACGGCGAATGCCGCACTATCATCGGCGCGGAGCGTCTTCACTTCTGAGTTCGAGATGGATTCAGGTGGTTCCCACTCGCTATGGCCGCCAGGCAAACTGGTCATTGCTTGAGGTCGGAAAAGGGGACAGATTTATTTTTTGGCCGTACTGTTGTCTTGCCTGGCGACAAAACTCAAACAAATAAATCTGTCCCCTTTTCACAATCCTACAAGCAATACAAATGGTAGATAGTTAAGGCGACATTGGGTGTTGTGCTTACCAGCATCACTCAAATCGTTTGAGTGTTATATGGTCAAGCCTCACGGGCAATTAGTACGGGTTAGCTCCACGCCTTACAGCGCTTCCACATCCCGCCTATCAACGTCGTAGTCTACGACGACCCTTCAGGAATCTCGAAGATTCAGGGAGACCTCATCTTGAGGAAGGCTTCCCGCTTAGATGCTTTCAGCGGTTATCCCGTCCGTACATAGCTACCCAGCAATGCCACTGGCGTGACAACTGGAACACCAGAGGTACGTCCACTCCGGTCCTCTCGTACTAGGAGCAGCTCCTCTCAAGTCTCCGACGCCCACGGTAGATAGGGACCAAACTGTCTCACGACGTTCTAAACCCAGCTCACGTACCTCTTTAAATGGCGAACAGCCATACCCTTGGGACCGGCTACAGCCCCAGGATGAGATGAGCCGACATCGAGGTGCCAAACACCCCCGTCGATGTGAACTCTTGGGGGGTATCAGCCTGTTATCCCCGGCGTACCTTTTATCCGTTGAGCGATGGCCCTTCCATACAGAACCACCGGATCACTAAGACCAACTTTCGTTCCTGCTCGACGTGTCTGTCTCGCAGTCAAGCACTCTTATGCCTTTACACTAAGCGGACGATTTCCGACCGTCCTTAGGGTACCTTCGCGCTCCTCCGTTACTCTTTGGGAGGAGACCGCCCCAGTCAAACTACCCACCATACACGGTCCCGGATCCGGATTACGGACCTCGGTTAGGGCCCCAAACATACCAGGGTGGTATTTCAAGGTTGGCTCCACGCGAACTGGCGTTCACGCTTCAAAGCCTCCCACCTATCCTACACAAATAGGTTCAGAGTCCAGTGTAAAGCTGTAGTAAAGGTGCACGGGGTCTTTCCGTCTAGCCGCGGGTATACTGCATCTTAACAGCAATTTCAATTTCGCTGAGTCCCAGGTGGAGACAGTGTGGCCATCGTTACGCCATTCGTGCAGGTCGGAACTTACCCGACAAGGAATTTCGCTACCTTAGGACCGTTATAGTTACGGCCGCCGTTCACCGGGGCTTCGATCAAGAGCTTCTCCCCGAAGGGATAACCCCATCACTTAACCTTCCGGCACCGGGCAGGCGTCACACCCTATACGTCCTCTTTCGAGTTTGCAGAGTGCTATGTTTTTAATAAACAGTCGCAGCCACCTCTTTGTTGCAACCCCCTTCCGCTACGGCCGCAAGGGCTTTCACGTACATGAGGGCACACCTTCTCCCGAAGTTACGGTGTCATTTTGCCGAGTTCCTTCACCTGGGTTCTCTCAAGCGCCTTAGGCTTCTCGCCTCGCCCACCTGTGTCGGTTTGGGGTACGGTCACCCGTAACCTGAAGCTTAGAGACTTTTCCTGGAAGCATGGCATCAACCACTTCGCGGCTCCGAAGAGCTGCTCGTTATCACGCCTCGGAATTGCGCCCCCGGATTTTCCAAAGAGCACTTCCTACACGCTTAAACCGGGACATCCAACACCCGGCTGGTCTAGCCTTCTCCGTCGTCCCATCGCAGTCACGAGCGGTTCCGGAATATTAACCGGATTCCCATCGACTACGCCTTTCGGCCTCGTCTTAGGGGCCGACTCACCCTGCGCCGATTAACGTTGCGCAGGAAACCTTGGGCTTTCGGCGTGGGGGTTTTTCACCCCCATTATCGCTACTTATGTCAGCATTCTCACTTCTGATACCTCCAGCATGCCTTACGGCACGCCTTCACAGGCTTACAGAACGCTCCCCTACCATGCAAGTAAACTTGCATCCGCAGCTTCGGTACACAGCTTAGCCCCGTTACATCTTCCGCGCAGGCCGACTCGACCAGTGAGCTGTTACGCTTTCTTTAAAGGATGGCTGCTTCTAAGCCAACCTCCTGGCTGTCTGGGCCTTCCCACATCGTTTCCCACTGAGCTGTGATTTAGGGACCTTAGCTGGCGGTCTGGGTTGTTTCCCTTTCGACTACGAACGTTATCACCCGCAGTCTGTCTCCCGTGATTGCACTTCTCGGTATTCGGAGTTTGCAATGGTTTGGTAAGCCTAGGTGGCCCCCTAGCCATAACAGTGCTCTACCCCCGAGAGTGATACACGAGGCGCTACCTAAATAGCTTTCGGGGAGAACCAGCTATCTCCGGACTTGTTTAGCCTTTCACTCCTATCCACAGCTCATCCACTGATTTTTCAACATCAGTTGGTTCGGTCCTCCAGTAGGTTTTACCCCACCTTCAACCTGGCCATGGATAGATCGTCCGGTTTCGGGTCTACTCCCAGCGACTGTGGCGCCCTATTAAGACTCGCTTTCGCTACGGCTCCCCTATACGGTTAACCTTGCCACTGAGAAGTAAGTCGCTGACCCATTATACAAAAGGTACGCAGTCACCCGGCCGAAGCCAGGCTCCCACTGCTTGTACGCATACGGTTTCAGGTTCTATTTCACTCCCCTCTCCGGGGTTCTTTTCGCCTTTCCCTCACGGTACTGGTTCACTATCGGTCGGCAAGGAGTATTTAGCCTTGGGGGATGGTCCCCCCATGTTCAAACAGGATAACACGTGTCCCGTCCTACTCGATTTCACCCATCACCTGCTTTCGCTTACAGGACTATCACCTTCTATGGTCGAACTTTCCAGATCGTTCAACTAGCAAAGTGACGGGCTTAAGGGCTGATTCCCGTTCGCTCGTCGCTACTAGGGAAATCTCGGTTGATTTCTTTTCCTCTGGCTACTTAGATATTTCAGTTCGCCAGGTTCGCTTCCATACCCTATGTATTCAGGTACAGATGACCCCGAAGGGCCAGGTTTCCCCATTCGGAAATCCCCGGATCAAAGCCTGTTTGCTGGCTCCCCGAGGCTTATCGCAAGCTACTACGTCCTTCATCGCCTCTTGCCGCCAAGGCATCCACCGTATGCGCTTAACCGCTTGACCATATAACCTCAAACAATCTGAAGTCAATGATAAAGAGTTTCTTGAATTGAGCTTTAAGAGAACTCTATCGCTGATAATACAACATACCCGTATGAGCGCGGCTGAAAATGCGCCCATACTTTTTAATGCGCCTTAACTTTCTACCAAATTGTAAAAGAGCGTGGAGCAAAGAGCAGAACTCTAAACTCCGAAATCCAGTGACTACGCTACTTCTCGGCCTGAATGCCTCGAAGTACAGTCGCGCTTCGCGCGAACTTGATCTGCGTTTAGTGAAACACGCAGATTCGATTTGGTGGAGCTGATCGGGATCGAACCGACGACCTCCGGCTTGCAAAGCCGATGCTCTCCCAGCTGAGCTACAGCCCCAACTAAAGCAAAAAACGGGGTCGCAGTCAGTTTTTTTCAGGACAACGAGTCCGTTAGAGTAGCGTAAAAAACACTTCCGACCCCATTTTTTATTTTATGGTGGGTCTGGGAAGATTTGAACTTCCGACCTCACCCTTATCAGGGGTGCGCTCTAACCAACTGAGCTACAGACCCGAATTCCGCATGAGCCAAACTCTGACTCAGTCAGCATGTCACCAAACATTAGGAACCAAGTAACTTGTGAGGGCACTTTAACCGAACGGTCTCGGGTCTTTAAAGGAGGTGATCCAGCCGCAGGTTCCCCTACGGCTACCTTGTTACGACTTCACCCCAGTCATGAACCATACCGTGGACAGCGCTCTCCCGAAGGTTAAGCTACCGGCTTCTGGTACAGCCCACTCCCATGGTGTGACGGGCGGTGTGTACAAGGCCCGGGAACGTATTCACCGCGGCGTTCTGATCCGCGATTACTAGCGATTCCGACTTCATGCAGTCGAGTTGCAGACTGCAATCCGGACTACGGATGGTTTTCTGAGATTGGCTCCCCCTCGCGGGTTGGCTTCCCTCTGTACCACCCATTGTAGCACGTGTGTAGCCCTGCCCATAAGGGCCATGATGACTTGACGTCATCCCCACCTTCCTCCGGTTTGTCACCGGCAGTCTCCTTAGAGTCCC
>JAHEIO010000214.1 GCA_024639325.1 Gammaproteobacteria bacterium
CGGCGCAGACCGCTTGACTATCTCTGTTCACTTATTGGGATCTATCCCTATCGATGTCGTGCATGCAACCGTCGATTCCGGCGCTTTGGGCGTTCACGCGTTTAGTACGTCATGGCACGTTAGAGGACCGCGGGCGGGGCGCAAAGTGTTCACCTTGCAAACCCTGCCGTCCTGCGAACCAGAAAAAGCCTTCGCGGATACGGCGGGCAAGGTAGCCGGGTTTTCGCTGCACGCCGGCGCGCGGCGATCCCCCGGCTGAAGCGGCGGAATTAAGGCCGGTATTCGATCAACTTAAATCAAGCAGCCGTGATGCCACGAGTTGCCCTCGTGCAAAGCCTACCAGCCGGACAATCGGAGTACCCGAGCTTGGTAGCTGCACGGTGACCTGGTGTGTCCCGTCCGGTGCCTGTATCGTGGTCTGCGGGCGATCGTCGACGTAGATATCAACGCTGGTCACGTTAATCGTCGCGATATCGATATCGACATTCTGACCACTGCGTCCAACGATTGCCGCATCGAGTTGTCGAACGGTGCCTGACGCCGCCAGGACTTGCCCGGCCCGATTCAGTAAATCGATGTTACCGTTGAGCAGGTCGTTACGGCTCATTTCGTAGAGAAAATCCGGTTCAATGCCCAGGTCCTCAACCGGTTGGCCTGCGCGTTCCCCGACCCGAAGAGTACGGCGCAGCGAAACGCGCATGCCTGCTTCCTTGGGTAGAGGCACCAGGGGTCCGCCCGCCCAGCTTTGACGGAGTTGAGAATGTTGCAAAACGTTCGCGCCTCCCGCTCCAGTATTGGCGTCCACACCGATGATTTTGCCGATCTCGTGGTCTTTGAAGCCCGCCGCAAACATGTCACAGGCGCTGTAACACAGAGCGTCGGTGATCAGAACGATGGGTCCGTGGTAAATCTGTCCAAAACTATTGACGATTTCTGGAGGCGAAAGGGGAATTCCTTTGGAGTACTGCGCGCCCGTTTCTATCGCCTGCGCAATAGAATCTTTCCAGTCCGCCATATTCTGGTCTTGCTGGGTCAACGCCAGCGTCGCTGCCGTGTTGATGAACTGTGTCGGCTCGGGTGCAACTATTCTGGGGGTCAACAATTGGAGAATGAATTCCGCTGCGATGATGTAGCCGCCGCCGTTGCCTCGGACATCGATAATCAGCCCTTCTGGCGGGAACTCAGTGTCGAGTAGCCTGATCACCTCGCCGAGGTAGGCGTTGATATTCTGATCGCGCATGTGGAAGGTCCACAGCCTTAGATACCCAAAAGAGCCGTCGTTCGTGTCGACGATCCGCGCCGTGAGGTCGTCGGGACGGGTCGTGGGAATGATTGACGCGGCTTTTTGCGATTTGGTCGCCCGGGGCAGTTTACCCGCGTACTTTTTAGTCGAATATTTTGCAACCCGGCGCTCTTCACGACGAGCACCGGGCGAAAACAGTTGTTTTTTGGCGCGACGCGTCAGCTCTGTCCTTAGATCCACGCCCACCTGATAACGCAGCGGCGTGCGCAGCCCCTCGAGGAGTCCACTTGGGTCGACCGAACCCGCCAGAATTTCACTCACTCCTTCAAACACCCGCCATTCCAGTCGGGTTTCCTTGGTCGAATTGTTCGTTTCGTAGCGCAGGTCGACCCAATCCTCATCGGGCGGCAGCGACGCCACGAGTACCCGAAGCGTCATATTCTCGATGCCGCGAGCAAATCGGGCAGGCTGGTTGCTGCCTGCTTCCCGATCCGCATTGCGCCAGACCGCCAATTCAATGGGCACACCATTCCAGTGCGTGACCACCACACCCTCTTTAAGGGCGCTGTCAGCCACGAGGTGATCGAAGACCTTGGATACCATCCAATGGTTTTCGTCGGCATCGATATACCGCTCGAGCAGAATACCCAGAAACGCCAATTTCCCCCGATAGGGATTAGGCAGCATGTAATTGGTATGAAGATCCCTCAAATCGATAAAGATCTCTTGGAGCCGGGTATGAAATTCCCGATCGGTGTACCGGTCCATACGATGGATCAACAGTCGCAGCCTCTGTTCGGGCTCCACCGCATGCATTGCCTTTTTTAGTGGAAGATGGACATAGAGGTCTCTTATCAGGACCTCGGCCTGCTCGACCAGCGTTCGCCGCTGCGCCCTCGACAGCGGCGTCTGGGACTCCGTAAAGTCGCGAAATTCAGGCATGGTGCGAACCACGCCAAGGCCGTGGCCGCGCCTTAATGTCGATACCTTTGGCATTTTTTATTCCTCCACTATGATTCCGAAACAGGATCGTTATAGCCTGTCCTGACAGCCTGGGAACGTACGCCCATTCATCAAATCTATCGTTCAGTATTTTTCGACCTGGCTGATCGTTTTTTGCGTTACAAGACATTACTTGTTTGACTACGTCTCACTATAAATGAATCGTGCAAGTGCGTTTAATTCAAGATGATGAAATGTCGTATTTTCCCGCCCACGGTCCGGTGGCGCGCTGAATTATCTGTCAGATTGCCCACTTTCCGATCAGTATAATCGTGCTACATATTCGTTCCTATCTCGAGTAATCGTCGATACTGCGCACCATGTTCTTGCCGGCATTGGAAGGGAGTTACGATTCAACAACAGAGCAATAATCGTCTCGTGGACGCGCATGAAACGGGCGGTAACGATTTCTCCGTCGTCACCCGTGCAGCGCAGCACTAATGACACCCAACGATGGGTTATTATGTATTAGCGATGGTTGATAAAATCGATATGAGGTAGGGGAGAAGGTTCGTATTGGACGCACTGATCGTATTGAAAGCGGTACGGTGTCGATGTCAGTCAACAGCTTACGACGCCGTGCCGATTTGCTGTCTGCTTGGTCAACGTGTTCGATGTCAACCAAGTTTATTCTGCATGTATAGGACAAATCATTACCGAAACAAATGTGAAAGATGATGAAGAGAACGAAGAAAAATTTTAAAAAAGTCCTGTGGCCGATACTACTCCCGCTCATTCTGCCTCTTTCATATCTGGTCTTCAGTAACGCGATGGCTTACGAAGAACCGCGTTACAAGATCCTGGAAGAGAACGAATCGTTTGAAATCAGAGACTACGAATCCTACATCGTCGCCGAGGTGGAGGTGCGCGGAGATTTCAAAGGTGCGGGGAGCAAGGCCTTTGGAGTTTTGTTCGACTATATCTCCGGACGGAACGTCAAACAGGAAAAAATCTCCATGACCGCACCGGTCAATCAGCAGCCTGTGGCTGAAGAAGGGGAAGAAATCGAAATGACCACACCGGTCCTGCAGGCGCCCGAATCGGAACAGGCTGGCACGTACCGCTTCAGTTTCGTCATGCCGGAAGATTACTCACTGGATACGCTACCCCGCCCCAAGGACTCGAGAATTACCCTCAGGCAAGTGCCCGCGAAGCTAATGGCGGCGCGCCGTTACTCTGGATCCTGGTCGGAACGAAACTACCGCAGGAACGAGACGATGCTGTTGGAGGCACTCAGAGAACGCGGGTTGAAAACGGAAGGTGCACCAGTCTATGCTCGATATAATTCGCCTTTCAGTCTGTGGTTTATGCGCAGGAATGAAGTTCTGGTCCAGCTTGCGCGCTGAAACCATCGTACGGCGTCCAGGCAGAGTATCAGGACGGCGTACATGCCGAATACCTGCCCCGCGCGAAGGCAGGCAATCCGCTTTCAGCGACCGCTAGCTACTGCCTGGCAGGACAACCAAAACACCGCGCGAGACTACCGGACGAGGATCACCGTGCAGGGAGCGAGACTGGAGACCTTGTGCGCTACCGACCCGAGCAAAAGCGATTCGATGTCGCCCCTACCGCGGCTGCCCAGGACAATTACGTCGCACCTTTGCAGT
>JAHEIO010000089.1 GCA_024639325.1 Gammaproteobacteria bacterium
TAACTACGCCGCGAAACCACTGCACCCGGCTGAGCGAATCCAACCTTTTAAATCCGCTGATCGCGGCGCCTCCACTAGACGGACTAGAAATACTTCGATAGATCCATCCCTGCATACAACTGGCCGACCTCCTCCGCATACCCGTTGAGCATGAGTGTTTTTTGCTTCGGTTCGAACCAGGACTCAGCACCGATTCTGCGTTCGCGCTTTTGACTCCAGCGCGGGTGATCGACATCGGGGTTGACATTGGAATAGAAGCCGTACTCTCTAGGATTGGTCTGGTTCCAGGTCGCCACAGGTTCCTGTTCCGTGAAACTCACCTTGACAATGGATTTGATGCTCTTGAATCCGTATTTCCAGGGAACGATCAGGCGTAGCGGCGCCCCGTTCTGATTTGGCAGCACCTCGCCATAAACGCCTACAGCAAATATGGACAACGGATGCATCGCTTCATCGATACGCAGCCCTTCCCTATATGGCCACTCGAGACCACCACTGAAAAATCCCGACCGCTGCCCGGGCATCTGCTTGGGATCTAGCAGCGTTTCGAAGGCGACATATTAAGCGCGTGAGTTCGGTTCGAATCGCTTAAGTATGTCGGTGAGCAGTATACCCACCCAGGGCACCACCATGGACCAGGCCTCGACAGCGAAACCGGCATATGCGCTCTTCCAGCACATGGGGCTTTATAAAATCATCGATGCCGTAGACACCCGGCTTGTCGCATTCGCCTTCAACCGTGATATCCCAAGGGCGGGTTTTCATCTTGCCGGCATGTTTCGCCGGGCCTTTCTTATCCGCCCCGAATTCATAGAAGTTGTTGTAGCTTGTCACGTATTCATAGGGAGTCAACTGGGCATCGGCGCCGTGGCCAGTTTTGCGTACATTTGCCAATTTGGTTCCTGCCTGCACCGATGCCGGTGCGCGTATTGCCGGCAGTACCAGACCCGAAGTCGCCATCAGAGCAATGTTGCGGAGTATCCGGCGACGTTGCAGAAAGAGTTTTTTGTCCATTATTTCAGAGCAGGCGATATCTCGCTTGATTTTGAGCAACACCATGACTAGTTTCTCCTAGCTCTCATCGCACCGTTGATGCAATTCGTATTGCATCCAGGACAATTTCGATTAATGATTCGAGCTTCCTCGCGAAACCGTGAATACGCGGGCAGATTTCCCGCAACGCGTTTGCTGATTTGATCAATGGCTGGAGCTGGAGTTCCTACACTGCTGTGCAGCGTTAACAATGGGCCCTAAATTCGACCGCCAAAGCGGCGCCCTCGACCACCTGTTGAATATCTGTCGAAAACTGTGTCTGTTCACGTGAACAATTCGGATACATCGCTTGTTATAAAAACACCGTCCGTTTCGCCGCCAACATCACACACAGTCTGAATTCTTTCCCTCAACGCAGGCAGTTTTTCTTTGGACACGATTAACTCGAAAAACACCATCTCGGTGGCCCAGTCTTTCGAATAGAAATTGGGGTGCCCCCCGTACCCTCTTGCTTTCATACATGCCATCGCGATGATTTCCACCTGCTTGAGCGCTTCCTCGATTTCACGCTCCTTCTCCGGCGAAACCATAAGCGTCACTCTTACATTTTTCACGACTCCTCCCCTTCATGAATCAGAAACAGCTTTTTGCGAACAAAATAAGCTGCCGGAATCACCAGCAGGGTGAGCAGCAACGTGCTTACCATACCACCTATCATGGGACCTGCGATCAGCCTCATGACCTCTGAACCGGTTCCACTTCCCAGCATTATTGGAACCAGGCCTATCACAATGGCGGCGACCGTCATCATGATCGGTCTCACCCGAAGCCCCGCACCGTCGATCACGGCCCGTCTTAAATCAATCTGGGTAAAGGCCCTTCCTTCGTGGGCGACTTGCGACCTGACCCTTTCATATGATTGATTCAAGTACACCAGCATGAGCACGCCGATCTCTACGGCAACGCCCGCCAGCGCTATGAAACCAACGCCGGCAGCGATGGAGAGGTTGAATCCGAGCCAGTACATCAGCCACAGACCCCCTATCAACGCGAAAGGCAGCGTTCCTAAAATAATGAGGACGTCGCCAAAATTTCGAAAGTTCAGATAAAGAAGAAATACGATGATTGCGATTGTCATGGGCACCACCAAGGTCAATCGTTCCCTTGCTCTCACCATGTACTCGTACTGACCTGACCAGGCAATTGAGTAGCCGGGCGGGAGGTCAACCTGATCCGCAACGACGCGCTGAGCCTCCGCCACATAAGAACCCAGGTCACGGCCCTCGATATCGACGAGAGTCCAACCGTTGAGTCGCGCGTTTTCACTCTTGATTGCCGGAGGCCCGTCGATAACATCTATATGCGCCACATCCGCCAAGGCAATGCGCTCACCTGTCTGTATCACGACCGGCAGGAGCTTTAGTTCCTCGGCGGAGTCCCGATATGACTGCGGATACCGCAAGTTGACCGGATAACGCTCCAGACCTTCAACAGTTTCCGTAATGTTCATCCCGCCGATCGCGGTACGCACGACGTCCTGGACATCGGCGATGTTGAGCCCAAATCGCGCAGCTTTCTCCCGATCGATGTCGACTTTGACGTATCGACCGCCGGCTACACGCTCAGAGTACACCGATGCGGTACCTTCCACCTGTGGCAGCACCCGCTCCAAGCTCTTGCCGATCTCCTCTATCTCCTTGAGACTGGGGCCAGATACCTTGATACCCACCGGGGTTTTAATTCCGGTCGACAACATGTCGATGCGGGTTTTTATCGGCATGACCCACGCATTTGTAAGCCCGGGTATATTCACCAACTTGTCGAATTCCCTGCGCAAGGAGTCAGTCGTAACTCCAGCCCGCCATTCCTCTTTCGGTTTGAGTTGAATGAATGTCTCGATCATGGTCAAAGGAGCAGGATCGGTGGCCGTCTCGGCTCTGCCGACCTTGCCGAACACGGTAATCACCTCCGGCACCGTACGTATCAACTTGTCGGTCTGCTGCAGCAACTCCCTTGCTTTACCAATGGAAATTCCAGCGTAGGTAGTGGGCATGTACATCAAATCACCCTCGTCCAGGGCCGGCATGAACTCGCTTCCAAGTTTGGCAGCCGGCCACAAACCCACTCCCATGACGACCAGCGTCGCCAGCAGCACGGTCTTCGGCGCGGCCAATACGCCCCTGATGGTTGGCCGATAAATGGCGGTCAGCAACCGATTCAGAGGGTTTCGATGCTCCGGTAGCACCTTTCCGCGTATGAAATAGCCCATCAACACCGGCACCAACGTGATCGACAATCCGGCCGCCGCGGCCATGGCATACGTCTTCGTGAAAGCAAGGGGCGAGAACAATTTTCCCTCCTGTGCTTCAAGTGTAAATACCGGCAGGAAGCTCATTGTGATGATCAGCAACGAAAAGAACAGCGGCGGGCCGACCTCGGTTGCTGCGTTACTTATAACCTCCCACCGGTTCTGCTCCGTCACGTCGGAGCGCTCCATGTGCTTGTGTACGTTTTCGATCATGACGATGGCACCGTCGACCATTGCCCCGATTGCAATGGCGATACCACCCAGTGACATGATATTAGCGTTTAGACCTTGCTGGTACATCACTATGAAAGCGGCGAGGATGCCCAGCGGCAGGCTAAACATCACCACCAGAGATGAGCGAAAATGGAACAGGAAAAGCACGCAGATCAAAGTTACGACCACGAACTCCTCGAAGAGTTTTTCGTACAGGTTGTTTACCGCTCGCTCGATTAGTGCCGACCGGTTATAGGTGGTGACGATCTCGACGCCGTCCGGCAGGCTGCGCTTGAGCTCTTCCAGTTTCTGCTCTACCCCCTCGATGGTTTTTTGAGCATTCTCGCCGAACCGCATAACGACCACGCCGCCGACAACCTCGCCTTCGCCGTTGAGCTCGGCGATGCCACGTCGCATCTGGGGGCCAAGACGAATCTCGGCAACGTCCCGAAGCAGGAGCGGGATTCCATTGGAGTTAAGACCGAGCGGTACTACCTCCAGATTCTCCATCGACTGCAGATATCCGGTTACCCGAACCATGTACTCCGCCTCTGCCATTTCGATCACGGATGCCCCGGATTCCTGGTTGGCGCGCTGAATGGACATGCGGATGTGGCTCAGTGGAACACCGAAGGCGCGCAGCTTGTTCGGATCGACAACAACCTGATACTGGCGCACCATGCCACCCACCGTCGCGACCTCGGACACCCCGGATACGGTTTGCAGTTCGTACTTGAGGAACCAGTCCTGAATACTCCGCAGATCGGATAGATCGTGCTTGCCGGTCCGATCGGTTAACGCATAGGTATACACCCAGCCTACCCCGGTTGCGTCCGGACCCAATTCCGGGCGAGCTGCCGCTGGTAGTGTTCCGGATACCTGGCTTAGGTATTCGAGGACACGGGACCGGGCCCAGTACAGGTCCGTACCGTCCTCGAATATAACGTAGACGTAAGAGTCTCCGAAAAATGAAAATCCCCTTACGGTTACCGCGCCGGGAACGGACAGCATTGCCGTGGTCAAAGGATACGTCACCTGGTCTTCGACGACTTGCGGCGCCTGTCCCGGATAGTTCGTTTTGATGATCACCTGAACATCTGACAGGTCAGGTATCGCATCTATCGGCGTATTCCGCAAGGTGAGGATGCCGGCACCCAGAAGCACAACGCTGGCGAGAAGTACGAAAAACCGGTTAGCGATAGACCATCTGATAGTTCCGGAAATCATGTATACACCTTGATAGGTAACTTTGTCGGTGTGAAGTAATCATGTGGTGGTCGCAGCGGGCAGTCATACCGGGTCGGCCAGACCGACTGCCCGCCCAGGAGACAAGCCCGCGATCTACTCGACAACCTTGATATCCGTGATCAAATAGTTATTCCCTTCATCCACTTCCATGACGAACTGAACTTTCTGCCCAGGCTGCAGGACCGAGAGATCTACATCGTCAGAAGTGCGGAAATTCATCTTCATCCTGGGCCAGTTCATCTCCGAGATCGGCTCGTGAGTGATGCTGAGCATGTGATGCTGTGCCGCTATCTTATTGACCTGCCCGGTGCCGGTGATCGTGCGGGACCCGTCTTGCATCATCTGGCCTTCCTGGGTCGTACGGTCTTCTTCCGACACTTCTGCCGATGTGTTCTGGGACTGCCCGGTGTCCGCTCCAGCGGGAACTGATATGGGGATTACGAACAGTATCGCAGTGACTGCGATGGCCGATATTCGACGTTGACGACTTATGATTTGCATGACGATGTATCTCCTTTCGATAGGAATGGGTTGACTGATATTTACTACTGATTTCGAAGTGGCTCGGGGTCGGAGAGTATGTAGTCACCGCCCTCGCTCTCGGTCAAGTTGAATCGAATGCGCTGGCCCGGGCTCAACGCACTCAACTTGTCCGGATCGGCCATTGCGAAAGACATGGTCATAGCGGGCCATTTCCAGTCCGGGATCGGGTCATGAACCATCTCGACCATGCCCATCTCGGGCATAAGCTTTCGAATCTCACCTGTGGCCGATACGCGCTTGGGCACCTCCGCCACCATCGGCTCTGTGGAACCGGAGGCTGGTTGATGGGAACCGTGCTCATGCGTGTCTTGCCCCATGGAACTTTCCAGGATCGAGGTAATGAGGTACTCATGACCCTCTTGCCTGGTGAGTTCAAACTCGATGACCTGACCTGCTTTCAGCTGGCTTATGTCCACTGAATCCGACACCGTAAAATCCATCTTCATGGTCGGCCAGCCCCAGGCTTCAATTGGATCATGGGTGATACTCAGCATGGCGGTTTCACCCATGACTCCCTGTACGGTGCCGCGTGCGGTCACCCTGGCCATCTTGGGCTCACTGTCGCGGGCTTCAATCCTGGCAAGCTCCGCATCGATATTGGACTCCGAATCGATGAGGAACTGCGCCGAGGTGACTACCTCGTCCGACGCACTAATACCATCGAGAATCTGGACGCGGCCGCCCCCCTCGTGACCGGCACTGACGATAACCGACTTGAATGTACCTTCCCCAAGCCGGACGACAACGCGATCATAGCGTTCGCCCCGAATCAGGGCCGCGGTGGGAATACTCAGGGTCTGATCGGAGACCTCGGCATACACGGTGATATTGGCAAACATGTTCGGCTTCAGAACCTCGTCCGCATTGGGGAACCGGACCCTGACTCGCAGCGTCCGCGTCTGGCTGTCCAGAACGGGATACAGGTAATCGACCCTGCCTTCCCAGACCTTGCCCGGCATTGCGGAAACCGTCATCTCCACCTTCTGCCCCGGGTGGACCCAGCTGGCCTGGCGCTCGAATACTTCGGCAATGACCCACACGCTTTCCAGGGACCCTATGGACATGACCTCCGTTGCAGGCTTCACATACATGCCCTGGCGCACGTTCAGCTGGCTGACGACGCCGTCCAGATCGGCGGTCACGTTGATTCGTTGCTCTGCGCGGCCTCTCGTCTCTAGAGCGGTTACCTGATCTTCGCGCAGGCCCAGTGACTGGAGCCGCAACCGAGACGCCTTCTTGAGTTCGGCGCTTCCGCTGCGCAGCGCCGCCAGGTACTCCTCCTGCGCGTTCACAAGGGTGGGGGAGTAAAGCTCGTACAGCGTCTCGCCTCTGCGCACGGGATCACCCTCACTGTTCACGTTGAGCTGTTCGATCCAGCCGTCGACCCTTCCATGAATATGTACAAGCCGCTCCTCGTCGAACGTGACGTAACCCACGGTCTGTATTGGTATCGCCAGCGGACCGGCTTCCACGGCGGCCACCCGGACACCAAGATTGTTGACCACCACCGGGGAGATCTTTACCACACCCTCGTCTCCGCCTTGCTTGTCCTCCTCGTACACGGGGACAAGATCCATGCCCATTGGTGATTTTCCCGGTTTGTCCCGCCTGTAGTTGGGATCCATAGGAGCCACCCAGTAGAGGGGCTTACTCTCGTCAACGCTCCCAGACTGCTTGGCTGCAGTCATGCCCCCGCCGCTCGGAGGTTGCGCCATCAAGTACATCTGTGTCGCAATTCCCCCAACGAATGCCAGCGCGAGCAAAATCAGGCCGCCAAAATATTTCATTGCGTTCCACCCCCTGATCGGCCCGATAATTCCGGTACGACCTCCGGAAAATAGAATTGCAAATCCGATATCAGCTGCTGCCGGCCGATAAGCAAACGTTGATAATCCAGTCGATCTCTCTGCTCGCGAAGATAGGCTCGCATCACCTCGTCGAAGCTGGCGGTGTCGGATTGATAGGCGTTTCGCGCAGCCTCTGCCTGCAACCTCGATTTGGCGAGCAGCTCATCGTCGAAAAGTGCAAGCTGCTCTTCGTTTTGAATAAGTTGCTCGAGCAACTGCTCCACCATACCGGTCATTTCAAGAACCTGCTCGTCTACCGCGTAAACCCTCGCCTGTTTTCTATAGAAGGAGCCTTCGACGCTTTTATCCTGGCGAAGCCTCGTAAAAAAGGGCATTGACATCGTTAATATGGCGCTGAAGAAATCACTGCGATTGGAGCCGTCCAGGTTCTGACCGTCCCGCAATCCGTAACCCACCTCAACACCCCAGGCGGGTTTGTACTTCGCTTCCGAAAGCTGTAAATCGAGATCCGCTTCGTCAACCTGCTTTCGCAACGAAACCAGCACCGGATGGCTTCGCAGCGCGGCAGCGATTTCCCCGAACTCGGGTGGCATGTTTCCCTTTGAGTAGACTGTCTCTGAAAACGCAGTCAATTGCAGTTCCGGAATGTCGTGAGGCCACTCGGCGTGCCGGGCCTCGGCACCAACCCAGCGCGCAAGGTTAGCTCGATTCTTTTGTTCGGTTCGATTCGTCCGGATGAGCTTCTCCTGCAGCCTGGTCAATTCCAGCTCGGCCCGCAGCACATCCTGTTGCTGTACCTTGCCAACGCTGTACAGCGATTGTGTGACATCCAGGAGTTGCTCGAACAACTGGAGGTCCCGGTCCAGGATTTCCGCGGCCCTGATCCAGTAAAGCACTTCGAGCCAGATTTGGCGGACCTCCCGGTACACCTTTAGATACCTTACCTGGGCCCCGGCGCGCACCGAGTCAGCTTTCTTCATCAGCTTGTCCTCTGTCAACGACAGCGTGTTCCCTTGTGGAAACATCTGCCTTACACCGACTCGAAGCTGCGTCATGGGCTCTTGATCAAAATCGAACGTATCCACCGGAAAGTTCAGTGCTCCGAGGAGAAATACCGGGTCGGAAAGCTGGCTCTTCGCAACCGCGTCTGAGCGTAAACCCTCAGCATTTCGAAGAACCTCGTCGATTCCGGGATCGGCACTCAACGCCAGTTCCAGTGCATCGCCCAACTCAAGAACAGCGTAACTATTGCTGTATGTCATCATCAGGAAGCTGCACAGCAGGAATCGGTGCCACGCCCGCACCGATACAAGAAGCCTCAAGGAAAAATTCAAATTCATCATCTATGCCTCGATTTGAACTCTACATGCCTGTGAAGGCAGCACATTTCACCAACTCAACGAATTGAAAGGGTAATCACAAAATACAGGAAAGCAGCACCATGAACCGTTCCACGGAACGCGCTCAGTGTGTCGGGATTCTCACGGACCACATGGATCCAATTCGGTGATCCATCCCCTGACTTGCAATCAAATGCATGCGGGGAACCCGGTGAATAGCAGTGGCGCGAGCGTTCGCAGGCGTCCCGTTTCGGAGACAAGGTCTTAGGCATCACTGAGAGTTCTCCTCACAACGATCCGTTATCCGGAAGTATGGACTGAAGTGCTATTGCCTCAACCGTAGGTTCAGGCAAATGAAGAAATACTCAGAGTTTAGGCGGGCGATAAATACCAAACATTCGATCCGACACCCAGCCGACCATATCTCTTTGAACTGCCCGGGTTTCGGAAGGATCCAGGAAAACTGCTGACAATTTCGGTTGCAGGCTACAAAAGTCGCAATGTCCGGCGCTATCGTTGCAGTGGCTCAGAATCTGCGCCGCGACGCAATCCTTCAAACTCTTTTCCTGCTCAACAGCGTACGTCCCAAAACCATCACCATGCCCAGCATGGCTCTGATACGATAGAGCAGCCACTGGGTTTGCGACGGCCAGGATCATCAACCAGATCGCAAGCGTGCCGGCGAGTTTTCCATTCGGCCCCCGGGAAATCATACGCTGCAAAAACTCGTCAGACGTAACACGTGGTTCAAATTCACCAAATTCCTAAAGATCATTAAAGACCGGCATATACGGGCTTTTTAAATCGTTTGATTATCCGGGGGTAGCGCCCCGGAGACAGTTTTTTCTACCGATAACACGCCAACCATCCCGGCTTCATAGTGCCCGGGCACGTTGCAGGCGAACTCAAGGTCTCTTACTTCCGTGAACCGCCAGATCAATTCGGCACTTTTACCGGGTTCAACCAGCACGCTGTTAGCGTCGTCGTGCTTCATATCACCGTGTTCCATCTTGTCGTGATCGATGGCCGTCGCGGTCATCATCCCCATTTTCAACATGTTGACCATTTCTTCCCGGTGTTCCTGGTGCATGTGATTCGTTCCAATATTGAACTCGTGAACCAGGTTGCCGACGTTCCTAACGATAAATCGAATCGTCTCACCCTCGCCGGCCTGAATCTTTTCCGGCTTGAAATAGATATCGCCCATGGTGACTTCGATCGTCCGAATGACCTCGCCTGCCCTGCCGGGTTCACCCCATTCGAGTTTATGCTGGTGATGTCCGTGTGCGCTCTCCGGCTCGGGTTCGTTGGCAGATCGATGTTCGTTATGCTCATGTGACCCGGAACCTCCTGCAACCGCAGAAAGCGGGACCGAAAACGCGGAGACGGCTGCGCACAAAGCAACTCGTACAATGTTTCTCCTTACTGATGAGCTATACATATATTTCTCCGCTTATTTCAACGCCCGATAAATGGAACTCTGAGCGGATTTATCGGTATAAATAAGGTGCTGATCACGGCGAATTGCGAAAATCTGCAGTCAAGCGAACTAAAAAAACAATCCAATGTCGATAGCCTTATCCGAGTCCCAAACCCGTAAATAGTTCAACGCAAAATACCAAAAGAATTGCCCCGAGCAGATATATGGCGGGCGATTCTAGCCTCGCACCCATACACAGAGTCAAGTTCATCGGCAACATACCTTAAATTTTCCGGGACGGCATCCGGCTCATCTCTCAGGCCACCCTTATCACGGCCATCATTCCCGCTTCCATGTGCTCTGGAATATGGCAATGAAACATCCAGTCACCGGGGTTGTCGGCAACAAATGCGATTTCTACCCGTTCACCGGGCCTCATCAACACTGTGTCCTGCCATTCGCCGTAGCGGGTCGAATGGTCGTTACGGCTAACGACACGAAAATGGTGGCCATGCAGATGAATGGGGTGCGGAAAAACGGTGTCGTTTCGCATCGAAAAGATGTAGCTTCCGCTGCGGCGCAGCGTAAGCAACGGATCCAGTATGCGTCCCGCAGCCGCGACACCATTGACTGCCCAGACAACCCCGCTGCGCGCCATGGTGCGGATATCCGTCCACTCGCCGTTCACCAGTGCACCGCGCATACCGCCCATAGCGCCTCCGGCAAACAGGATCTCGTGACGTTCCGCGTTTGCCAGGTCCGGTTCGGCTAGGGGATTGGGTGGCAGTTCGGCGGTCTCGGGAAACGAGCCGGTTGTTTGCGCTTCGTCACTGTAGTGGATTTCGTTCAGCAAATAAGCGTCCCGATAGAACCTGTCGACTACTCTGGATTTATCACCCGGGCTTGCCACCATATCGAGCCGCAGGTCGATCCGCATCGCAGGCGCAAGCAGCACCATGTTGTCTTCAGGTGTGTGAGGCTCGATGGGCTGCCCGTCGATGGCAATGATCCAGGGCGAATGGTCCTCGAACTGCAGGGCGAAATGTCGGGCGTTTGCAGCATTGATCAACCGGATGCGTAGGCGTTCACCAGCCCTGGCCGACAGCGGCTGCGGCAGTCGTCCGTTGATTGTAACAACATTGCCGACGCGGCCACCGTGGCTGCTGTCGTGACCCCGGACAAAAGGCTGAATCACCGCAGTTTTGTCGAGCCTCCAGTCATCCAGCAACCAGATCAGTTCCCGATCGAAGTCGACCTTAGTTGGGCCAGGGTCACTAACAGCAGGCTCTTCCACGATCAATGCGCCGTACAAACCGCGCCCCGTCTGTTCGGAGCTGTTGATATGTGGGTGATACCAGAAGGTCCCGGCGTCCGGGGGACTGTACTCGTAGAGGAAACTATCTCCCGGAGCTATCGGCTCCTGTGTCAGGTAGGGCACACCGTCCATGGCGTTTGGCAGGCGGATGCCATGCCAGTGCACCGTCGTCTCCTGATCCAGTGAATTCAGCACCCTGACCCGAAGGAGGTCACCTTGTGACACCCGGAGTTCCGGGCCTGGGACGGTATTTCCGTATGAAAATACGGCGGTCTCCGGGTAGTCCCTGCCAACTATCGGTGATGTCGTGGCGGCAGCCTCGAGTGCGTACTCAACTACACGCCTCTCATCGGCAAAGCTGATGCGGGGCAAACTCGCCGTGACCGCCAAACCCGAACAGATACTCAAAAACTTTCGTCGATTGATTGATTTTTGCACCGTCGCTTGTTCACTCGCTGATACAGACTTTGGCGATCCAAGCCGTGTCGGTTGTACACAGATCGATACATCGCCCCAGCCGTTGATATAAACAATTCCCACTCGGGGCGAAATCTACCCCTGTGTATGGAACGAGTCACTCCAAATACATTGCGCCCGATCCGGATCGAAGTTTTGAAGTCTATGTGCGGCGTGGCTCTCCAGACTAGAGCACCCAGAACACTGCGTCGCGGACGAACTCCCCGACGGTGTGTAGTTCCTCGCCCTCCTGGCCTACGATCGCCATGCTGCCGTTGCTGGTCAGTGTGAGCATGCCCTCCAGTCTGCCTCCCCCCGGCATCGACATCGCCATGAAATTTGCCTTAGCCACATGCTTTTCTTTCATAAGGAGCACAAGGACCGGTCCTTTTTGCCCCTCAACAACCAAGTGCACGCTTCCGTAGTCCGAGAAATCGCAAAGACTTGCATATTTGATTTTGCCTTCGTCGTCTCTGGTCATTCCCCCGATATTCGATAACACTGCGGCAGTCGCTTCCGCGTCCATTTCATCATTCTTGACGACTGATTCCCATTCCTTCTCGATATGATCCCTGACGGCGGCCTGAAGCGGTTGGGGCTGCACAGCCACGTACAATACACCGATTGTAATCCCCACAGCGACCAAAATGCTCGCGGCCAGTGAAAGGATGTGTGGCCCTGGTCGGCTCGGTTTCAACCCTTGGTGCCTCCGCTTGATTCGCCCCTCGAGCCCCGCGGGGACATCGATTCGCAGGGCGTCGGACAGGCGGGAATCGAACTCCTTCATTTCCGTAGCAAATCTGGTGCATTCTTCACACTCGTTTTCGTGCTGCAGAAACTCATGCCCCCTGTGGCCGGGCTCCGCCAGACAGCGGCGACGGAATTCGAGACAATTCATAGTTGCGGTTTTGTTGGAAATCTATCAAGAGTTGACCGTATTCCTCGTTAAATTCTTTCAAATACAAACCGTGCGGCGGCCCATCCAGCCCGATGCCAGCCTGGGCTATTTCATAGCCACGACCATCTGATTACCAATGCCATTCAGTGTAATCTCACTGGCAACTTCCAGCGTGTCCTGGTCGACCACCCAGATTGCCTCTGACGCCCGACTGGACACGTACAGCCGGCCGGTTACCCGGGATTGCGGTCACATGAAATGGCTCAGGAGACAACGATATGTTCCTGATCTCACCGCTGTCAATGCCAATTACCGTCAACAGGTTTTCACCATTGCTGCGGACGAACAGTTTATTTCCGTCGCTCGAAAGGTCGATCCCGTGTGGCGTATCCCCAGTCGGGTAGGTCTGACCGCTGGTGAGCGACCGAGAGGTGCGCACACCACTGACTTGGCGAAAGAAGATGCACTCGCTCCTTCGAATTTGCCGACGAGAATAAGGCTTGAAGCAGTTATTTTCATTCTCAATCTCTTTCTTATACCCTCTTATACCTTGATATCGGTTATTCGAGCAGAGAAGCGTAGAGCCTGTATTCAACGCGCAGGTCAAGACCTGGACATCAGCAAATTACTCGTGCCGTATGCACCCGCATCCGCTTTACAATTCAAGTCTGTTTAGCCGGAGCGCATTGGCGATCACGGAAACCGAGCTGAAGCTCATTGCCGCGGCGGCAATGATCGGGCTGAGCAGGATACCGAACACTGGGTACAGCACACCGGCGGCAACCGGCACTCCGAGACTGTTGTAGACAAATGCGAAGAATAGATTCTGTCGAATATTGCGCATGGTGGCCCTGCTCAATTGCCGTGCGCGGACGATGCCTCGCAGATCGCCTTTTACGAGGATGACACCGGCGCTTTCCATCGCAACATCCGTCCCCGTACCCATGGCGATGATGACCAGAGGTATGGATAGCACTGCGCTGACCCAGAAGCGCCGGGTCATGTCGATCAATTAAGGATTCTTTTCTTCCCCAAATTCCACGGTAACAGGTTCAAGCGCAATGCCGCAGATAGGGCAGTCACCCGGATCATCGCGGATGATTTCCGGGTGCATGGGACAGGTGTACTGCGTGCGCGTTACCAGCAGGGTCAGTTCCCGCTCCAGCGCCATGCCGCATTTGGGACACGCCCCGAGACGGTCTTGGCGGACCTCCGGATCCATGGGGCAGGTGTAGATGCCGCCCTCTTGGTGATCCTGCTTGTCTTCGGTCTCGCGGCCCTTGCCGGTCAGGTAGCCGTCGGGATCCGCATTAAACTTCGCGCGGCAGCCATCGCAGCAGAAATAATAGGTAACGCCCTGCCATTGCGCTGTCGCCTTTGCCCTGTCGGGGTCGACACTCATTCCACATACGGGATCGGTATACATCATAGCCACGGCTTGCACCGCATCGGTTCCGTCACGCATCAGAGGCAGCAATTATGCACATTGGGCCAGCTTACAACCTGGATGCTGTATACAAATCAAGATGATCATATAACCGGCAGGTCAATTCTCATAACAATCAGAATACGTTCCAATTTAATTGCTCACACGAAATAGTCGTGATGTTTATTGCTTGCCTGTCGTAAGGGATATAGCGGTTCCTAGCCCGCACTACCCACCAGGCGGCTATGGATGCTTATTACGCATTGCCAACATTGGAGTCTATGGATCCGTCCAAAAAGCAGTGTGTCTTGGAAGCACCTGCCCTGCGCAATCGCTCGGGATCCTGGTGAAATATGTCTAGTTGGTCTGACCGCCTTGGCCCGACATCATGCCGCCATGCCCCTGCCTCATGCAACCGTGACCCTGCATCAT
>JAHEIO010000215.1:0-1825 GCA_024639325.1 Gammaproteobacteria bacterium
CCGACTTTTTATTGGGCCCGAACTCCGCCAGGGTCGCGCGACATGCAGGATGTTCCGTAACCGTCGTCAGAGATTAGCGAGTAGATCCGGGGACACGATACTCAATCCATCCAAGCTTAGGCCGGCATATAGACAACTAACCCGCATTTCTCACCAGGATCCCGAGCGATTGCGCAGGACAGGTGCCGATGAACGCCGGGCTGAAAAAATCGCCGGGAGCGATTTTTCGCGGTAGCCCCGAAGGGGTGAGGCGCTTAGGATGCGTCGAGCCAGTGAGATGCATAGCCGGTGCTATGGATCGAATGAAGCCCAAGTACATCGGGGCCTGGATCAGCCAGCGCCGGGATAGGCGTTTCCAAGACACACTGCTTTTTGGACAAATCCATAGACCTCAATGTTTGCCATGCTTGACGAGATTCTATAGCCGCCTGGTGAGAAATGCGGGCTAAGTATTGTGTCTCCGACATCCTGGCAGATAGGGGAATGCCGTGCAGACTAACCCTTGTTCTTCAACCACTCACGCATGATTTTTTTGATTCGGCTTTGGTATGGAACGCCGTCGAGGCGCGCTTTGGTTTTGAACGCATCCAAGAGGTCCGCCTCGATTTTTATGCTGATTAATCTGCACTCGGTCTTGATAGGCGGTGCATTGATTACGCGGAAATCTTCCAGATATCTCACGATCTGCTCCGTGGACAGTTTTTCGCACTGCGCCAGATAGTCGTCGGAAAAGAGCTGAATCGTTTTCATTTCAATTTTTCCAGCGCTTTAATATCCTCGATATCCTGTGGTCGACCGCTTGCTTTTTTCATCTCGATAAGATCATTTATATTCAGCAAGGGAACGGACGTATCCGGAAGGCGTTTGTACACAGCCCTTTTGCCTTTTGCGTCGAAATTAATGATCACATCTAATTGCTCGGAGGGGTCGGAAGGGTTCTGAAAATTCCATGCAACCAGGTTGCGATTTCGGATGTATTCTTCACGATACTCGAACACGTCAAGCGACGTCACGGGTAAACGTGAAACAAGTCCGATCTGCATTAATGCGGCTTCAGTTTTCAACAAATCGTTCTTCGTCCAACGTAAGGCGATGTCTATATCCAACGTGCCGCGAATCGCCCCGTGTAAAGCCACCGCATATCCGCCGACAATGACGTAGCGGACCTTGGCGCGGTTCAGCGCTTTACACACTCGTTCCAATAGGGTCATCGCTTGAGTATATACCAATATATACTCCTTAGAAGTACTTGATTTTCTTCCGCGACCGGCGGGGTGTTCCCGCAGTATGAGTTCCGGATGACTCCGGTTGTGGTTATCCTGAAAAATATTTCTGGCGGGATCGTGTCCGAGTGAGTTACAAAGTTTTGCTCATGTCGGCCGTATGAAACGTAATCCATGTGTCCGCTACGGACCCGTGATGAATGGCGCCCCAGAGAGGATTCGAACCTCCGACCTGCCGCTTAGGAGGCGGCTGCTCTATCCGACTGAGCTACCGGGGCGGGGCTCGAAGTATAGCTATAATGCCGCCTTTCACGATATAGGGTTGTGAATTGTAAGACTAACGCCGAGCGAGAATGGCAGGCAGTGGTCGACTGCGAAGTCGACAACGACGTTCCGGTGTTGTAGGAGCGGCGCCCCGCCGCGATCGAATCCGCGTAAGGCACGCCTCCTACCCTGGGTATCAATGGTGCATCGCGGAAGGGCGCTACCAATAGCTCAGCGCATTGTTGTACATGTTTTCGATATCCGTGGCGTTCGTCTCCCTTGGTGCGTTAGCGATGGCCCGTTTCTGCCGAATGGTAGATTCGGTTAGCGATTTTACG
>JAHEIO010000215.1:1925-3839 GCA_024639325.1 Gammaproteobacteria bacterium
GCGCTACCAATAGCTCAGCGCATTGTTGTACATGTTTTCGATATCCGTGGCGTTCGTCTCCCTTGGTGCGTTAGCGATGGCCCGTTTCTGCCGAATGGTAGATTCGGTTAGCGATTTTACGTCGCCGCGAGTGAATCCGACGCCGCCGAGACCGTTTGGTATGGCGGTGTTCTTCATCATGTCGATAATCCGGTTTGCCACGATCTCGCCGGCGTCAGCCGGGCCGGCATGTTCGCAGTCAGCCCCCAGATATTTTGCCGCCTGGAAATGCCTGTCCGGCGCCGATTCAGCCGTGTATCTGAATATTGCAGGTGCGCTGACGATGACGCTGATGCCGTGCGGTACGAAGGGGCTCTTCACGTCGTAGTCTGGTGTGGTTACGTCCCGCATCAGGTGGGTCACGCCGTATGACATTGCATGGGGCAAGTGGGTCCCGGAGTTGCCGAAGGCCATTCCGGCCAGCGTTGCCGCCCACATCAGGCTGTCGCGTGCCTCGATGTCCGTCCGATCCGCGACCCCGCGGACAAGGTAGCGTCCGACCAGCTCGAGCGCTTCTCGTGCAGCCAGGTCGCTCCAGGGATTGGCGCCCTGTATGTACGGCCGCGCCGCGGGGTCGTCGATGCGGCCCCACGTCGTGTACGCCCGGGCCGTGTAACACTCGATGGCGTGGCTGAGCAGGTCGCATCCGGTTGACGCGACCACGTTGGCGGGAAGGGTGTCGCAGCACGCCGGATCGACCAGCGCCTCGTCGGGTAGAATGTGCGGACTTCCGAGGACGAACTTGGTGTTAAGATCGTTGATGCGGATCACCGACAAAGACGTGCATTCCGAGCCGGTGCCCGACGTGGTGGGGCAGGCTAGGTGTGGCAGAACGGGTCCGGGTACCGGTTTGCCCCTTCCAATGGGTGGACCAAAATAGTCCAGAAAATCCGCAGGGTACAGCGCATACACCATCGCCGCCTTGGCCGTATCCATGACCGAACCCCCACCGATCGAAACTACACCGTCGAAGTCACCCTCCGCGAGAAATTCGGCCGCGGACATTACCGTTGCGTCGCAGGGTTCAATTCGCACCTCCGAAAAGATATCGGCTTCGATGCCATTGTCTGCGAGCGAACGTTTGACAGTGTCGACATAGGGACCATCTACCAGAAACGGGTCCGTGATGAGCGCCGCGCGTTTCATGCCTCTCACAGCGACACGACGGCCGGATTCGTAGAGACATCCGCGGCCGAATGTGAGTTTAGGCATCGCGACGGTATACGTATCAGCGCCGCTGTCGGTGGGGGAAAAATATTGGCAACCCATTTTCTAGGAACACGTGTTGATAATGTTCACAGATACTAGCACAGACATTTGGGCACCCGATCGCTCACAAGCAGCGTGCGGTGTCGGGTATTTCCGGACCCAGAGCTTTGTCGAATCTGCTCCGGAACTGTGGCTATGCTATGCTGAACCTCCAGTTGAGTTTTTATGTCTACGAAACCAATATCGAAGGAGGGCAACATGTATTCAAAGGTCTACCGGATCACCTGCAACCCGGGGCATAGAGATGGGCTGCTGGCCGACTATGACGCGTCCGTTGTGCCCGCAATCAATGCCAGCGACAAGCACATCGGCCACCACATGGTGGAAGTCGACGATCACAAGTGGCTTCTGGTCAGCAACTACGTCAGCAAGGACGCGGCAGAAGCCGCGGTGCCTATGGTGCAGGGGCTGGTCAAACCCATGATGGATGCTCATGGTATGACACTCGAGGTCATCGACCAGGGCGAGGTCATTCGTACGATTTGACAGCCTGGGCCGCGTGCTTGGTCGTACCTACCAATGGAATGCCGGTGTCCTGGGCGGTCACCAGCGTGATCGCCCTCAGGTCTTCGGGCTCCAGGTTGTGCAGGACGGTTTTCCCGGTGC
>JAHEIO010000027.1 GCA_024639325.1 Gammaproteobacteria bacterium
CTGTTGTCCGGATTGGATGTGCCGTTGAACCGGTACTTGAAATGTCCGGTGAGACCATAGTCACTTTGACCGTGCGCGGCGCCGAATCCCAGCGCCAGAACCAGGCTCAGTGCAAGGCTAGTGCGCTTCATCCGTGACGATGCGCCCGTCCACCATGCCGATCAACCGGCGCGCATAGGACATCACCCGCTGGTCGTGGGTGGAAATTACAAATGTGGTGTCGTGTGTTTCGTTGAGCCTGACGAACAGGTCCATCAGATGCTCCGCCGTGACCGAGTCCAGATTGGCGGTGGGCTCGTCGGCAAGCACCATAGCCGGTTTTGACACGATAGCACGCGCAACCGCCACGCGCTGCTGCTGACCGCCGGACAGCTGGGCGGGGCGGCGGTCCTCCATATCATCCATCCCCACCTCGCCAAGGATACTCATTGAGCGCCTGCGGCGCTGTTCAGGATCGACGCCCTGTACCTGCATGACGAACTCGATGTTTTCGCGTGCCGTCAGCACGGGTATGAGATTGTAGGCCTGGAAGACGAAGCCGATTTGGTGCAGCCGCATATTGGCGAGTTCGGATTTGCCCAGGGTATCGATGCGCTTGCCCGCCACCCAGACCTCCCCGCTGGTCGGTTTGTCCAGCCCACCGATGGCGTTGAGCAGCGTTGTCTTGCCGGAACCCGAGGGACCCGACAGGCAAACGAATTCGCGCTCGTCGATCTCCAGGTCGACGTGGTCGAGCGCCTTGATGGTCTGGTCACCCTGGAAGAAGAACCTGCACAGCGCCACGCACCGAACCGAACTCATGCGGCGGTACCGCAGGCTACGCACGTACTCGACCCGAAAATCATCCGATTCTTAAAAAAAGTCAGTAACGACGCACACGGGATTCGTAGCCGGCCTGGCATGTACGCTTGCAGGTCAAACCTTTGTCAGCGCTTCGACCGGCTGATAGCGCGACGCACGCCACGCGGGCGAGAGGCCGGCCAGCAATCCAAGCACGATAACGACCACGTTGGTCGTCACCAGGTCCCGTATCTCAAGCGCTGGGTACAGCACATCGGCCACTCCCATCCACTGCATTGCCTCCGAAACTATCGACAGATCGATGCCGTCACTCAATGCCGCAACGCTAACAACGGCCAATAAATTTCCCGCGGCGAGCCCCACTGCCAGCAGCAGAAACGTTTCCAGCAAAACCTGAATCAGGATCATCGAAGGGCGCATACCCAGTGCCTGCATCAACCCGATTTCCCGGATTCGCTCGAAAACGGCCATCACCAGGGTATTGACCAGCCCAAAGGACAGCGTCAGAAACACCACGATGATCCAGACCAGCACGAAACCATCCATGGTGGACAACATGGTACCCAGGTAAGCGTCGAGTTCATACCAGGGCAGAACCTCTCGCGCCGATCCCTCCAGCTGTTTCAAATGCGAAAGATCGCTGACGTCCCGGTAGCTTTTACCGAGAACGGCAATTTCTGAAATGCTCTCATCCATGTTCAGCATGGACTGCGCGTACCGTCGGCCCGTGAAGACGAACGCTTCCTCCAGATTCTCCAGATTGGCCTCGTAGACTCCGACGATGCGAAATCCGCGATCGACTATCTCGTTATCCGGGTCCTGGCTCATGACGACGACCCGCCGGCCCAGCCGGGTTTCCAAATCGTCGATCATCTTACGGCCGACAACCAGACCCTTGTCATCCGGTGACCCGAGGAACCTTCCCTCGACGATATCGTCGGAGACGAACGACAATCCGGTTTCGGCTTCCGGATCGATGCCGACCAAGGTGGTGCCGCGGGTATCGCGTTCACTGGTGATGACCGCCGGCACGCGCACCCGACCCGCCCAGGCCACGACACCAGCTTGTGCCAGCGCGTCGAGCAACATCTGGTCGGGCGGCGGCATGGAGTTTGCAATGCTGGGATCGTCGCGATATTCAGGGTGGTGGATCTGGACGTGGCCGGGCAGGCTGCGGACCGCGGTTTGCACCATGTCATCCACCATACCGCGCATGACCGCCGTCATGAATAGCATCGCCCATACTCCCAGGGTGATCGCGGCAAGCATGATGATCGTTCGACGATAGTTGCGCCACAGATTCCGCCAGGCAAGGCGAAACAGAACGGCGCCAGGCATGGGCGTCATGCCGCCCTCATCGCCGCCACCGGCTGCAGCCGCAGAAGTTTCGCCGCCGGATAGATCGCCGCCGCGAGGCAGGCGAGAAATACAACCGACGGGCCCCATATCAATGATGCAAAGGACGCACTGGGATAGATACGCCCGGGCAGGTTGAAGCGGGCTGACATCTCTTCCAGGCCCGGATAAGTGAAGCCGTGGAAGCCGAACCAGGAGACCACGGCGCTGCCGGCAGCCACACCGAGCAGCAGGCCCAGTCCCGCCATGATGCCGGTTTCCAGAAAAACCAGCCGCCCCAGGCGAATCGGCGCCAGACCGAGCGCCATAACGATGCCGAATTCCCGGGTACGGTCGAGCACGGACATTAGCTGGGTGTTCAACACACTGAAAGCCACGAGTACGATAAGTACTGCATACATGAACCAGGCGCTGGCCATGTCCGCCTGCACCGACTGCCTGAGCCCGGGCTGAAGTTCGTCCCAGTCGTGGACAACGAGTCCGTCAGCATCGACGATGGACCTTATCGTTGACATCGCGGGTTCCAGCTCGAACAGGTCGGGCGTCATTACCACGATGCTGTGACCTTGGTCCCCCATGAAAAATACTTCCTGAAATTCTGTCAAAGGAATCTGCATGAAACTGCGGTCGATGTCGTTGGATCCGCTTTCGAAAATCCCGACCACGTTCGCGATTCCGGCGGCAAACGAACCATCACGCCCGCTCCCGAACAGCGTGAGCTCGTCGCCCAGACCGACTTTAAGATTTCGCGAGAGAGAGGATCCGATGACGGCCGCACGCTCATCCGAAGCTTTAAGAAACCTGCCTTGCTTCACCAGACCCGGGAGATTGGAAACGTCGGGTTCGTACGACGGCTGGACGCCGACGACCTGCACGCCGAGGCTGCGTTCTGCACTCGATACCAACGCGAACGCCATCGCCCGCACGGCGACGTTGTTTGCGGGCATGGCCTGTCGAAGAGCGTTGGCCAGTCCGCCCGCTGCCGGTACGGTGGAGCGCATGCGCGGCTCATCGATATAGCCTTCGGCCTGAACCTGAAGGTGGCCGGTTATCAGACTCAGACTGTTGTCGTACATTACTCTGTACATGCCGAATTGCAGGGAGATCATGAACACCAAAAGGATGTTGGAAAATACCATGGCGCCGACGGTCAGCCAGGTGCGGCGCGGATGCCGCCACAGGTTGCGCCAGGCCAGGCTGAGGGTGATGTTGTCAACCCGCATGTCGCTGCGTCACCAGGATAGCGAATGATGACGCGTGACAGGTTCGTCTGAGCGCCGCACCGGTGGTGTGTGCGGGTTGATCATTCACGCGGGTTTCGAAGGTTGGAATGGCTAAACAGCCGTTTGTCCAGATCGACGTCGTATTGCGCTTCGCTCACATCGATCTGGGTCCACTCACCCTCGCTATCCGCTTTTTGCATTCGCTGCCGGGTTGCGATCGTGCGACCGCCCATTTCCGCGGTCGCCAGGGTGCGCATGCCCTTCACAAGGTCGCCTTCCTGATCATGAAAATCGTGCGCTATTACGATGTGATCTTCCCGCACGTGCAGGATTTCTTTGCCCCACACGACCGAGGCGTCTTCATGCGGGGTCGCCTCTATCACGTACACGACCTTGCCCTCCGATTCGTACTGCTCCAGGAGTGAATGATCGTACTGATCGAGGATGTCGTTGGATCGGGCCACATCGTTGTTGGTAAAATCGGAACCCATCCAGCTCTGACTCATCATGGATGAGGGAACCTTGATGATCCGGTTGATTTTGGGAGAGTAGGTCCACATACTTTTTTCGATCAGCAGGGTTCCGTTGCCGGCATCTTTCTTCGGCGCCGTGACGCGAACCAGCGAACGGTTCTCCCCTTCCGTCCAAACGCGCATGGTCATGGCCCGCTCCCAGTCCGGCCGGTGAATGGTCATCGAAATTTTGGAATAGGAGGTAATGCCCCGCCAGTGGTCCCAGGCTTTGCGAATGATATCGGAGGCCTCCGGCGCGCCAGCGGCGAATGCGCCATGATTGAATAGCAATTGCGCGACGATGATCGTAACCCAAGCAATCCCGTTTGGCGGACTCGTCAGGATTCGCCGGTGGGCATCTTGTGAAGCGGGTTCTGGAGCCTCGTCCGGTTCTCTTGTTTCCATAAGAATCCCGACTAACCGGAAGCCAGTCGCGTTGGACTAATACGAGCAGAAGATCGGTCGGCGATCACTGGTGTTCCGGGTGCCCGCGATGAGACTTCATTAGCGAAGATACGGCGGAAGAAAACAAGAAGACGCTTGCATTCATTCGCAAATAAATGGGGTGAGCGATGGGGATCGAACCCACGACCACAGGAACCACAATCCTGAGCTCTACCAACTGAGCTACGCCCACCATAGTCTTACATCATTGCGCCGGTACAACTGGCGCGCCCGGCAGGACTCGAACCTGCAACCTACGGCTTAGCTTGCCACCACCACTTTCGTGGCCCTTCGCCAAGATACTTGGGCCAAGGTTCGTGGCCTGGACTATCTCTTCACCATCGCAGGTGCCACACGTATAGTCTCTACGGAGCCCCGCGACAACGGGTAGGAATGTAACCCATTTACTCGCAGGTTTCCACGGGATTGCCATCAGCATGACCTGTTAAGGTTTCCCCGTTACAGTGCGGTCCACTCCGCGGGTTCATATTCCCCGCGGAGGCTCCACTTTCACGTAAAGGCCGTTGCTCTATCCGGTTGAGCTACGGGCGCAATTCACAACAGGCGGGACCCGGATATGACAAATATCCGCTGCACCGACCGGAACGCGTCGTTTATGGCAAAGACGGCGGCAAACAGAGACCTTCTAACGAGACCCCTTTTGTCCTATCCTATCGCCCCGAAAATCCGGTCGGGCCCGTTTTCTTGGTCGGGCCCGTTTTCTTGGTCGGGCCCGTTTTCTTGGTCGGGCCCGTTTTCTTGGTCGGGGTAGAGGGATTTGAACCCCCGACTCCCTGCTCCCAAAGCAGGTGCGCTACCAGACTGCGCCATACCCCGGACGCTTTCAGCCCCCCGTACGATAAGGTTTCGGAGCCGCGAGCACAAGGGGTGCGACCATACGCGTTGACCTCGAACATCGTCAACGCAACATCAATCAAATGAGAGAGTGTGCGAGTGAAAAGCCAAATCATTGACGGAAAAAAGGTTGCCGAAGACCTCATCAACCGGATCAAGGAAGGGGTGGACAGACGATTGGCCAAAGGACTCAGGGCACCCGGCCTGGCCATGATCCTGGTTGGAGACAACCCGGCGTCAAAGGTGTACGTCCGCAACAAGGAAAAGGCATGTGAACGCTCCGGGATACTTTCCATGATGCACCGCCTCCCGGAAAGCACGTCCGAGCAGGAGCTCCTCGCCCTTATCGATCGGCTGAACGGTGACGCCGCCGTCGACGGCATTCTGGTGCAGATTCCACTGCCGCAGCATATAGACGCCGAGGCCGTTTTGAACAGCATATCCCCGGACAAGGACGCGGATGGCTTTCACCCCGACAATATGGGGCGTCTGGCGATCGGTGCACCGCGCTTCAGGCCGTGCACTCCCCGGGGGATCATGACTCTGCTCGAACATACGGGAGCCGAACTTGCCGGGATTGACGCGGTGATCGTCGGTCGTTCCAATATCGTCGGGCGCCCCATGGCCCTCGAACTCATCCAGGTCAGCGCCACCGTCACAGTGTGCCATAGCAAAACCAGGGACCTGCCGGGAAAGATAGCTGCCGCGGACCTGGTGGTCGCCGCGGTCGGTCGGGCCGAGTTCGTCAAGGGAGACTGGATCAAGCCTGGCGCCATCGTCATCGACGTGGGCATCAACAGAAACGAGGAGGGTAAATTGGTCGGAGACGTGGAATTCGGCGCGGCGAGCGAGCGAGCGTCCTGGATCACTCCCGTACCCGGCGGCGTCGGTCCGATGACCGTGGCATCGCTGCTCGAGAATACCTTCGACAGCGCCGAATCGCGCGATCCCTCTTGAAACCCGGGCTTGCCGTTACTATTAAATGGGTCTCCAGGAATATTAACCCGTAACGGAGCCAGCGCAGAACCATGAGTAAAGCACAGACTTTCAGCTTCCAGACCGAGGTGCAGCAACTGCTGCACCTGATGATCCATTCCCTGTACAGCCACAAGGAAATCTTTTTAAGGGAACTGATTTCCAATGCATCCGACGCGTGCGACAAGCTGCGCTTTCTGGCATTGACCGATGACTCTCTCATGGAAAACGACGCCGAGCTTGGCGTCGACATCGATTTCGACAAGCGCGCCAAAACCATCACTGTCCGCGACAATGGAATCGGCATGTCCCGGGATGAAGTGGTCGAGAACATAGGCACAATCGCCCGATCCGGAACACAGCAATTCGTGGAGGCCTTGAGTGGCGACCAGGCCCAGGACAGCAACCTTATCGGCCAGTTCGGTGTCGGGTTTTACTCGGTGTTCATGGTTGCGGAAAAGGTGACATTAACCACCCGCAAGGCGGGCACGGATAAATCGGAAGGAACGCGGTGGGAATCCGATGGCGGTGGCGACTACACCGTTGACAATATGGAACTCGAGCCGCGGGGCACTGAAATCATCATCAAATTACGGGATTCCGAAAAGGAATTCCTGGACGGTTTTAGGTTGCGCAGCATCGTCGGCAAGTATTCGGACCATATTTCTCTGCCCATCCGGATGCGCGAGATGGACGGTGACAAACCGAAAAAAGAGGGCGAGTGGGAAACGGTGAACAAGGGGTCCGCGCTTTGGGCAAGGCCGAAGAAGCAGATCACGGAAGAAGAGTACCAGACTTTCTACACCACGCTGAGCTATGACCCGGAACCGCCGCTGGCAACGATTCACAACCGCGTCGAGGGTAAACTCGAATACATATCCCTTTTCTATATCCCGTCCAGGGCACCGTTTGATCTGTGGGACCGTGAAAGACGGCACGGCGTCAAGCTGTACGTGCGGCGCATTTTCATCATGGACGACGCCGAGCACCTGATGCCGGCGTACCTGCGGTACGTTCGCGGCATCGTCGATTCCGCGGATCTGCCGCTAAACGTTTCCAGGGAATTTCTGCAGCACAACAAGGCAATCGACAAGATACGGGGCGCCTCGGTCAAGAAAATCCTGAATGAACTCAAAAAACTGGCCGCGAAGGACCCTGAGAAGTATCTGGCCTACTGGGGTGAATTTGGCAGGGTTTTCAAAGAAGGCGTGGTCGAGGATCAGGACAACAAGAACGCGATCTCGGTACTTTTGCGATTCGCAACGACGAAGCAGAACGACGGCAAGCAAGCCGTGTCCCTGGACGACTATGTCAATCGCATGCCGGCCAATCAAAAAGCCATCTACTATTTGACCGCGGACAATTACACGGCGGCCAAGGATTCCCCCCATCTCGAGGTATTCCGGAAGCACGACATCGAAGTCCTGCTGTTGACCGACCCTATCGATGAGTGGGTTGTGAATCATCTGACCGAGTATCAAGAGAAGCCCCTGAAATCCGTTGCCAAAGGCGCCCTGGATCTGGATGAGGTCGTTGAAGGCAAGGCTTCAGAACCCAAAGACGAGGAAAAAAACAAGGCTTACGAAGAGCTGGTCGGACAGATCAAAACGGCACTGATGGACCGCGTCAAGGACGTACGGGTAAGCAACCGGCTGACGGACTCTCCGGCCTGCCTGGTGGCGGACGAGCACGATATCGGTGCGAATCTGGAGCGAATCCTGAAATCCGTGGGCCAGGATGCACCGACATTCAAGCCGATATTGGAGATCAATCCAGATCACCCCATCATCGTGGCGCTGAAGCCGGACAGTGACGACCTTGCTGATTGGGCCAACGTCCTGTTCGATCAGGCGGCGTTGAGCGAAGGCGCTCACCTGGCCGAACCCGCGGCCTACGTCAAGCGCGTGAACAGTCTGCTGACGGGAAATCTGCCGGGCGGCGGCTCACGCATCATCACCGACGTCTAGCCCGCCTGGTGAGAAATGCGGGCTAGCCCGTAAATACGGGGTCAGGGTAAAGTTTCGTTAGAAATTTTACTCTGATCCCGTTTTCATGGTGACGACCTTCTCCCCGGATTCCAGGACCCGGGCATCGCCGACCCAGTCCAGTTCCATGTCTCCCTGGTGGGCCGCATTGCCATCCTTGTCCACGCAGTACCGCCCGAATACCACCGAGTCCTCTACGCATCCCGCGGATCCGAGCCTGGTGTACTCGAACAGGATACTGCGGCTGATAACCGCGCCGCTCTTCACGTGGCAACCGTGGCCAATCCACGTGGGACCGATGATTTCGGCGGCCGCTTCGATGCGTGAACTGCTGCCTATGTATACCGGACCCTCGATGTGGACCTCACCCCAGTCGACCGAACAATTGAGGCCTGTCCAAACACCCGGCTGCACCTGCTTTCCTGGCACCTTGATATCCCTGAGCTTGCCGGACATGAGCTGCTGGTTCGCCTCCCAATAGTCGCTCAGGCGCCCGATATCCACCCAATTGAAGGGCTCGTGAATCGCGTAGAACGGCAGGCCCCTGTCAACGATTTCCGGAAACAGTTCGCTGCCGATGTCGTACTGCCGCCCCGACGGGACGAGTTCGAGGACCTCCGGTTCGAAGATATAGATACCCGTGTTGACCAGGTTGGACCGCGCATCCTTGACCGAGGGTTTTTCCTGGAAAGACGTAATGCGACCGTCGTCCTCGCACACGACCACACCGTAATTGGCCACCCTGCTGCGCGGGACTTTGTGTACGCAGATGCTCGCGGCGGCTCCCTTCTGCCAGTGCTTGCGCACCGCCGTCGTGATATCGAGATCGATAAGTGCGTCACCGCACACGACGACGAAGGTATCGTCGAAAAATCCGCTGAAGTCCTGAATGCGCTTGATGCCGCCGGCAGAACCGATGGGTGTCGCGATAATTTTTCCGTCCTGGATATGACCTTCGAAGGAATAACCGATGTTCACGCCCCATCGCCTGCCATCACCGAAATAACGTTCGATCTGCTCGGGTAAGTGGCTGATATTGACCATGATTTCCGAAACACCGTGGCGCGCCAGTTCTTCTACGAGATACTCCATCACGGGCTTACCCAGAATCGGAACCATTGGTTTCGGTACTTCGTAGGTTAGCGGGCGCACGCGGGTGCCCTGCCCCGCGGCAAGGATGATTGCTTTCATATTGGAGATTCGCTTGTCTTGAACGGTATGTTTAATGTCAGCTTCAATTATAGCGTCAACTTCCTATCCTGCCGCCGCCACTTCGGGTTATCGCAACCACCGCCTGGCCGAGCCGCCGCTTATTTATCTTTGCATGCAAACAGATTGATCAGTTCGTAGGCCACCGTGGCGCCTGCGAGGGCGGTGATTTCGGCATGATCGTAGGCCGGGGCAACTTCAACGACATCAGCGGCCACGATGTTCATCCCGGCGAAACCGCGCAGCACATTCACCAGCTCCCGCGAGGTCATACCGGCCACCTCCGGTGTCCCGGTACCCGGGGCGTAGGCCGGATCGAGCACATCGATATCTATCGACAGATACAAAGGGTGGTCCCCGACCCGGTCACGAATGCGCCGGACGACCAGATCGACGCCCTCGGTCTGAAATTCATCACAGTGGATGACGCGGAATCCGAGTTCCGCGTCCTGCTTCAGATCGTCGCGGCTGTACAGCGGACCGCGGATGCCGACGTGCATGGAGACGTCATCGACGAAAAGCCCCTCTTCCGACGCCCTTCTGAATGGTGTGCCGTGCGTATAAGGCGCGCCGAAATAGGTGTCCCAGGTGTCGAGGTGGGCGTCAAAATGTACCAGCGCCAAGGGCCCGTGGTGATGATTGACTGCCCGCAGCAACGGTACGGCGACGGTATGATCCCCGCCAAGGCTGACTATGCCTTTGACCTTGCCCAGCAGTTCCGTCGCCGAATTCTGAATTTGTGCGATGGCCTGGGCAATGGAATACGGGTTGCACGGCACATCACCGGCGTCGGCTACCTGCATCGCGACGAACGGTTCACGGTCGTAGGCAGGGTGGTATCGTGTACGCAGGTGCCGCGATGCCTGTCGTATGGCCTGCGGCCCGAACCGGGCACCCGGCCGGTAACTGGTGCCGCCGTCGAACGGGATGCCCAGGATGGCGACGTCACAGCGTTCGACGTCGCGCGTCTCGGGCAGTCGTGCAAACGTCGACGGCCCCGCGAAGCGCGGAACGACCGTCCCGCTAACCGGGCCTACCGGCTTGTCATCCGTCATCTTTCTTTCTCAAGGCTCTATCCAACGGTTCAGAGGATCCTGCAATCAATCGCGGCGGGGCGCCACTCCCGCAATACCCTGTTCGGTATCGATTTTCCGGCAGTAGGCGCACCTCGCGTGGATATTGATACACGTCGATCGCATGATCTCAACCAGTATTGGCGCCCTAACCGGAACCCTCGGCGGAATACTTCTGCATCAGGGATTCGAGCGACTCCGACAACCGCTGCAGCGGCTCTGCGACAGCCTCTTTTCCATTCTTCATCAGCACTTCGAGCTGCTTCTGTACGTTGGCACTGAGTTCGTCGTAGTGCTTCTGGGCGAGCACCCTGCTCTCCTCCGTTTTGGCCTCGAGCTCCTCGATCAGCGCGTCATAATCGTCCTGCATCTGTCCCATCGCCTGCTCCGCGTCGACGCCCAGCTGTTCGAGGCTATCTTCCACCTCCTCCCGCTGGCGGGCCCACTCCTCGCCGTTAAAATAATTCCGCAGCGCTTCCGTCATTTCGTTCAGGGAACCGTGAGCGGTATCCACTGTTTTTCCTGCCTGCCAGGCCAGATACTCGAGGCTGTTGTTCAGGGCTACGAGTTCGTCGCCGTCGGACAACGCATCACCCCCGCCTCGGTCGTAGATTTCCACCGCCGGCGAGCCACCCCGTGTGGTCATGATCGCGGCAGAGCCATTGTGCAACACCTCGATCCTTTCATCCGAAACGGCAAGGTGCACGCGCGCGCCTCCATTCTCGACGGAAGTCTTAGCCACCTTGCCAATAACGACGCCGTCATAGACAACATCGTTACCTTTGGCAACGGTCGGGTCCGTTTCGAACAAAACCGACAGCTGGGGCTCCCGGCCGCAAGCCGTAACCAGGAAAACGACAATCACGGGAACAAGTGTTAGACGGTTCATTCGCTCAGGCCAGGCTGACATCGTTCTTCTTCTCGATAATCTGGATGACGGAGGTGGTGTCGGCTTCACCCAGGCCCTCTTCGACCGCCCGGTTTATGCCTTCGGTGGCCAGCTTCGTGGCCGGCAGATCCATGTTCAGCTCATCGATGATTTCCATCGCGATCCGCATATCCTTTTTGTGGAGTTTGGCCTTGAATCCCGGCTCGAAATCCCGGTCCAGCATTCTCATGCCGTGGACTTCCAACACCCGGCTGGCGGCAAACCCGCCGAGCAGCGCCTCGCGCACCTTCCGTGGGTCCGCACCGCACTTCTTGGCCAACAGCAGCGCTTCGGCCGCCGCATTGACGTGCTGGGCGACCAGCATCTGGTTGCAGGTCTTGGCCACCTGTCCCGCACCTATGTCGCCGACATGGACGATGTTCTTGCCCATGACCTCGAACAGTGGTTTCACCCGCTCGAACACCGCGTCCTTGCCGCCCACCATGATGGACAGGGTGCCGGCCTTGGCGCCGATATCACCGCCTGATACCGGCGCGTCAAGCATCTCGACTCCCCTCTCAGCGAGCGTCGCGGCAATCTTTCGAGTCGCCGACGCAGAGATCGTGGACATGTCTACGACGACCTTGCCTTCGGACAGTCCGTGAATGAGGCCGTCATCACCCAGCACCACGGTCTCGACATCAGGCGTATCACTGACAATGGTGATGATGATATCCGCCTTTTCGGCGACCTCTTTAGGGGATGCGCACACCGTGGCACCTTCATCCGCCAGCGGCTGGGCCCGTTCCGGCGTCCTCGAATAGACCCAGAGTGGGTACCCGGCTTTGAGCAGATTCGATCCCATCGGCTGTCCCATGAGGCCCGGGCCGATCAATCCAACTTTTTCAGTCATTTTATCCTCGACGTTTTGGTATTCAATGACGACATCCTCTAAGCTTGGCTACCAGCATGTCAAGCGAAACCCGATTTTTAAGAGAACTTTTTGATGTGGCGGTGGCGGCGGCTTCTCCGTCCGAGCGGCTTCCGGCATTCCTGCCCGCAGCGCCGCGTGGACGGACGGTGGTGATCGGCGCCGGCAAGGCGGCCGCATCCATGGCGCAAACCACCGAGCAGCACTGGCATGGGGCTCTGACCGGACTGGTGGTAACACGGTACGGGCATGCCGCTAAGTGCCGGCGTATCGAAGTGCTGGAAGCGGCGCACCCCGTGCCCGATTCGACGGGCATCGAGGCCTCGCGTCGAATGATCGAACTGGTGTCGCTGCTGGGCAAGGATGATCTGGTGCTGGCCCTGATTTCCGGCGGCGGATCCTCACTGCTGACATTGCCCGCGCCGGGCATCTCGTTGGGGGACAAACAGGGGATCAACCGGGCGCTTTTGAAAAGCGGCGCAAACATCACCGAGATGAACTGCGTGCGCAAACACCTCTCGGCAATCAAGGGAGGCCGCCTCGCCGGTTACTGTGTTCCCGCCCGCGTGGAGTGTCTGTTGATATCGGATGTTCCGGGTGACGACCCTTCCACCATTGCTTCGGGGCCGACCGTGCCGGACGGCTCAACTCGCTTCGAAGCCATTGAGATCATCGATCGCTACGGCATCGAGATCGATCCCGCGGTTCGTGCACACCTGCAATCCGAACACAGCGAAACGCCTAAGCCGGGCGACCCGATATTCGATCTCGTACGCAATGTCGTCATAGCCAATGCCGCCGGATCACTGCGAGAGGCCGCCCGGCTCGGCCGTGAAAGGGGCATCGAAACCATCATTCTTGGTGACGATCTGGAGGGCGAGGCGCGGGAGCTGGGAAAGTCCCACGCCGAGCAGGCCCTTGCCCTGCATCGCGAGTCATCGGCACCACGTCTCATTCTCTCCGGCGGAGAAACCACGGTTACAGTGACCGGCAGTGGCCGCGGCGGCCGCAACGTGGAGTACCTTCTCGGGCTGGCAATCGCACTCGATGGCGCCGAGGGTATCTACGCCATTGCGGCGGACACCGACGGTATCGACGGCACCGAGGACAACGCCGGCGCGGTAATCACACCGACAACGCTCGCACGGGCACTCGGACTGGGCCTCGATGCCAGGGCGCATCTTGACGACAATGACGCATATGGATTTTTCGATCAGTTAGGTGACCTGGTGACTACCGGCCCGACCCTGACAAACGTTAACGACTTCAGGGCGATACTAATCCAGGCACAACCAGGTTGAGAGGCGCGCCCTCGCACCGATTGATCGCGGCGGGGCGCCGCTCCTGCACAAGGCAGGATCGGTGCCAACCCCCCTGTAGCAGGCGCGCCCTCGCGCCGAATCGTTAAAAATAATATGCCAGCTCCAGCTGGATGTAGTCATCCTGCCTTAGGGTAAAAAACGGGTCCAGCATCGGTACCGACGAAAAGGTCCTGACTTCCGCTGAACCGACCCAGTGGGCGCCGAAGCGGCGCCTCGCCTCGATGCTGCAGAATCGGCTTGAGCTGTTGAGATCGAGGATGCACCCGAACAGCGCCTCCGTACTTTGCTCGTCGTTCAGCATGAACCGAAACCCCGTGAAGACGTCGCTTTCAAACGGCGAACGGGTTTCCACCGGTCCACCGTCGTAGAGATATTCACCCACCAACCCCAGATCGGTCGCGCTGTCGAACAGACCGTAAAGGGTGTACTCGAATCCACCCACGGCGGCATTGAAGGACTCCCCCTGCCCCGTTCGCCGAATAGCTTCGAGCTTCCACAACCAGGAATTCCAGGTAAACTGCGCATCCACGCCGGTCTGATCGATCCGCTCGTAAATCGGCAACAAGAATAATGCGCCTGATTCGTCGGTATCGAAACCGAACCTAGGATCGCGGCTGGTGCCGTGAAAATGGGACAGACCAATGTCCCAATTGCCGATCGTGTGCGACCAGCGCAGGGCCAGATCAATGCTTTCCTTCGCGTCCTCGGACTCGAACACCGCGGCATCAGGATTCACCGGCGGATGGATCCTCGGCCGCCCAGCCGGGCCGGGAAAGGTCCTTTTGCGGAATCCGGCAAGCACGAAGAAGTCGATGGTCCCCCAGTCGCGTATCAACGAAAGATTGACCATAGGCTGACCCAGCTTGTCCTCGCCGTCGATGTTCTCCACCACGTCTGTCTGATTGATGATGTCCACCAGGTGCCTCGATTCCGCGACACCCCAGAATACGACATCTGCGCCCACGCGGAGCTCCCAGTCCGAGCCCACGTGCTGCCACTTGAGTTCACGGATGTCGAAGTGCGTGCGGTCGCTGTCGCGCTGGTCCACTCTTCCGAACGGGATAAAATTTATCGAATCGCGCCCCTCGTTCCATGCTTTGTAGAATTCGGGCCTCACCGCAAGCGAAACATTGCTATCCGACTGAATCGTATCGAGCGGCTCTTGCCAGAAGTACCAGGCCTGTGCCGAGACGAATCCGGATACCCGCCAGTCGCTCTGTTCTGCCCACAGAGATAGCGGCAGCCAGGCCGCGAATATAAGCAGTAGTTGCTTGCGCGATATCACCTGGCTCTCTTGAGGCTATTGCGATCGAAGTCACGCTCGGAAAATCCGTTGCGAAATTCGATGTCGCTCCAGACCAGTGTCGTGCTCTTTCCGGTCAGGTGATTTTCCATGTCCATGCGATGAGCCCGCCAGTACTGGTTCAGGTAGCGCTTGAATTCCGTTGCCAACAGCGTCTTCAACAACGCTGTCTTTCGGTCGTAATAGTCGACCTTGAGCACCCGGTAGTGCTCTTTGTCCAGCCAGGCTTCCTGTCGGGTGTAGCCGGAGTGCTCGTAGCGAGGAATACGCTCTAACACGAACGCCTCCTGGCCGTCGAACGTCTCGTCGCGCAGCCACTTGTAGCTGTATTTATCGACTTCCGGCGAGCTGATATCCTCAAAGGCGAACTCGCTGCCCATGAACGGTCCGGATTTGTTAGCCGAGGCGATCCGCTTCACGCGCTTGAGTGCCGGCAGATACAACCATTGATCGTCCGGCGTGGTGGCATGGCTATAGGTCAGGAACGCCGTATTTTTGACGTCCGCCGGATGGTCGAAAATGATCAGCGATTTGTCGCCGTCGCCCTGGACTTCGAGCGTACGGCTGCGGATTTTGCGCTCGCTGGTCTCGCCCTGCCGATTGCGCAGAATCATCTGCAATGCCGCCTTGCTGTCCTGCCAGCCCTGGTCACGTCGATCCGCCTCGACGGCTATCGTCAGCCCCTTCTCTTCCGCCGTAACCGCGAAGCCGGCTGGCGGAAGCAGGCTCAGCATCGCGATCGATATCAGCAGTTTCCTCATCGTTGTTCTCCTAACCCGCATTTCTCACCAGGATGCCGAGCGATTGCGCAGGACAGGTGCCGATGAACGCCGGGCTGAAAAAATCGCCGGGAGCGATTTTTCGCGGTAGCCCCGAAGGGGTGAGGCGCTTAGGATGCATCGAACCAGTGAGATGCATAGCCGGTGCTATGGATCGAATGAAGCCCAAGTACATCGGGGCCTGGACCAGCCAGCGCCGGGATAGGCGTTTCCAAGACACACTGTTTCTTGGACAAATCCATAGACCTCAATGTTTGCAATGCTTGACGAGATTCTATAGCCGCCTGGTGAGAAATGCGGGCTAGAATTTCACCAATGACGGCGGCAGTACCAGAAAACCCGGGGCCAGGGCCAATCCAACACCGATCGAATTGAGTGGTCGAAAAATTAATGTCTACGAACCACTCAACTTTTTTCGAGTCCATGCACGATCAGGTCTGCCACCATTACGGCCTTCTGTTCGAGCACTTCCAGCGGATACGATTTCATCATGTTCGGATAGTCGAATATGAACATGGCGGCCATGACCGCCTCCGCGGTGCCCCTGCTGTCGTCCACGTCGAACTCACCTGCCGCCACGCCCTCGTCGATGATCCGCTTCAACAGGCCGCGAGTCCGGGCCAGGTGCCGGCCGACTAGGTCTCGCCGCGTCCCGGTAATGGCGTCGACCAGTTCGCTCATGTGGGGCTGAGAAGACCAGCGATGGTGAGTATAGCGGAGACTGGTGAGGATAAAATGCCTGATCTTCTCGGGCCCCGAAATCCCGGGCTCGTCCACCACCTGCTCGAGCGCCGAAGCTTTATCGCCGAGGCACTGGCGTGCCATCGCCGCACCGATCTCGTGCTTGTTATCGAAGAACCGGTAAAGGTTCGATGCGGACATACCGCAATCCATGGCAATCTCGGCCATGGTGGTCTTGCCAAAGCCGTAGCGCGTGAAGCGCTCCCGCGCCGCGCCCAGAATCCGGCCACGGATCAGGTGGCGATTTTGCTGTAACTGGGGCACGTTCTTAAAATTAGCAGTAAATAATAAATACTCAAGTGAATATTCATTATTCACTCGACGTGCCGCGACAACAACCGCTCCACCCGATACCTATTTACGCGAGCCCCGTGGCGGTGCGACCAAAAGGCGCGGGCCTTAAAATTCGACAAGTTCGGCCAGACCGGGATCGTCGACAAACATGTTGCGCGTCCCTTGGATCTGTTCGATGCGGTCGTTGCGCCACTTCTCATGATTGCTCGGCTGGTCCTGAAAGTGCCACTTTTTGAGAAGTTCTCCGCTCCTGCGGAAAATTATCAAGCCGTATTCCTCTTTCATATAGAACATGGCGCGGGCGATTTCGCCTCGGGATGCGGGTCGCGGTTCGGCGATGCGCTTGCTCTCGTCCGCCTCGAAGTCGCACTCGCCGAAAGCGCGCCGCTCGCCGGGCACTTCACCGAAGCGATACGCACTGCGTGCGTCGTTAACGTCCACGCGCGATGGATACAGATTGTGAAGGTCTGCTTCTATGCGGTTGAACCGGTCGCTGTTCGAGCGGCACTGCTTGCGCGTGCCGCAATCCAGTGCATTGGTGACCCACCCCATCGGAAACACATGCTCGATATTGATGCCTTTCCTGTATTCGAATTTCGAACCAAAGGATTTACCGCAGTACAAAGTCTTACCGCCCTTGGTATAAAGCTTGTTCCAGAAAAGCCAGCGCGCTTCCTCATAGTTCGGAATTCGGTTCTGCCCCGCCGGCGACGCGGTGGTCGCCGCACCGAGCGCGGCGATGAAAATCGTTACGAGAAATACGAGGCGCATGACTCGGTGTCCTGCATCATTCGAATCATATTCCATGCATGGTGTCCTCGACCAGCATATCGACAATGGCGCTCAACGCTTCCGACTCCGATTTGCCCTCTTTTAACGCTTTGTCATGGACCGCGATTTGCCTGTGCGCACTGGTTCCTTCCTCGACGATCTTTCTTGCGTGATTGACTTCCTGTACACAGCCCAGGGCCTCGGCGTCCTCGCGGATCAATTCAATAATTTCATCGAGCAGATCCGCGTAGGAAATGATCTCGCCGCGCCCGAAGTCGATCAGGCCCTCATCGATTCCGTAGCGCTGCGCCCGCCAGCGGTTTTCCTTTACCAGCATCATCAAATATCGACGCCAGCGCTGGTTCTTGCGCCTGAGTCGATAGAGCATTCGCAGCCAGCACAGAAAAATTGCCGCAATCGCGACGCCGTCGTCCATCCGAGTGCAAATGTCGTTGACGCGCATTTCCAGGGTGGGGAACCGGGCGCTTGGCCGGATATCCCACCAGATCTTGGTGGCATCCTCGATCACCCCCGCCTCGACCAGGACGTTCACATGGCGCTGATACTCCGAAAAACTGTCGAACTGCTCCGGCAGCCCGGTGCGCGGCATTTCGTCCCACACCGCGATCCGATAGGATTTCAATCCGGTGTTGTGGCCATTCCAGAACGGTGACGACGTGCTCAAGGCCAGCAGGTGCGGCAGGATGTAGACAGCCTGACCCATGAGGTCCATACGCAGCTCGTCATCCTCGATTCCCACGTGCACGTGCATGCCGCTGATCGTCAATCTGCGAACCACCCCTTGCAGGTCTTTGGCCAATTGTTCATAGCGCTCCTTGTGCGTGTGTTTTAGAACTTCAGAAGCCGCGATGGGATGCGTCGACACCGCAACCAGCGCCAGACCGTGCTCCTTGGCGATCGACGCAACCGTGCGCCGCAGATCGGCCAGCTCCGCCCTGGCCTCTGCGATGGACTTGCATACATTGGTGCCGACCTCGATCTGGCACTGCAGAAACTCCGGGGACACGCGGCTCTTCAGAAGTTCCTCGCATCGCGGCAGCATCGACGTCGGGGTTTCACTGATCAGGTTGCGCGTTTCGGGATCGACCAGCATGTATTCTTCTTCGATACCTACGGTAAAAGTCGGTTCCTGCATGCTCATTACTCCTATGTTGCCGCTTGACGTCTAAAGACCCTATTTTTATTTCTCCGGCAAGCTCGCACGGCTGCCTGTCGAGAAATTCGAACTAATATCGGACCCGACGGCTTTCGATATCCAGTCTAGCCGGGGTCCCCTGGGTTAATGCAACATTCAGCCAGCCGTCCTGGACCGAGCCGCTGCGGTTCCGAAACATGTCGTTACAGTCGTCCGCCAGCTGCGACACCATTTCCTCGACCGCAACGGCAGCGCCGTCGGACTGCAATTCCAGAGTCATGCCACCCTGGATGTCGAACATGTTTCCGGGCTGCACGAGTTGCAATTCGACGCCGCGCGCACGGAACGCTTCGTCTGCAATGGATAAACCGGCGCTTTTCATGGCAACGACCACGAAACCTTCCCTTCCGATGGCGCTAAGGAGACGGTTGTCTTCGCTCAACACAAGCCCGGATTCTTCACACAGTCCGAATCCGTAGCGCACATTTTCCTCGGCACAGGCAACCACCAGGCGGCCCAGACGGCTGCGCGCAACGAAGTTCTGATCGACGATCCCCGCCTCGAACAGACCTAGCCCCGGTTCCATCACCATGCCCTCGGAACCGGCGTCTTCGGAGGCGCCGAATCGAAGCGCCTCGAAACTATCGCCTTCTGCAATCATCGGTTGACCGAACGCCGCAGCGGCACCGCCTATGGCGATCAGGTTGGTGCCCTGTTCGAATGCACCGATGAGGTGTCGCAACACCGGCGTCACATCGCCGCGAAAGATCAGGACCTTGGTCAGACGGCGCTGGTTGCCCCCGGGAAGAAGTATCGTTCCCATCTGCCCGAGGCTTCGCAGAAAACCGTTGTCCCGATTGCGCTGCTCGATGTTGTTCTCGGTGACGTCCAGTTCTTCCGCGGAAACGTCGATCCGGCGCAGCCAGTCCACATATTCCCTCGCGACCTGCCTTGTAATCCCGGAGGCGGTAGCCATGACTCCGATCGGTTCCCGCAGATAGGGTCTCAGCGAGTCGACGTTCCGTTCACGCCACTTGAGCGGCGAATTGCCCAGCAGCACGATCTGCGAGGACGGCGCACGTTCCGCATGGTGGAGATGGATCGGCGTCGGGAACCGGCTTGCCCGCAGGCTGTCACCGCGATTGATATGCAGCCGATAATCGATCATCGTGTAACGCATCCGACCGTCGCGTATCGCTTTCAAAGCGCGGGATTGACGGCGCACGCGCTCGAGTTCCACGCACCATTCCACGGCGCCCTTGTCCGGCCACGAGCTGACGCTGTCACGCACGTAACGCCTGGTATCCGCCCTGGCAAGGCGCTGCATCAGATCGAGCAGAGTGTATATACCGAACGCACAGCGCTTGACCGGGGCCGGTGAACGCAGCGACGAACCGGAAACACGCACCGGCTTTTTGTCGGCGTCCGGTGTGACGCGGTTACTCCGCAGATCGATCCGGTCCCCGTCATCGAGATAGGAAATAGTAACGTCCTCTATTCCGTGTTCGCTGGTATTGAGCGTGTGCGACAGATCGACAACGATGACGCCGGTTTCCCCTCGCACGACGGCGTTTTCACCCTCGACAATCAGCGCCGTGTTTTCATCGATTCCGTAGCCCAGCGATTCACCGCACGCGTTGACTGCGGCTACCAAGCGACCGATCCGCCCGCGCGCAATGAAGTGCTGATCGATCACTCCCCATGGAAAGAAACCGAGCCCTTTCCCCAGCGCCAGGCCCGGGACATCAGGGTCATCGACGATTCCGTAGCTCAGGGCCTCGTTGGACGTCCCCCCCAGAATCATGTGCCGGGACATCATTGCCGCACCCGCGCTCGATCCTGCCACCAGTCCGCCCGAGGCGTACATCACCCTGATGGCTTCGAGCAGAGGTGTCTCCGAGTCATTCTGTACAAGAGAGCGCACGATTCTGGACTGGTCGCCGCCCGTAAAGAACACCCCACCGCAGGAACCGACCAGATCGACAAGGTCCTGATCACGGGCGGAACCCCGCTCCTGCCAGAACAACGGCATCAGCTCCGCTGTGAAGCCGTTTCCGATGAAGCTGTCCACGGTCTCGGCCCCGACCTCTTGCGGGATTTGGGATGCTACCGGTATCACCGCAATCCGTCCGCCGCACAAAGGCCTGATCGCATCGAATACGGCGGCGTTATCCGCTTCCAGTCGGCCGCCCACAATGGCCAGGCGACCCGCCTGGGATGGAATTTCCGTTGAGTGCCGTCGCCCCATCTAAGTGTGCGTCTTGTAAATTCTCATTAAATTCGAAAACAGGATATTATCAGCAATAACCCGTCCGGTGAGAGACGGGCGTGAAAAGCCGTCGTCAACAACGCGCATACGACTCCAAGCGAGGATGTAAGATGAAGATTTTAGCTACCACGGTGTTTCGTGGCCCCAATATCTATGCACTGTTTCCGGTAATTCGACAAACGCTGGACCTGGGTGACCTGGAGAACTGGCCAACGGGACGGCTGGGAGAAGATTTCGTAAACGGCCTGGTGGAGAATCTTCCCGGCCTGCAGGAACACGGTTGTTCGTATCAGGTGCCCGGTGGATTCATTCGACGCATGCGCGAGGACGAAGGGACATGGCTGGGACATGTGATGGAGCACGTTGCACTGGAACTACAGAACATCACCGGTGCGAACGTCACCTTCGGCAAGACTCGATCGACCGACGGTGCGCCGGGCCACTACGATGTCGTGTACGAGTACGAGGGCGAACAGGTAGGACTGGAAGCGGGTCGCCTGGCCGTCGACCTGGTTCATCATCTGTTACCTCGGGATCTGCGACCCGACGATTCCCGGGGCCGGGAATTCGAGTTCGGCAAAGAAAGGGACGACTTTATTCGCTTCGCACAGAAGCGGGCGCTGGGCCCCAGCACCGCCTCGCTCGTCAAGGCGGCGGAGCAACGCGGCATTCCCTGGCTTAGGCTCAATGACCAAAGCCTCATTCAACTCGGCCACGGCTGCCATCAACGACGCATCCAGGCCACCATCACCGGCAACACTTCATACGTATCGGTGGAACTTGCGTCAGACAAAGAGGAAACCCACCGGCTGCTTGCGGACCTGGGGCTGCCCGTACCCCGCCAGGCGCTGGTTTACAGGCTGAGGCGCGCCCAGAAGGCAGCCGAGCGCATCGGCTACCCGGTCGTAGTAAAACCGCTGGACGGCAATCACGGCCGGGGGGTCACCATAGACGTGCAAACCCCCGAACAGCTGGAAGTCGCCTATGACAATGCCAAGGTGCATGGCGACGGAATCGTCATCGAGAGCTATATCCCAGGATTGGATCACCGGCTGCTGGTGGTCAACGGCAAGCTGGTAGCGGCGGCCAAGCGGGTGCCGGGCCACGTGCTGGGAGACGGCAAACACACCATCGAGGAACTGGTGGACGATATCAACCGCGACCCGCGGCGAGGAGTCGGCCACGAGAAAATCCTCACCCGGCTCGAATTCGACCATCAGGCCGACCGGCTGCTCGAGTTCAAAGGCTACACACGCAGGACGGTCCCGGGCGAAGGTGAGACCGTTTACCTGCGCTCCACCGCCAACCTGTCCACGGGCGGCACGGCCATCGACGTCACCGACATCATCCATCCCGATAATCGCGAAATGGCGGAGCGTGCCATCCGCGCCGTTGGTTTGGACGTCGGCGGCGTGGATTTCATCACCACGGACATCGCGAAGTCCTATCACGAAACCGGCGGCGCCATTTGTGAGGTCAATGCCGCCCCCGGCTTCCGCATGCACGTCGCGCCCAGCGAGGGGGAACCGCGTGACGTGGCCACCCCGGTCATAGAGATGCTGTTTCCCGAGAGCACCGACGGCCGCATTCCCATCGCCGGCATCACCGGGACCAATGGAAAAACCACCACCGCGCGAATGCTTTCGCACATCATGAAGATGGCCGGGCACACCGTGGGGCTGGCATCCACGGACGGCGTCTACATCGACGGCCGCCTCACGGTAAGTGGCGATATGACCGGACCCACCGCAGCCAGGATGGTCCTCAGCGATCCCACGGTGGACGCGGCGGTGCTCGAAACCGCGCGGGGAGGCATGCTGCGCAGTGGCCTGGGCTACCGGCAGTCCGACGTCTCCGCGTGCCTCAACGTGAGTGCCGACCACCTCGGACTGCGCGGCGTCGACACCCTGGAACAGCTGGCCGAAGTCAAGCGCGTCGTGATCGAGGTGGCCCGCGGCACGGCTATCCTCAATGCCGATGACCCGTTGTGTTTGAAAATGGCCGACTACAGCAACGCGGACAAACTGTGCTACATCACGATGAACCGGACGCACCCCCTGGTGCGCGAACACATCCAGGCCGGCGGGCTGGCGGTGGTCCTGGAGCAGGGAATCAACGGCCACATGATCACGTTGTATGACGAGAAAGGTCACCACATTCCGCTGCTGTGGTCTCACCTGATTCCGGCCACCCTCGAGGGCCGTGCCCTGCACAACGCGCAGAACGCGATGTTCGCCGCCGCACTGGCCTACAACCTCGGTATCGACCTCGACAATATCCGGCACGGGCTGCGCACTTTCGACACCACGTTTTTTCAGGCGCCGGGCAGACTCAATGTGTACGACGAACTGCCGTTCAAGGTCATCATGGACTACGCCCACAACCCGGCGGCGGTCAAGACCATCTGTGACGTCGTCGACAGATTCGACACATTGGGACAGAAGATCGTCGTGCTCACCATGCCCGGCGACCGCCGCGACGAGGATATCGAGGAAGTGGCCAGGATCGCGGCCGGGCATTTCGACCACTACATCTGCCGCAGGGACGACAACCGGCGCGGGCGTGGGGACAAAGAGGTGCCCGAGATAATCGCCCGGTCGCTGCGCGAGTCGGGGGTTGACGAGCAGCACATCCAGATCATACCCGACGAACAGGAGGCTATTGGTACCGCACTGCGCGCGGCGCGAAGCGGCGATCTCCTGCTCGTGCTGGCCGACCAGATCGCTCGGTCTTGGAAGCAGATCATCTACTTCAAGCCCGACGAAGACGTCGTCGCCGCCCGGGTCAAACCCGCCGCCGTGGAAATTCCCCCGGACATCATCGGCGATTTCGAATTCGACGAGGATATGGAGCTGATCCGCGACGAACGCGGAGTGCGCATCGCCAGGGAAACCGAAGACTAGCCGATGCGGTGTCTGGATTCGCGCCGCCTGACCGGCCCCAACCTGCTGTGGGACAAGCCTGGTGCCGTCATCGACGTCGTATTCGATGACGACGACCCTGACGTGGCCATCGATGCCTGGCTCACGCAGGTGCGAAGGATGCTCGACGCGGTCGGTTGGGACTGCGGCGACACCTGTGTTCGCCGCTTCAAGGACGGCGCCAGCCTGGCGATCTCGGCGCCCGTCGACGCGCTGTATTCCGCCACCGATATCAACGACTGGGCATTCGACGCCGCTGACTACATTGTCGGCGGTGGATCGGAACCGGACGTGACGGCAGACGCGAAAAAGTTTCGCGATTCGATTCGCGATGAAAGCAAGCCCAATGCGATCGCGCTGCGTGCCGAGGCGATCGCCCGGGATATACCCGTGCTGATGGATTCGGATGAGATTTCGGTAGGGTTGGGACGGTACAGCAGAAACTGGGCTCTCGACACCGTCCCCGATCTATCCGATGTTCCATGGGACGCACTGGGAAGCATTCCGGTTGGGGTGATTACCGGCACCAACGGCAAGACCACCTCGGTGCGCCTGGCCGCGAGCATCGCGCGGGCAGCGGGCTACACCGTGGGGCTGAGTTCAACCGATTGGATCGCCGCCGGCGACACCGTCCTGGACGCCGGCGACTACTCGGGCCCCGGCGGCGCAAGGGCCGTGCTGCGTGATCGCAGCGTCGATCTGGCGTTGCTGGAAACCGCCCGGGGCGGATTGCTGCGCCGAGGACTGGCCGTGGATCGCGTGGATGCGGTGCTCATTACCAATGTCGCGTCGGATCATCTCGGTGAGTTCGGCGTGCACAACGTTGACGAGCTTGCCGACGTCAAGTGGATAGTTACGCGCGCTCTCGGGGAGGACTCCGCCCTGGTGCTCAACGCGGACGATGATCGCCTTGCCGAAAGAGCGAAAGGATCGGCGTTCAACATTACCTGGTTCAGCCCGGATTCCGACAACCCGTTGATTGCCGAGCACGCCGGAGCGGGCGGTACGATATGTACCATTACCGATGGTTCGATCACCGTAACGCAGCAAGGGTCCAGCCGTGTGGTTATGGAGATAGACAAAATACCCATTACCTTCAAGGGAGCCGCACGTCACAATGTGTACAACGCTCTTGGGGCGGTCGGTCTGGCCCTCGGCCTGGGTATTTCGATGCCCAGCATCCGCGCCGGATTGTGCGCTATGGACCCCAACGACAACCCCGGACGCTGCAATATCTATGACATCAAAGGCGCCACTTTTCTCGTCGATTTTGCGCACAATCCACACGGCATGACGGCGTTCGTCAATATGGCCGCGGCGATCCCGGCCAGCCGCCGGACGCTGCTCATCGGACAGGCAGGTGACCGAAGCGACAAGGATATACGGGATCTCGCGGTTACGGCGTGCGCATCCCGTTGGGATCGGGTCGTCATCAAGGAGATGGATGACTATGCCCGCGGGCGCGATAGAGGCGAGACGGCAGATATTCTTTACAATGAATTCACCGCGCAGGGAATACCGCCGGATAAAATCGACCGGGAGCGTCACGAGCTCGAAGCGGTGCGAAAACTGGTAAACGACTCGCGATCGGGCGAATTGACCGCCCTGCTCATCCACGAGCGCCGGCGCGAGGTGCTGGATTATCTGAGCAAAATAGTGACAACGAACTGAACCGGTACAGGAAATTTCATGCCTAGCGCGATCATCATACACGGCGGTATCAAGGAATTCGAAAACATCAGCGGCTTCGAACAAGACTGCCAGGATAGTCTGCGCGACATTGTCGGCAGAGGCTACGAGGCGTTGATCACCGACGGGGCACGCGCCGCGGTGTTGGCAGCGGTTACTGCTCTCGAGGACTGCGAATTGTTCAACGCGGGAACCGGATCCAGGGTTCAGTCGGACGGTGAAATCCGCATGAGTGCCTCCCTCATGGACGCGACGAACAACCGGTTCTCCGGAGTGATCAATATCCAGTACGTCAAAAACCCTGTCCTCGTCGCCGCGGAACTGGCCTCCGAAAAAAACACCGTCCTGGCCGGGTATCCCGCGACACGATATGCACGGGGCAAGGGATTCCGGAGCCACAATCCGTATACCGAACGCCGATGGCTTGAACACCTGGAAGGCAGGCAAGGCCTGGCGGGAACGGTTGGCGCGGTAGCGTTAGATGAACAGGGCCGGATGTTCGCGGCCACCTCCACCGGCGGCGTCGGCGGCGAGATACCGGGTCGGGTCAGCGATTCGGCGACCGTGGCCGGCAACTACGCCAGCACCGCCGCTGCCATATCTTGTACCGGCGCGGGCGAGGAAATCGTGAACCTTGGCGTGGCTGCGAGAATCACCACCCGCAGATTGGACGGACAGACGCTGGAGCAGTCCGTCAGGAACACAATCAGAGAGGGTATGGAGTTCGATTATACGTTCGGGTTGATCGCGGTTGACCAAGCCGGCTCGACCATCGCGGACCAAACCCGCGGACAGACGCTGTTTGCCTCCGCCGACGCGAGGGGCGTTACCGTATTCGGCTCGCTATAGCCCGTCGTCCGGAACCCGCGCCCGCCTTTCCGAGACGTCGTCGCAGATCCGGACGCTGTCATCGACCGGTGGTGGCCATGGCCTGCCGCGTCCAGTCCTGCAGGGACTTGATGGAATGTTCGCTTTTCAGGCCTCTACCGGGATCCAGAACGAGCGGCCCCGGTGTGCGGTAGCCCAGACTGCCTAAACCTTTTTGAACGGATTCCACCAGCAGGACGTCTTCGGCGACGGTGGTGTCGCGATCCTGGTCCGCCAGCCGGTCGATCACCTCCGACCACTCCCCCTGCGGCGTGAACCATCCCCGTGACACCCTCACCCTGTCGACGCCAAGCGGAGTCCAGTGATAGGTGTTGAGCACATTGCCCGGATAGACCTGGAAAGACGTGGTCGGCCACAAGTACCACGAACTGTAGTCCGTGGCGTGTTCGTTCGCGTCCGGGTCGATATCGTAGGTCATCCTGTCGAGGTTGGCGGCCACGGTGGTGTGCCGCAGGCTGTAGCCATTCGGTTCGATGTTGTACGTCGCCGGGTCGATCACGCCATTGGCAAATGTCGGGTGGTTGAGAGGACAGTGGTAGCACTCATTGTAGTTCTCCACGGAAACCTTCCAGTTGCAGGCCTCGTCCACTTCCACGTAACGCATGGGCTGCAACAGATCGATGTCGGGCACAAAGGCTTGCAGCTGTTGCTCGACATCCGGGAACCACCACGACATTGGCTTCGCATCGGGGTCCAGATTGACGAACAGGAAGCCACAAAATTTCTCCAGCCCGACCTCCTTCAGACAGATACCCGAAACATCGAGTGCGGCATTCTGTTGATTCGGAAAGCGCTTTAGGCGACCGTCGAGATCGTAGGTCCAGGCATGGTATGGACACACGAGCGACCGTTTGTTGCCGCTATCCTTTACGATCTGATGGGCGCGGTGGGCGCATACATTGAAGAACACTCGATCGCGGTTGTCGTGGTCCCGGATTGCGAACAGATCCTGATCGCTGATCCGGAATGTGAAAAAATCGCCGGATTTCGAGAGCTGTGAGCCATGGCCGATACATATCCACGAGCGATAGAAGATTCCGGGTTTCTCTCGTTCATAATTCGAATCGTCGATGTAGTATTCGGGTTCGAGCGCGCGCACGGGCTCGCCGCCGGCCGCTGCCGTTTCATTCATAACTGTCACCTGCCTGGTTCACGTGAAAATGTCTATCCAATTTCCGCATTTCGCTAGTCATTTCTTACAACGACTCTGAATAAGAAATTCATTGCGAGGAGCGCAGCGTTTCGGCAATCCATAAACCGCCGGTTCGCATCGATTTTTGATTGCTTCACCGCGTTCCGAACGACAATGCTTAATTCGATCAGAGCATGTGCTATTTCACCAACTTTCTATATAAACCCCGCTGTCGTAACGAATTTTGTGGAACGTCTCTATCTGTTTGAGCACTTTCTTGTCAGCGCCCGCAACGACAAAACTGAGTAGCGTTTCCATCAGCGCCGCCGCGGCGATCAAGGACGTAAAAAACTGGGGCGATTCCACCGGTGTGACGAACACGTGCTGCGAAGCGAGAGCAACCGGTGAGACGCGATCATCGGTTACCGAGATCAGCGTGGCGCGCCGGCTGCGGGCCAGGTCGGTCGCTGCCAGAACATCGGTTCGATACGGGTAGAAATTTATCGCCAGCAGGACGTCGTTGCGGCCCACGCGTGCCAAATCGTCGATGGGCAGATGACCGGGGCGTGGAATCTGGATGACATTGCGGAACGCCATGTGCGCAACGTACCAAAAATTGTGCGCCAGGGCATATCCTACGCCAACGCCTAGAATGTACGCCTGCTCAGCTGCCACGATGGCATTGGCGGCCCTGCGCAAAGCGACCGGGTCGTTGCCTGCAAACATCGTCTCCACGTTGGATATCGCCTTGGCGGCGAGGTCGTTGTAGAGGCGGTCATGCGCACCGCCGGCACCAAACTTCTGCAGCTCCCGGGCACGACCCCTGATCATCCTGGCGCCTTCCTTGATATGACGCGCAAAAGCTTCCCGGAATCCCCGGTAACCATCGAATCCAGCCAGACGCGCCAGCTGCACCAGCGAATTCGGGTGCACACCAGCCTCGGAGCCTGTTTGTCTTACCGTACCCAGGGCAACTCGTTCGGGATGCTCCAGAACGTAACCCGCGGCCTTTTTCAACTGCGGGCTGAGGTCCGGCAGCATTGCGGCCAAATTTTTCAGCACACGGGTCTGACTGTCTTCACGCATGCCGGCTTCGTTCGAATCGTTTCACGGTTGTATACTACTGTACCCTTTGTTTTAATATAAGTACAAATGTACTCGTTTGGTCATAAACACCCTACTCCTCTCTGCGGCAAATGATAACGGTAGATCGAAGTGCAATCTGAGGCGCAAGTCGTCATCATCGGAGGCGGCGTCATGGGGGCCAGCCTGCTCTACCATCTTTGCCGGGAAGGTTGGAACGACTGCGTCCTGGTCGAGAAAGCGGAATTGACATCCGGCTCCACCTGGCACGCGGCGGGACAGATCACCCATGGCCTCGCCCACTGGGGGCTCGCCAAGATCAACAAGTACGGCGTCGAGTTCTATCGCAACCTGGAGGCAGAAACGGGGCAGTCCGTGAGCTGGCACGGGTGCGGCTCTCTCAGGGTGGCCTACCTCGACGATGAAGTCGATTTTATTCACCATATCCTAAGCGTTGGGCGCGGCCTCGAGGTTCCGATGGAAATCATCGGTCCCGATGAAATACGCGGACTTCACCCATTCTTTAATCTGGACGGGGTGAAAGCGGGATTGCATACACCGAACGACGGTCATGTCGACCCAGCGGGCGCCACATTCGGCATGATCAAGGGCGCCCGGCGCCGCGGCGCAACCGTGATCCGGCACAACCGGGTGACGGACGTCAGGCAGGAAGCAAACGGCGCCTGGCGGGTAGTCACGGAAAAAGGCGACATCACCTGCCGGCACGTGGTCAATGCCGCGGGCGCCTACGCCAAACAGGTGGCGGCCTGGAGCGGTTACAACCTGCCCATGGCGAATACGACCCATCACTACTTCGTCACCGACACCGTGAAAGAGTTCATCGATCTCGAACGCGAACTGCCCGTGGTGCGGGATGACATGACCTATTCCGGGTACATTCGTATGGAACAGAAATCGGGCCTGATCGGCATCTACGAGAAGACCGACCCGCGGACGATCTGGGACGAAGGCGCGCCCTGGGAAGCCGAGAACGAGTTGTTCGAACCGGACTACGATCGGATCGCACCGTTTCTGGAAAAAGCCCTCGAGCGGATGCCCTTGCTCGAGGACTATGGCATCAAGCGTGAAGTCCACGGTGCCATTCCCATGCCGCCGGATGGCAACATGCTGCTCGGACCGGCACCGGAGCTGCGCAACTACTGGTGCTGCTGCGGGAGCCATGTCGGCATTGCGTGGGGGCCGGGGGCCGGGAAATATCTCGCCCAGTGGATGGTCCGCGGCACCGCCGACATCAACATGCGCGACTTCGATCCCCGCCGGTTTGGATCCTGGATCGGCCGGGAGCACGAGATCGCCCGCGCCAAGGAGGACTATGTTCTTCGACACGAGATCCCCTATCCTGGAAGACAGAGGAACAGCGGCCGTCCCCAAAAGATCAGTCCGTTGTACCGGCGGCTCACCGCGGTCGGTGCAATTCACGAGGAGATTTACGGCTGGGAGCGTCCGCGCTGGTTCGCGCTTCCGGACCAGCGCAGAGAGGATGTGTACGGCTTCCGGCGCCCGGACTGGCACCGCGCGGTGGCCGAGGAATGCCGCGCCGTTCGCGAACGAGCTGGCGTCATGGACCTTACCGGATTTGCCAAGCTCGACATCACGGGGCCCGGCGCCCACGAGTTTCTGGACAGAATGATTGCCAACCGCGTACCGCGCCGCGATGGTGGCATCGTGCTCGCCCACATCCTTAACGAATCCGGCACCATCGAAGCTGAAACGACTCTGGCGCGGTTTGGCGATGACCGCTTCTACATGATGTTTGCGGCATTCTCCGAACAAAAGGTGTTCGACTGGCTGGTACAGCACCGCCAGCCGGAGGAACGAGTCGACATCAGCATCGTTTCGGGGCAGCGGGGTTGCCTGGTCGTGTCCGGCCCCCGCTCCCGGGACGTCCTGTCACAGATCACCGATGCCGCACTCGACAACGAAAGCTGGCCATGGCTGCGCGCCAGAACCATTTCCGCAGCGGGAGCGGCTGACGTGCGCGCCCTGCGCATGTCATATCAGGGCGAACTCGGTTGGGAACTGCATGTCCCCATGCCGGCAATGGACGATGTATACGATGCGCTTTGGAACGCCGGCGAGCCGCTGGGAATCTCCAACTTCGGCTCCTATGCCCTGAACGCCCTGCGGCTCGAGAAAGGATTCAAGGGTGCATCGGAACTGACCAACGAAGTCACCCTTCCCGAAGCCGATGTGATGCGGTTCTGCAGACTGGACAAAGGAAACTTCATCGGGCGTGACGCAACCCTGGCAAGCCGCGACTCCGATGCGCGATGGCGTTGCGCCTATCTGGAGATCGATGCCAGGGACGCCGATGCGCATGCCAGCGAAACGGTTTTTCAGGGCAGCGAGCATGTGGGCCAGGTGAGTTCCGGTGCTTACGGCTTTACCTGCCGCAGGAGCCTGGCATTCGCATACGTTAATCCGGAGTGTGCCGAGCCGGATACCGAGTTGTCGGTGATGATCCTGGGTGAGCGAAGACCGGCGCGGGTACTGGATCTGCCCGTCTATGATCCGCACAACACGCGGCCCAGAATGTAAAGCGCGATGAAAGTAACGGATACTATGATCCCGATACGTCGATTCGATCGACCCTGCGACCATGGAGTCAGACAACAATGACCGAACAAGCTGTTGACATAGATGCACCACTGAACCAGAACGACTACTACCGAATCGCGGAACGTTGTATTCCCGGCGCCGGTCTCGGCGGTTACTCACTGCCCGACGATGTTCGCTTCATTGCCGAACGTGGTGAGGGGAGCCGTGTACGCTCGGTGGACGGGCGCTGGTACATCGACTACGTCGGCGGAGCCGGGGCCAACATCATCGGTCATTGTCACCCCGAAGTCGTGGAGGCGGTTAGGGAACAGGCGGGACGCGGCATGCATTTTTTCGGCACGCTCAATGACCTCGCCGTGGAACTGGCCGAGCGATTGGTCGGGATCGTGCCTTGCGCGGAGAAAGTGGTCCTGACCACCACCGGATCTGAAGCGACATTCTACGCTATGCGTATAGCACGCGCCTTTTCCGGCCGCACCAAAGTTCTGAAATTCGAGGGGGCTTACCACGGCAACCACGACTACTCGTCGTTCAGCCTCTTTCCCACGGAACCGGCCGACTATCCTCACGGTAAACCGGATAGTGGCGGCGTGCCCGAGGCGCTTGCCGACACGGTACTGGTCGCGCCGTACAACGATCTGGACACCGCAGAAGGAATAATCCAGGAACATCGCGACGATCTGGCGCTGGTTATCGTCGAGCCCGTGCAGCGGATCATTTTTGCCGAAACAAGGTTCCTTAGGGGGCTGAGGCGGATTTGCGACGAAAACAACGTATTGCTGATGTTCGACGAGGTCGTCACCGGTTTCCGCCTGGCCCTGGGAGGGGGCCAGCAATTCTTCGGCGTCACTCCAGACCTTGCCAGCTTCGGCAAGGTGATCGGCGGCGGTGGTCCCGGAGGATGCGTTGCGGGACGTGCCGACATTCTCGATGCGGCCAACCCGAAACGCAAGGGCCGCGCGGACTATGCCTACATCAACGGCACGCTTCATGGCAATCCGCTCGGTGCCGCGGCTGGGCTTGCGACAATTCAGATCCTCGAGCAGCCGGGATTCCACGACGGTCTTTTCGCGATCTCCGATAAACTGCTCTCCCGCCTGCAACAGGTCCTGGACAGGCACGGGGTCCCCGCAATTGCCGCGGGTCGAAACTCTTTCTGGCAGATCCTATATATGAAGGAAGCGCCGACAAGCCAACTCGACATCATGACCTCGAATATCGACGCGGTCCGTCGTTTAGATGTCGAACTGCTGCGCCGCGGCATCTACGTCCTGCCGGGCGTCAGGCGCTTCATTTCATCCGTGAACACCGATGATGACATCGAACGGACCGAGGAGGCACTGGATTCGGCATGCCGGGAGTTGTGAAAAATGCAGGTCAACCGCCCGTTACCCGGTGGAATTGGGCGCGGCTACCCGGTCGAACTCCCGTTGAGACAGAACCGCTTCTTCCACAACCCAATCATGGAAAGCCCGGATGTTCGGCTCGCTCTCCCGCCCCTTGGGGCAGACGAAATAATAGGCCACGTTGGACGGACTGCTGACGTCGAACAGCTTAACGAGCCTGCCCGTCGCAAGGTCATCCTGAACGTGGGCGCTTCTCGCCAGCGCCACGCCGAAATCATCGATCGCCGCCTGGACCGCCATACTGGTGTCAGGGAATTTTGATCCTTTGGGCAGAGATTTGATCTCCACCCCCGCATACCTGAACCAGTCCCGCCAGCGCGGACAAATATCTTGTGAATGTCGATAGATCAATGGGTACCTGAGCAGGTCTTCCGGCGCCTCGGGCGGCATGATTCGGCTCAGGAACCTGGGGCTGCAGACGGGGAATACGTACTCTCTCAGGATCAGTTCTTCCGACAGGCCGGACCACCCGCCATGCCCTAGACGGATTCCCACATCGACCTCGTGCATGCTGAAATCGATGAGCTCATCGGTGGTGGAAATCCACACATTGATGCTTGGGTACTGCTGCGAAAACTGGCCCAACCGGGGCACCAGCCACTTGAATGCGAATGACTGAAGCAGGCTGACCCGAAGTGACACCGACCGGTCATCGCCGGGACGAAGTTCCGTCAGCTTGGCGGACAGCCTTTTGATGAAATCCCGAACGATAGGGGCCAATACATGCCCCGCCTCGGTGAGTCGCAGGCTGCGGCCCCGGCGCAGGAACAATTTGAGTTCCCAAAGTTGCTCGATGTGTCGAATTTGATGGCTAACCGCGCTTTGCGTGATGCTCAGTTCCTCCGCGGCGCGGGTGTAGCTCAGGTGGCGAGCCGCACTTTCGAAGGCGCGCAGTGCGGCGGTCGGGGGCAGTCTCACCATCGCCTCATCCTAGCATGAGTTTTAACTCATGTATATGATGAAAATATTTCCTTTGAATTTGCGCATTTTCGTCCATACTATGGGACATAGTGAATGGTGCAGTGCACCATTATTTTAAATTGTTTTGTTTATCATTATGAGGAGATGTTCATGGCTTGCCGCGTGCCGGTCACTTGGGGCGCTATTTACGTGGGCACCGTCACGATTATGACCCCGCTGGCGATGCTCTTCGCCTGATCACCCTCGCGAACGACAGGAGACTATCAATGAACTTGATCATGAGAGGAATTCACGCGGCCATCGAACCGTTCCGGTACCGAGCCCCGCTGATCGAACACGACACACACGGCGCGAACGATTCGTCCGGCGCCAACGTGCTGATCAGCAGCTTCAAGCACAGACGGCGGGTGAATCGTGCTATTCACGAACTCAGCAGGCTCAGCAACGCAACGCTCAAGGATATAGGCGTCGAGCGGGGCAACATACCGCAGCTCGTTGAAGAGATGATGGAAGATTCGGTGAATTCGTTGAAAAACCGGGAATCCGGAGAACATAAAAATGCTGGTGTGAATTACCGGGTCAGGGGTGGTGCCACGGCATAGCCTACGACCCGCCTGTTCCTCCCAGAAAGTCGCTTGATTCAGCGGCTTTTTTGATGGCGGCCAAATTGCCTGAATTCAAAGGTAGGTCTTTATAACTTATTGATTAATATTGGTGATTTCTGAAGGAGCGTGTATTTACCAACCAATGACACTCAGTGATTCATGAGTAATTATTCATGATTATCATGAAATCTTTTCTTTTGATTTCAACAACATGTAGCACTATAGTTACTGTCAAGTTCATGGTGCAGTGCATCAAACAAATTATTCCAGTCAATATCTTAACGAGGAAATGAACATGGCATACAGCATGCTCGTAAAAACCGGCGCCGCTTATGTCGGCGCAATCGCAATACTGACCGCTTTCGCCACCTTGCTGGCGTAGCTGGTCTCGGCATCTAGTATAGATCTTACAGTTACAGGACCCAGGAGCTTGATTAATGACCCTTTTCCACACAATCCGACGTCGTTTAATGATTAATCGTGCAGTTCGCGAACTGTCAGGATTGAACAACACCATTCTTCAGGATATTGGCATCGATCGCGCCAACATCGCCGAAGTGGTGGAAAAAATGATCGATTCCAACGCCGCTCCAAGCGTGGGCTCAACACAGGCTGGCGTTGGATACGCAACCTCGACTTACACAACCGCTCAGGGCGCCGCTGTATAGTCGTCTGTTGCCGCAGAGACACGCGTCTCCTCCTCGAAGAGAGCCGCTGAGAGATCAGCGGCTCTTTTCTTTTAGGACTCGAGCCCGTATCGGTCACATCCCGTATGCCATTTCGGCGTCCCGGGTCACCGGGCCCCTGTCACGCGGGAGCAATTCCCGCTCTGAGACGGGCGCGGCTATCGACGACCAGATCAAACATCGCTTGGATGACGGAATCAGGGGCCCGCAATGATGCGCGCGATCTCCTCCTGACCGTACCCAATCTCTTTCAGCACTTCTTCCGTGTGTTGACCCAGCCTGGGAGCCGGAAACCGGATACCGCCGGGGGTATGGGAGAACTTTACCGGCAAACCCAGCGTCTTGACGGGGCCGGCGGTGGGATGGACCTTTTCAACGATCATCTCCCTCGCCTGCGCCTGCGGATCACGATGCATCTCACCGACGTTCAGAATCGGACCCGCCGGCACCCTGCCCTGTTCCAGCAGGCGCAGCCAGTCGGCGGTCGTACGTGTTCTGAAAATTCCGTTCAATTCTTCGGCCAGGGCGGGCAGGTTTTCCATCCGCTTTTCATTGGTCGCGAACCGCTCGTCACGCCCAAGGGATGGTGCTCCAATCAGCTCGATCAGCCGCGCCCAGTTCGCATGATTCGCCGCGCCCACGTTAATCCAGCCATCCGCCGTTTCGAATGTCTGATACGGAGCGTTCAACGGGTGCGCGGTGCCCATGGGTCCGGGTGACTCGCCCGTGGCCAGGGCGATGGCGGACTGCCAGTAGGTATGAATGATGCCGGCTTCGAACAGCGACGTATCCACTTTCTGCCCTAATCCTGTTTTCAACTTGCTGGCGTATGCGGCCGCCACTCCCATGGCAGCGAGAATTCCCGCGGTGATGTCGGTCACGGGGGCACCGACCTTTACCGGCGGCCTTCCCTCTCCTTCACCGGTAATCGACATCAACCCCGACATGCCCTGGGCGATCAGATCAAAGCCGCCGCGTTCGGCATATGGCCCGGTTCGACCAAAACCCGAGATTTCGCAGTAGATTAGACCCGGATTGGCCTCTCGCAGTGTCTCATAACCCAGGCCGAGCTTCTCCATGGTTCCCTTACGGTAGTTTTCGATCACGACGTCGGCCTTTTGCAAGAGTCTGATCAGTGCCCCGCGACACTCTTCCCGCTTGAGATCCAGAACGACACCGCGCTTGTTCCGGTTCATCATCATGAAAGCGGCGCTTTCTCCCTTGATTTCCGGCGGAACCATCCGGCGCGAATCATCGCCCACCGGCTTCTCGACCTTGATGACGTCGGCCCCCATATCGGCCAGCATGAGGCCGGTCACCGGACCCGCCATGATGTGGGCAAGTTCGATCACCCGGCAACCCGTCAATGGGCCGCTCAAGCTACTTCCCCCGCCATTGCGGTTTACGTTTGGCGAAGAAAGCGTCGATACCTTCGCGGAAATCCGCGCTGGTATAGCACATGGTGATCATATCCTCGTCTTCGACGGTCCGTACCGCCAGGCGACGCTGCAGTTCCTTGGTCGCCTGCAGGGTCAACGGTGCCTGGCTTGCAACGACGCGCGCCAGTTCACGGGCACGGACATCGAGACTTTGTCGATTCTCGACCATCTCACTTATCAGCCCCGCCGATCGGGCTTCTTCCGCGCCCAACAGTCGGCTGGTGAAGATCATGTCTCGTACTCGCCCCGCCCCGATCAAGGCGGACAATCGCGCCAGGGAATTCGCTGAAAGACAATTTCCCAGGGTGCGGGCGATTGGAAAGCCAAATTTGAGATCGGCGGTGGCCAACCTGATGTCACAAGCTGCGGCGATGGCGGCACCGCCGCCGGTACAGGCACCGGAGATCGCCGCAATGGTGGGCAGGGCACACGACTCCAGCGCCGTCAAAACACGGTCTATGCGGCGTTCGTAGTCGATCGCGTCCTGTGCGCTGCTGAAATGCCGAAACTGTGCAATATCGGTACCTGCCGCGAACGCGCTGTCACCGGCCCCGGTAATGACAAGCACACGGGCTCCCGCCGGAGGCGCCGCGCAGATTTCGGCAATCCGCGTGTACATGCCGAACGTCAATGCATTTCTGGCTTCTGGCCTATTCAAGGTGATAACGCCCGTATCGCCATCGAGATCGAACAACAGCTCTTGTGAATCGCGCATTGGCCTAGCGGTAGAAATACTCAACCAAAAACATTGGAATGGCCGGAATGTACGTGCACATCAGAAGAACCACAAGCAGCACGGCGACGAAATAGACGTTTACCTTGGAGACGGCCCAGATATTCGCCCTGGCGATGGCGCATGACGTGATGAGCACGGACGCGACCGGCGGCGTCTGCTGTCCAATTGCGAGATTGAGCGTCACCACCAGTCCGAAATGCACGGGGTCGATGCCCGCCTGCTCGATCAGCGGCACCACGATGGGTATGACCAGGATAATGGCCGCCACGGAATGAAGAAAAAATCCGACGACGAGGAAAAATACGTTCAGGATCAACAGAATAACGTACCTGTTGTCGGTCAACGCCAGCATCTGCTGGGCCAGGTCCTGCGGCAGCTGCGCCCGGGTCAGGAAGCCGCCCATAAGAACGGATGCCGCCACGAGCAGCATCACTACGGACGTCTGCATACCTCCTTCGATCATCGCGGTCTTCAATCGTTTCAGATCGACCTCTCGATACCATATGCCCACGATCAGCGCCGCCAGGACGGCCAGTCCCGCCGCCTCCGTTGCGGTGACGAATCCGCCGAAAATCCCGCCCAGTATAATGACCGGGAGAGTGAACGCGGGTAATGCCTCTACGAACGTGCGCCGCACCTGTGAAAGATTGAAAGCCTCCTCGACCGGCAGGTTGTAACGGCGCGCGAATACATAGGCGACTCCCATCAAGCCAAAGGCACCCAACAGCCCGGGAACCACGCCCGCCACGAACAATTGCTCGACGCTGGTATTTGCCGACACGGCGTAGATGATCATGGGTATCGATGGCGGGATGATGATCGCCAGCGAGGCGGAGGAAGAGGTTATGGCGGCCGCCAGCGGCGCCGAGTAACCGCGCTGTTTCATTTGCGGAATCATCACCGAACCGAGCGCCGCGACGTCAGCGACGGCGGATCCGGAAATCTCCGCGAAGAACAGCGATACGCCGATATTGACCATGCCCAGTCCGCCTCTGATGAATCCGATGATGGCGCTGACGAAGTTGATCAGGCGGTCGGTTATGCCTCCCGCATTCATTATCGCACCGGCCAGCACGAACATGGGAATGGCGATCAGCGAAAACTTGGTGGACCCGTCATACATGTCGAGCGCGACCGTCACCAGCGAATCGACCCCCTCCGTGATGATCAATCCCAGTATCGCGGATATCGCCAGGGCGACCGCTATCGGCATATTGAGGCAGATCATGACCAGCAGCGCGACGAAGATGATGAGAACGATCACGGGTCCTTCGCCTCCCGAATTTCCGCCACCATGGCGTCATGTTCCAGGGAGTGCGCGTTTGCCACGGAAACCCAATAGCCGGGCAGGCTGAGCAACTCGCAAATTACGAACAGGACGGCCCCGATGGGGATGACGGATTGGGTAAACTGCACCGGCACCCAGGTCAGGCTCACCAGCGTGTCACCCTCCAGCACCTGCAGAACTTCCCAGCCGGCCCATGCCAGAACTATGAAAAAACCAATTACCAGCGCCTCGCTCAACGCCATTGCCCACAACCGCAAAGGCATGGGGATCGCGAGCAGTACGGAATCGAATCCGATGTGCTTGCGTTTCAGAGCAGCCAGGGACGCGCCGTAGTAGGTCACCCAGGACAAAAGTATCGAGGCGACTTCGTCATACCAGGAGAAGGATGCATCCAGCTTGCGAAAAATGACGGCGACGATGACGACCGCGGTCAGCACCACCATGAGCAGCATCAATAACCACTCGAGGGTCGAGGATAGAATTTTCTGAGCAGTTTTCAATCCGCCCATCCAGGCTGCTTGAATCAAATACGCCCCGGCCCGGGCTTACCGGGACAGGGGCGCAATTCGAGGCATGAACTCCGGCTGATCAGTTAGCCAGATCCTGCACCGCCTTGACCAATTCGGCGCCGCCGTCCAGGGATGCGGAAAATTCGTCATAGATCGGCTTGGACGCTGCGATAAACGCGTCCTTGTCGGCGTCGTTGACCGTGATGCCGCCGTCCTTTAGTTTTTGCAGAAGATCGGTCTCCAGCTGGGCCGCCAGGTCATAGACAAAAGCCTGAGTCTCCTGCGCCGTCTCTAACAGTATTTTCTGCACCTCCCCGGGCAGGTCTGCGAAATGTTTTTTCGATACGAGCACATAGCCCGGCGTGTAAACATGTCCGGTAATCGAAAGGTATTTCTGCACTTCCTGAAATTTTCCACTCCAGATCTGTGCGTAGGGATTTTCCTGGCCATCGATGACGTTGGTTTGCAACGCAGTGAACACTTCCGAAAATGCCATCGGTGTCGGATTGGCGCCATAGAGCTTGAACATCTTGACCCGCCACGCGCCCTTCGGGGTCCTGAGTTTTATCCCCTTCAAGTCATCGGGTGTATTGATCGGACGGGTGTTGTTGGTGATATGACGGAAACCGTTCTCCCAGTAAGCGAGGATCTGGTAACCCTTGTCGTTGGCGGCTTTTTGCAGAACGCTTTCGCCGATCGCCCCCTGCACCCGCTTCATGTGTTCCCGGTCCTTGATGATGTAAGGCATTTCGAAAACACCGAATTCATCGGCAACCGATGACATCACGGATGACGGCAGGGAAAAAGTAATCTGCCCGAGCTTGAGCTTCTGCAACAGTTCCTTGTCCTTGCCCAGCTGGGATGAACCGAATACCTGAACTTCCGCCATATCCCCCAGTTTTGCGTTGGCCCGTTTGGCGAATTCTTCGACCGAGGCGGTGAACAGGGAGCCCGGTTTACCGACATGTCCGTATTTGAGCACTATTTTCTCCGCGAACGCGGATGCTGCCGCGATGGACAGCGCGGTCGCGATAATGATCTTTTTAAATGTGATACTCATTGTTATCCTCTCCAGGTGTAGTTTGTGTTGAACAGCAAATACCGCGCCAACGTCCGCGAGGCTACGCCGCCTCGCTGCGCCTATCTCCTCTGGCTTCATGCTGCAGGTAATTCATCGCCTGGGCCACGCCCCCGGCTTGGTGTGGAACACCGGCAATGTCGAGGCCCATTTCTACCCCCGCCAGTGTGGCGACCAGCATCAAATCGTTGAAGTCACCCAGGTGTCCGATGCGAAACACGCGACCCGCGATTTTTGACAGGCCGTTTCCGAGCGACATGTCGAAGTGGTCGAGTACGATGCCTCTGAAGCGGTCCGCGTCATGTCCGTCCGGAAGCCGCACCCCGGTGAGAACCGGAGAAAAGTCCCTTTCTTCGACGCACTGCGTTTCCAAGTCCCACGCCGCCACCGCCTTCCGGGTCGCTTTGCCGTGCCGCTCGTGGCGAACGAACACGTTGTCGAGGCCCTCCTCGTGCAGCATATCTATGGCCTCAGCCAGTCCGTAGAGCAGGTTTGTGGCAGGCGTATAGGGAAAATAGCCAGTATCGTTGACCGCCATCATGTCTTCCCATGCCCAATAGGACCTGGGCAGGGCGGCGGATTTCGATGCCGCCAGGGCTTTGTCACTGATCGCGTTGAACGACAGACCGGGCGGCAGCATCAAACCCTTTTGCGAGCCAGCAACGGCGACATCCACGCCCCACTCATCGTGCCGAAAATCCGCGCATGCCAGGCCGGAAATGGTATCGACCAGCAGCAGTGCCGGATGCCCCGCGGCATCCATCGCTTCGCGCACCTCGCCGATACGGGAGGTTGCGCCGGTGGAGGTTTCGTTGTGCACAACGCAAATCGCTTTGATGGTATTGTCGTGATCAGATCGAAGCCGGTCCTCCACCGCATCGGCATCGACCCCCCGCCTCCAGTCAGTTGAGATAATTTGCGCATCCAAGCCGAGTCGAACCGCCAGCTTCTGCCACATCCCGGCAAAGTGCCCGGTTTCCACCATTACGACAGCATCCCCAGGGGACATCGTATTGACGAGGGCCGCCTCCCAGGCACCGGTGCCGGACGATGGGTAGATGACGACCGGGCCGGCAGTCTTGAAGATGGACCGCATCCCGCCAAGCACTCTTTGACCCAGTTTCGAAAACGCCGGACCACGGTGATCCATGGTGGGAAAGTCCATCGCGCGCAGAATACGATCTGGAACGCGGGACGGACCTGGAATTTGCAGGAAGTGGGGTCCGGCACGTCGCATAGATTTCCCTCTTGCCAGATTCTGATTGGCTGACTTGCACTTAAATGTGCAAAATATCGAAATGATTCAATAATGAATGCAAGACAATGTCAAGCAAGTCGCCGAAATTAAACCCGGCCCTGGTGCAGCGTCTTCGCGGCGAGCTGCAGGGCGAACTGTTGCTGGACGATTTCAGCCGCGGCCGATATGCCACCGATGCATCGATCTACCAGATGATGCCGCTGGGAGTCATGGTGCCACACGACATCGATGACGTTCGCCGCGCGGTTAGCCATGCAGCGGAGTTTGGCTGCCCGCTGCTGCCGCGAGGCAGCGGCACATCACAATGCGGACAGACGGTCAACAACGCGCTGGTCATCGACTTTACCAAACGCCTCAACCGGATCGTCGAACTGAATGTCGACGACCAGCGCTGCACGGTGGAACCCGGCATCGTTCTGGACGAGCTGAATCGATGTCTGAAGCCGCATGGCCTGTGGTTTCCTGTAGACGTATCGACATCCTCGCGAGCCACGATTGGCGGCATGACCGCCAACAACTCCTGCGGCAGCCGTTCCATAAGGTATGGATTGATGCGGGACAATGTCAGTGCCATCGATGCCATCATGGCGAATGGCGAAGATGCCCGCTTTGGAGTGCTCGGCGCTGATTCGGGCTCCGCTGACTCGCTCGCACCCGCCACACTCATCAGCAACCTGCTGGCCCTTGGCGTGCGCGAGCGGGAAGAAATCGCATCACGCTTTCCGAAAGTCATGCGGCGGGTCGGGGGCTACAACATCGATGCCCTGACGCCCCGCAACGGCGAGGTCAACCTCGCCCACCTCCTGGTTGGTTCTGAGGGCACGCTGGCGCTGTCACACCAAATCGAACTCAAACTCTCTCCGCTGCCGCGAAACAAGGTTCTCGGCGTTTGCCATTTCCCCACGTTCTATGCAGCCATGGACGCCGCCCAGCACCTTGTCGAACTGGAGCCGATCGCGGTGGAATTGATCGATCGCACCATGATCGAACTTGCGCGCGACATACCCCTGTATCGACGCACGGTCGAACAGTTCGTGCGCGGAGAGCCGGACGCTCTGCTGCTGGTCGAATTCGCGCAAGAGGATGCCGGAGAAAATCTGCAGCGCCTGACAATGCTGTCCGAGCTCATGGCGGATCTTGGATTCGGATGGAATAACCCGCCGCACATGCGCGGCGGCGTGGTGGAAGCGATTGAAGCGGATTTTCAGTCGGCCATTTTCGAGGTTCGGAAATCCGGCCTGAACATCATGATGTCGATGAAGGAAGAGCGGAAACCGGTTTCGTTCGTCGAGGATTGTGCGGTGGAACTGAAGGATCTTGCGGAATACACGGCGAAGCTGACCGACATCTTCGGCAAGTACGGCACCACCGGGACGTGGTACGCCCACGCATCGGTGGGCTGCCTGCACGTACGCCCGGTGCTCAATTTACGCCTCGATCAGGACACCCGCGCCATGCGGGCGATCGCGGAAGAGGCATTCGAACTCGTCACCCGTTACAAGGGTTCACACTCAGGCGAACACGGCGATGGGATCGTGCGCTCCGAGTTTCATCACAAGATGTTTGGCCGCCGCATGGTCAATGCGTTTGAGCAGGTAAAGAACGAGTTCGATCCGAAAGGCATCTTCAATCCCGGCAAGATCGTGTCCGCTCCCGACATGGATGACCGCGAGCTATTCAGGTATCCGCCAGGGTACGAGGTCAAGGATTTCGAGACCGTCTTTGACTGGTCGGCGTGGCCGGGAAATGCCGGCGGATTTCAGGGCGCCGTTGAAATGTGCAATAACAACGGTGCGTGCCGCAAGCTTAGCGGCGGTACCATGTGCCCGTCATATCGCGTTACGAGAAACGAAAAGGATCTTACTCGAGGGCGCGCGAACACGCTGCGGCTCGCCATATCGGGCCAGCTGGGCCTGGACGCATTGGCATCTGAGGAAATGCTGGACACCATGAAGCTTTGCGTAAGCTGCAAGGCCTGCAGGCGCGAATGCCCTACCGGCGTCGATATGGCGAGGATGAAAATCGAGGCCCTTGCCGTACGCAGAAAATCACACGCCCTGTCCCTGCAAGATCGACTCGTCGGGTACCTGCCACGCTACGCGCCGTTTCTCTGCCGATTTCCGATATTGGCAAACCTGCGCAATGAGATACCGGGATTTGCCGCGATGCTCGAACCGGTGACGGGATTTTCACGCAAACGCCGGTTGCCCGCGTGGCGCCGCGATGTTTTTCGACCGCCTCAATCCATCGGTCCGACTGACGGACGCCCGGTCGTCCTTTTTGCCGACACTTTCAACACCTATTTCGAACCGGAAAACCTGCGGGCTGCGACCAGAGTGCTGACTGCGGCCGGCTACCGGGTGCTGTGCCCCAGACCCAAGATCGGTGAGGCCAGGCCTGTTTGCTGCGGGCGCACCTTTCTCACCAACGGTCTGGTCGAGCAGGCCGCGCACGAAATTTCAAGGCTTGTCGAGTGCTACCTGCCGCTGGCAAGGGAGGGGATTTCCATCGTCGGACTGGAACCGAGCTGCCTGCTGAGTCTGCGCGATGAACTGCCGGGTCTCCTGCCGGGTGAAGAATCAGACACCATCGCAGGTGCCGCGGTGTTGCTTGAGGAGTTTCTCGCAAGGGAAAAGCCGACAATGAATCTCCGTCCTCTGAAGCAGAGAGCGCTGCTGCACGGCCACTGCCATCAAAAGGCGTTCGATGGGATGGACGCGGTCGAGCAGACGTTGCGTATGATCCCCGCGCTGACTTTGGAGCGCATCGAATCCGGCTGCTGCGGGATGGCCGGTGCGTTCGGATACGGTGCGGACACCGCCGACATCTCCATGCAAATGGCAGAAACGGATCTGCTGCCCTCGATCCGAAAGGCAAGTAGCGACGCGCTTATCGTAGCCGACGGGACGTCCTGCCGGCACCAGATCGAGGACTGCACCGACAGGCAGGCGCTGCATGTGGTCCGCGTGCTCGAGCGGGCACTGGCATAAACCAGCAAGAAGCGCTTATGCAAACCGTCGCTTGCATGACCCGCGGATCACTTTACGATGAGTTGGTCGAGCGCCTGCGTGGACTGCCGCTCAACGGACGGCCCGCCCCCGGCGAGATGGTACCGGAGCGTAAATACTATCCGACGGCCAGGTCTTCTTTTTTCCCAGGAAACCGCTCGGCGGAACTGGACTGCTGTTCGCCGTCTGACTGATTGTGATTTTTTCTCTTGTTCTTGCTGCGCTGTGATCGTCCATTTCTGGGCCGCGCCGCATGGACACGGATGTTTCTACCCCTCACCGCACTCTGATCGAGGACCTGAATAGCGTCTTTTCCCTCTGACTTACGCTCCATCTCGATGAAGCCAAATCCTTTCGAGCTACCCGACGCCTTGTCCATGACTATCTTTACGCTTTCGACTTCTCCGAACTGATCGAACATCTCTCTCAGCTCTTCCTCGGTAAAATCGTAAGGAAGATTTCCAATGTAGATCTGCATTGATTCCTCAATTTCCTGACTGATAAATCATTTACGAAACCGACTTCGCGCACCTGCTTGATCGGCGAAGACGCCCATATAAAACCGATTGTGACTGCAACAACCCGGATTTATTCGCTATAGCTACAGCTGCAACTGCAACTGCGCTGGCTAGTGAACACCGCCCGGCGGATGTTCTGGTAAACCCTCAAGAATCAGTTGTTTATTCCGGCACTGCTAAGCGGTTTATCGTGCCGGGCAGGAAACACCCGTACCACCCAATCCGCAATATCCACCTGGATTTTTTGCCAGGTACTGCTGATGATAATCCTCAGCGTAATAAAACTCTGCGCCATCCAGAACTTCTGTCGTTATCGACGGGTACCCGGATGCCCTGAGCATCTCGTCGTACATTTCCCTTGTGGCCAACGCGGCCAATTTTTGCTCTTCGCTGTAAGTATAGACGCCGGAGCGGTACTGCGTTCCAACATCGTTTCCCTGCCGCATGCCCTGCGTCGGGTCATGGGACTCCCAGAATACCTTCAGCAATGCCTCATAGGTAACGACGGCGGGATCAAAAACCACCAGCACGACCTCATTATGCGCCGTCTTGCCGGTGCAGACTTCGCGGTAGGTCGGATTCGCCGTATACCCTCCACTGTACCCAACCGCCGTAGTGTACACGCCTTCAAGTTCCCAGAAACGCTTTTCCGCGCCCCAGAAGCAACCCATTCCAAACATGGCCCGTTGCATGCCTTCCGGAAATGGGGACGTCATCGGATTGCCGATTACGAAATGAGTTTCGGGAACCGCGATGCGATGTTCGCGGCCGGGCAATGCGCTGCCCCGTTCGGGCAGTTCTGTTTTGTCGAATCCAAACATTGTCAACTTGTACCGGGCCCGGGCGGAGCTGTCTTGGGCTCGAAAATGCGAAATTTGCCATGAAAAGCCCGAAAAAACCAGTCTGTAACAGCCAAAATGTTACAGTTCAGTAAGAAACATTTCCGACGATTGTCCGGTCTTAGTTCAAAACCTCAAGCAGAGAGCCAACTCAATGAAAGCACGTTATTTAAACCTACTATGCATCGGCGCTATCGGTGGCGCATTCTTTCTGGCAAGCGTACAGGCGCAGAATACGGCAATATCGACGGAAGCGGAGGCCTCTCTGGAGGGCCTTTCCAGGGCGACTTTTGCCGGCGGCTGTTTCTGGTGCATGGAAGGCCCATTCGACAAATTGGACGGTGTAGTGTCCACGACTTCGGGTTATATCGGAGGCCAAACCGATAATCCCAGTTACCCGCAGGTGTCTTCCGGGAGCACCGGCCACACCGAGGCGGTGCAAATCGTCTACGACCCTGCACAGATCAGCTATGAAGAACTCCTCGACGTGTTCTGGATCAACCACGACCCGACCGAGTCCGACGGACAGTTTTGCGACAAGGGCAGCCAGTATCGGCCGGGCGTTTTCTATCACGATGAGGATCAGAAGCGCGCCGCCGAAGCGTCGAAGGCGGATGTCGAACGAACCAAAACTTTTGATGAGCCGGTGATGACCGAGATAACCCTGGCCGGCACTTTCTACCCGGCGGAAGACTATCACCAGGATTACTACGTGAGGAACCCGATCCGTTACAAAATGTATCGCTACGGCTGCGGCCGGGACCGGCGGCTGCAGCAGTTGTGGGGAATCGCAGAACACTGAACGCTCAAAACGCATATTGGGGGCGTGGAATGAACATCCGTTCCACGGCTCAGGGACCGGAAGGGAATCCGGCCCTACGACTCCAATTTCCTCGCGCACTTCACGCACAGCGGGACCGCAGGATCGATCTCCAACCGGCCGCTGGCGATCTCCTCGCCGCAGTCCATGCAGTAGCCGTAGTCTCCGGATTCGATACGCGCGAGTGCGCTGTCAATACTCTGCAGCGCCGAGTGGCGGCGGCGCATGGCTTCCTGGGACATCGCCTGTTGCTGCAGTGCATCCATACGGGACAACCGGCCCA
>JAHEIO010000216.1 GCA_024639325.1 Gammaproteobacteria bacterium
ATGATGCTTACCGGTGTGGACAATCATCTGAACGGCGTCGGCGCCATGAAGGAGGCCATCGATATCCTGGGAGAGCTAAATCCTGCATCAACGGCCATGCTGGCAGATTTCCCCGGGTATCGGGGCGTGTTGAACAACAATGTCGTGACGATCCCGGAAATGCTGAGCCAACGTGGCTATCAGAACTACATCACCGGGAAGTGGCATTTAGGTGATGGCGAGGGTCAATACCCGACCGACAGGGGCTTCGACAAGAGCTATGTGATCTTGCAGGGAGGTAGCTCACACACTGGCTCGCGCCTGCTGGGCCTCACATCGTCTGATCCGGTAACGCTAATAGAAAATCATGCCGAGATATCGCCAGAAGAGGATTTTTATACTTCACGAAATTTCACCGACAAGATGATTGAGTTCATTCAGGAGGGCGGCAGCGAAAGACCGTTCTTCGGCTACCTCGCCTACACGGCACCTCATGATCCCCTGGAAGTTCCTGAAGAGTACTCGGACAAATACAAAGGGTTGTATGAAGACGGCTACGATGCGCTCAGAGAAAGGCGGTATCGAGGGCTTGTAACACGCGGAATATTGCCAGATAACCATCAGCTGGCGGATAAAGTGGCACCGGGTTGGGAAGATCTCACTAATTATGAAAAAGCTCGGCGCTCACGCAGCTTCGAAGTGTATGCCGGGATGGTCGACTACATGGACGAGCAAATCGGAAGGGTGATCGCTCAACTCAAGCAGACCGGGCAATACGAGAACACCTTGATCTTATTTATGTCCGACAATGGTTCAGAATGGAAATTCTTGACTGAATACGCCCCGGACTCCCCGGAATACGTTGCAGCAAACTTCGACACTTCCTACGAGGGCATCGGCCAACCGAAATCAGCCGCGTCGATCGGTCCCGGCTTTGCGCAAGCCGCCGTATCACCATTCTCAGGCTTCAAAGAGAAGACCGCGGAAGGCGGAATAAGAATGCCCTTTATCGTGAAGTGGCCGAACAAGACCAAAGATGACTTCGATGGTTTGGACACCGAGGCCATTGTGCATATCACGGACCTTGCGCCGACCATCTACGAGTTGGTCGGCGTTGAGTACCCGGCGCAGTACGAAGGGAACGCAATTGAGGAATTGTCTGGAACCTCCATGATTCCTTTCCTGAATGGGGACTCCGCAGAAGTACGAACAGAGTATGTCGGATTTGAATTGCATGGGGAAAAGGCAATTCGATTTGGAGACTGGAAGCTATTGCGGAACACTGCCGAGGACAGATGGGAGTTGTTCGATCTGAATGTGGACATTGGCGAGACGAACGATGTCTCTATGCAGAATCCGGAAGTGCTGGAGGAAATGTTGGGATATTGGGACGACTACGAGCGGACGAACAGCGTCTTGCCGCTTCAAAGACCGCAGTTTTAACGAGCACTACGACTCTCTGCAGCGAAGGCATGCTTGGCTCTACGAGAAATAAAACATCTCGATAAGGAAAACACCATGAATGACGAACTCACGAATATGTTGCGTACATTTGAGGCTCTTGGTCCCCTGGTGAAAAACGCCGTGAAGAGCGGTCAGGTGATTAGACCTTCGTGTGAGCTTACTGAGCCCGACCCCGACATCATGTGTGAATACGATGTCGAAATTCCGATGAGCGAGGGTTTCTCCGTCACGGCGAATGTCTATCGATCAAAATCGGCGGCCGAGAAAGGTGAACCGGTACCAGTCGTCATGTGTGCGCACCCTTACAACAATCACCTCACGCCTGCGTTGGGAAATACTCCGTTGGGCGGCGCACCGCAGCAGTATCGACTGATTCCGCAGGCTGGAAAGCCGGTGTTCTCCAAGCAGACAAGCTGGGAGTCGCCGGATCCTAACTTCTGGGTTCCCGCCGGATACGCCATTGTCAACATGAACTTGCCCGGCTACGCGAACAGCGACGGGCCGTGTACGGTTTTCTCCGAGATTCAGAGTAAGTGCTACTACGAGGCAATCGAGTGGATCGCGAAGCAGCCGTGGTGCACGGGTAAGGTGGGACTCAACGGAGTCAGCTTCCTTGCCATCACGCAGTTTCACGTCGCGGCCTGTCAGGCCTACGGCGGACCGCCTCCATCGTTGTGCTGCATTTCCCCCTGGGAGGCGCTGAGCGATCCTTATCAGGATATGTGGGCCTACGGCGGGCTCCAGGAATATGGATTTCCCGCGTTTTGGTGGGCAACCGAAGTAAAGCCTGCTCTCAACGGCACGCAGGAGGATTTCATCGCATCTGAGGGGTGCATTCCCACGGACTTCCTGAAGGAGCATCCGTTTTACGACGATTGGTGGAGAGAAAAGGCGGCGAAGCTGGATGAAATTACGGTTCCGATGCTCGTCTGCGCGTCATTCTCGGATCACTGTCTGCACACGATGGGTTCATTCCGGGCCTTTATGAAAGCCAAGTCGAAACACAAGTGGGTATACACACATCGTACCGGCAAGTGGGACTCGTACTACTCGCCCGAGGTACAAGAGCTGACGAAGAACTTCATGGATTGTTTCCTGAAGGACGATACCTCCAGTGGCTTTCTCGACACGCCTCCTGTGCGACTCGAGGTTCGTTCCAGGCTGAACGATATTCATGACGTCCGCTACGAGAACGAGTGGCCGATTGCCCGCACCACGTACAGGAAACTTTACCTGACAGATCAGCGGTACCTTTCGCTGGAAGAATCGCAAACCCCGGCGGAGGTGACGTACAAGGCCAAGAAAGGGAAAGCGGAGTTCAGTCATACTTTTCCAAAAGACGCCGAGCTGAGTGGCTACATGAAGCTCCGTGTTTGGGTGGAGGCCCGACCAGGAAAGGCCGGTCAGGAGACGCCCGATGACATGGGGCTTTTCGTCGCTGTAAACAAGCTGGACCGGGACGGCAAACCCGTTCACTTCCGTGGCTCTATCGGGAGCACCTCGGACAGGGTCACGCGCGGATGGGTTAGAGTTGCGATGAGGGAGCTCGACGAAATCGAGTCGACGGAATGGAACCCGGTGCCGAAGGGAACCAGAGAGCAGAAGCTCAAGCCTGGTGAGATCGTGCCGGTCGACATCGCGCTGTATCCGAGCAGCACGTTTTTCGCGGCGGGAGAGACCCTGCAACTCATCGTAGCTGGTAAAGAGATCATTCCCACGCCGCCGTACATAAAAAATGAGTCCATGAACCACGGCACGCATGTGCTTCACTTCGGAGGCGACTACGATTCCTATCTTTTGGTTCCGGGAATACCGCAGTAATGCTCGAATCGCAGCAGGAATACCAATGACGCAGGTCAACCCCACTCACGTTAAGGAATAACCATGAAAATCTGCTCGTACCGATCCGCCGTTCTCATAGCCGCAAGCCTTGCGTGGTCCGCGGTCGCGTTCGCTCAGCTGCCGCCGCCACAAAACCCGGACGAGGTGCTTTCGGATGCTTACGCCGGGAGGAGCTACTCTCCGTATGCTGGCCGCAGCACCGCGCTTTTCCCGCTTTGGGGCGACACGCACCTGCACACCGGCAACTCCTTCGATGCCGGAGCCTTCGGCAACCGGCTTCAGCCCGAGGATGCCTATCGCTTCGCTCGCGGCGAGGAAATCGTTTCCTCGACCGGCATAAGGGTAAAACTCTCCCGACCGTTGGACTGGCTGGTGGTCTCGGATCACTCGGACAACATGGGCTTCTTTCCGGATCTTCTCGCTGGAAAACAGAACATCCTTTCAGACCCGCAAGGCAAGGACTGGTACGACCGGATCATGGCGGGCGACGGTGCGGCGGTCGCCTACGAAATGATCGGTCTGTTTGCGAACGG
>JAHEIO010000217.1 GCA_024639325.1 Gammaproteobacteria bacterium
GCCGGCGCGTCGCCATAGTCCTGCAGCAGGACAGTGATAGTCTCCGGATTACTTGGAACAGGGGTGGTAATAATATTGTCATCCTGCAGAAAGCCGATATTGGTGATTTCCGTTAGCCCCGGTAACGGGTCAATCACAACTTGAAATGTGATGGGGGGAGAAATCAATACGCTGTTAGAGGTTGCGGTCGGGAAGCTTACAGGAAGGCCGCTGCGGGTATCAGTCCCGGAGGCACTGCCCTGGAAAGATACGCTGCCAAAATCGGTACCGTCGTTTGCGGTACAGGTCCAGCTGAACGTGGCACTGCCGCCTGCCGATATACTCTTTGGGCCAACGTCAACGTCGGTGATACTGTCGCAGGCCGCGCCACCGGTAGCGTTCACTATAGTCGGGGTTATCGGGGAAATCATATTGACTGCTTCATTCGCGCTGACCAGCTGGGTGATGGTAATGGTCGCGGCGTCAGTGACCAGTGTTGGTCCGGCTGAAAGTTCCGTGTGCGTTGCTGGCGAGCAGAGTGTCAATGCGGCACTATTATGAAAAACGTTTTTGCCGTCGTTGTCGAGCAGGACGTTGACGGTGCTGTTGGTCACGGTGATGACTGGAAACCGGTCTTTATTGTCATCAACTATATCTGTATCGATTTCTACTCCTGCGCTCCAGCTGGCGCCTCCATCAAAGCTGTTGGAATACAGGACGTTTTCATTATTATGATCGACCACCACATGCAAAACGCCACAGACATCGACCGCAATATCCGCATTTCGGTCCTTCTCTTCCCCATTAAACTGCGGGAGCTGAACTGGCGCGCTCCAAATCGCGCCATCGTTTGCGCTTGTGGTATACCACGTCCGTTCATTGTTGTTATTGAAAACAACATGGAGTGAATCGGTATTATCGACAACGATTTTGGGTTTTCGGTCATCACTGTCCCCCTCGACGCTGTCAATCTCGCCTTGATTAACAAACGAACTGCCGCCATTGGTGCTGCGCAAATAGAAAATATTCTTATCTTCATTACTGACTACGACGTGGATATCGTTATTGCTGGTCACACCGATATCGGCAAATATGTCTTTGTCTTCGAAATTAGACCGGGGTAACAAAACCGGGCTAGACAGCCAGGAGGTGCCACCGTCAGTGCTTTTCTGGTAGTAGGTTCTATTATTGTTATGATTGAATACAACGTGCAGATCATCGTTCTCCGCGACCACGATACGCGGAAACCTGTCGTTATCGTCCCCCGCAGCACTATCGATTTCGACAGGTGTCGACCAGGATGTGCCGCCGTTGGTGCTGCGAGCGTAGAAAACGTTTTTGTTTTCGTTGTCAACGACGACGTGAATATCGCCATTACTGTCTACCGCGATATCGGCATTACGATCATTGTTCTCACTAAAAAACTGAGGAAGTTGAACCGGCGTGCTCCAGGAGCTTCCATTGTTTGTGCTGGTGGTGTACCAGGTACGGTCATCGTTATTGTTGAATACCGCATGCAGATTACCGTTGGCGTCAACCGTTATTTCAGGTCGTCTTTCATCTAAGTCACCTGGCGCGGCAATCTGCTGGTCGGCTGTGCCGAATGTGCCGACGCTGCCCGGCACCCCGGCGGTGTCGCCATCTGCGGCCGCGTCGTTGCTACCCAGGTCCCAGGTGATCGTGCCCGTGCCCCCGCCAGCGGGTTCGCTGGCGGCCTCGGGCGTGTCGCTGTCCCCGACATAGGTCGTGCCAGTTGGGATTGAATCGGTAACCTGCACGTTGCTCAGCAGCCCGTTGCCCGGAAAGCTGGGCGTAAGGGTGTAGGTCAGGGTGTCGCCGGGAAGTGCAGTGGATTGGTCGACTGCTTTTTGCAGCAGGTCGTTATCGTATCCAAAGTTTTGGCCGGTCACACTGCCGCCATCAGGAAGCGAAACAGCGGCTTCGCTATCGCCGTTGGGCGAGGGTCCGTCGGGGTCTTCGTAGTTGGCCGAACCAGAAGGAAGCGTAGTGCCATTTGGGTCGACGATGATGACGTAATCGTCCCCCGGCAGATTGGTAAAGCTGTAGTCTCCGCTGGTGTCGGCAGTCACGACCTGTGGGTTGCCGTCGCTGTCGAGCACCGGCGTGACGCCATCCGAGTAGTACAGGCCGACTTCGATACCCTGCAAACCGGGCTCGGAACCGTTCTGTCCGCCGCTGGCGTCTTCATCGTCGTAGACCGTACCACTAATAACGCCGCTGGGCTGGTAGCCAAAATCAGCGGTATCGATTATAACGCCGCCCTCGGGTGGGGGTGGAAATGGGATGTTGACCGTGGTTTGTTCGTCGCAACCTGCACCGGGACACACTGCATCCGGATCGCCGGTCTGCGTGACGCCGGCCGGTAACGTGTTGCCGTTCGGATCGACCTCAACCACAAAATCCCCGATTTCGGTCGTCGTAAACTGGTAAAAACCGTTTGCATCGGTATTGGTGAAAATGGGTAATCCCGGTCCGGCACCAATGTCTACCCCAACTGGAGGTGTAAGGCTGACTTCAACGCCGGGAATGCCGAACTCACTAGGATCGTTTACCCCGTCGCCATCCAGATCGTACCAGATGGTATCGCCGATCAGGCTTGCATCGAACCATCCAAAGTCATTGCCCGTATCGCTATTGCCAAAGGTGCTAAAACTGGCAGTTTCGACATTATCCGTACTCAAATCAGAGGCCTCGGGCGGCAAGGTGCCCGGATCGATCTCCAGCACATAATCTCCTGTGCCAGCGATCTCCATGCTGTAATCTCCGGAGCCGTCCGTGATCGCGGTCTGTACCAGTGTGTCACCGGCGTCCACCGTGCCATCGTTATTTTCGTCGATATAAAGCCGGACCGTTACGCCGGACGTGCCGGAGTCGCTGCCATCAAAAATACCGTTAGCATCTTCGTCCTGGAAAACTTTTCCGCTGATAAAATTGGAACCGCCAGTCAGACAGGCAATACCCTCGTAATCGCCGTAATTAAATCCGTCTTTGTCGAAGGTCGAGATGAGAGTCACAATACCGGTAGCCGGGGCGACGTCATAAAAGCTATCCGAAGATCCTGTGCTGCCATAAAAGCTGCCGCCATTGAAGAAGGAAAAACCTTCAAAATCACTGACGGGTGTGGAATCGGCAAGCCGCAGTCTTCCTACGTCGGTAACGGCGCCCGTGGCCTTATCGATCTGGACCAGACGGTCATTACCCCCACTGGTATTAGCTACCCCGAACATCTGGCCGGTTGTGGGATCGACCGTAATATCGTCCACGTCGTAGATGGCTGGACTCGAGAGCAGTGGAAAGGTGTCTATGGTGACGTAGTCGATCCCTGGGCCAAAGGCGTCGGGCACAAAAACGCCGGTGGCCGGGTCGATCTGGAACAGAATATCTTCTGGTGACCCGTCTACACTGCCGGTACGTAAAACACCGTAAAAAATTCCCGAGAGAGGGTCGACAGTCAGGCCGTCAATATCGTGAAATATCTGGGGGCCCTGATCGCCATTACCCGTTCCAATACCGCCCGCTGGGCTGATTGGAGTGAAATCACCTGTACCCGTAAGCGTGGGAGAGGGCGCACCGGTGCTGGTCACATCAAGGGTGCCGAATCGAGCACGAACGCCATTAACTTCTTCGTGAACCGCATACAGGGTTTCGCCATCCAGGCTCAGCGTCATGGCTTCCATGGTGCTGGTACCAGTGCCGTTCAGATTGCTGTCGACCTCGAAAACCGTATAGGGTGCAGTACGCTGAATGGCCATCAGGCTGTCGCCGCCATTTCTTCCATTATCGGCTACGGCATAACAAAGGTTGGG
>JAHEIO010000090.1 GCA_024639325.1 Gammaproteobacteria bacterium
CGGCATTGAACAAATCCGACTCGAGAAAGATCTGGCCGTCCGTGATCGAGATCACGTTGGTCGGTACGAACGCCGACACGTCGCCGGCCTGGGTTTCGATAATCGGGAGAGCGGTGAGGGAGCCGGTCTTGCCCTTGACCTCGCCGTTGGTCATCTTCTCGACGTACTCCGGATTAACCCGCGCGGCGCGCTCCAGCAGCCGGGAATGCAGATAGAAGACATCGCCCGGGTAGGCCTCTCGGCCGGGAGGACGACGCAGCAGCAGGCTCACCTGCCGATAAGCCCAGGCCTGCTTGGTCAGATCGTCGAAGATGATCAGCGCATCCTGGCCCTTGTCGCGGAAATACTCGCCCATAGCGCAGCCGGAATACGGTGCGATGTACTGCATGGCGGCGGATTCCGACGCGGTCGCGGCAACCACGATGGTATGTTCCATGGCCCCGTGCTCTTCGAGCTTGCGCACCACGTTGGCGACGCTGGAGGCTTTCTGACCGATGGCGACGTAGATACAGATCAGATTCTTGCCTTTCTGATTGATGATCGTGTCGATCGCCACGGCGGTTTTTCCGGTCTGCCGGTCACCGATAATCAATTCACGCTGACCGCGGCCGATCGGCACCATGGAGTCGATGGACTTGAGACCGGTCTGCACCGGCTGGGATACGGACTGCCGGGTAATGACGCCGGGTGCTACTTTCTCGATGGGCGAAGAGCCCTCGGCCTCGATGGGCCCCTTACCGTCGATCGGAACGCCCAGCGAGTCTACCACCCTGCCCATCAGCGACTCGCCCACCGGGACCTCCAGGATCCGGCCGGTGCATTTGACGGTGTCGCCCTCGATGATGTGCTCGTAATCGCCCAGGATAACCGCTCCCACCGAATCCTGTTCCAGGTTCAGCGCCAGGCCATAGGTTTCGTTGGGGAACTCGAGCATTTCGCCCTGCATGGCGTCGGCCAGCCCGTGGATGCGGGTAATGCCGTCGGTCAGGCTGACGACGGTTCCTTCGGTGCGCGCTTCCGCAACGGCCTCGAAGCTCTTGATCCGCTCTTTAATCAGCTCACTGATTTCGGAAGGATTCAGTTGAGTGGTCATGTATTAATCCTCAATGCTCGTTTATTAGTTCATGAGCGGGCAAGATTGGCTGCCAGCTTCCGCAGGCTGCCCTTGACCGATGCGTCGATCACCATGTCGCCTGCCCTCAGGACGGCCCCACCGATGAGATCCGGATCCTCGATTACCTGAAGGCTGACCTCGCGGCCCAGTTTTTTGGACAGCGATCGCGCCAGCGTTGCCAGTTGTTCGTCGGTTACCGCCCGTGCCGATATGAGTTCCGCCTCGATGGTCCCTTCCGCCTCGGCCCGCATCACCTCGAACTGCGCTGCGATGCTGGACAGGGCGAACACGCGTCCGTTTGCGACCACCAGTCGCAAAAAGTTTCTGGCTTCGTCGAACAGCTTGTCCCCGGCGATGTCCTCGAAAATCTGCCCCAGGGAGACGTCGTCCACCTTCGGGTTCTGGGCGAGCTCCTGTACCTGGTCATCGTCAGCAATAGCGGATATCCAGGCCAGGGCCTCGGACCAATTCTCAAAATTGCCCGCCGCACGGCTCAGCTCGAACACGGCTTGCGCATAGGGCCGGGCAATAGTCTGGTATTCACTCATCGGGTCCGATACCTACAGCTGCGCGGCCAGATCATCCAGCATTTTTCTGTGGGCTTCGGCATCGACCGCTTTACCAAGGATCTGCTCCGCTCCAGCGGTCGCCAGCATTGCCAGTTCACCGCGCAGCGTTTCACGGGCACGGTTGATCTCCTGGTCTATCTCGGATTTAGCCGCCGTGATGATGCGCTCGCCTTCGACCTTGGCGTCCGATTTTGCCTCATCGACGATCTCTGACCCGCGTTTTTCGGCGCCGGCGATGATCTCGGCTGCCTTTCCCTTGGCATTTTTGATGACTTCCACACCGCGTTTCTCACTGAGCGCCTGTTCCTGTTTGCCCCGTTCCGCGGCGGCCAGGCCTTCGGCGATTTTCGTCTTGCGATCCTCCAGCGCCTTCATCAGCGGTGGCCATATGAACTTCATGCAGAACCACACAAACACAATGAACGCGATGGATTGTCCGATCAGTGTGAGATTGATGTTCATTCAGACATCTCCCTATTTTTGAACGAGTTGCCTAACCGCCCACCACCGCGAACAGAATGTAAAGAGCGATAGCGACACCGATGATCGGTATGGCGTCCACGAGACCCATCACGATAAAGAACTGGGTACGCAACATCGGCAACAGCTCGGGCTGCCTGGCAATACCTTCGAGAAAACGGGCGCCCAACACACCTACGCCTACGCCTACACCTACGCCGGCCAATCCCAAGAGCACCGCGCCGGCAACATAGAGTAATGCAGTTTCCAAAGTCATTTTTTTTCTCCCACTAGGAAATGTTTAAGTAAATAACCGTTCGCAAATATTTCAGTGTTCCGAGTGCGCCATTTCAAGGTACACCACCGTTAACGTCATAAAGATGAATGCCTGCAACAACACGATCAGGATGTGAAATATTGCCCAGCCCAACTGCAGTACTCCGCCCATCAGGCCCCAGAAGAGTCCGCCGGAAAACAACAATGCAATCAGGATGAAAATCATTTCACCTGCGAACAGGTTGCCGAACAGCCTCAGCGACAGCGAAATTGGCTTCGACAGCAGTCCTATTCCTTCCAGAAAGAGGTTTACCGGGATGAATAATATTTTCAGCACGGGATTGGTGGCGGAGAACGGCTGCATGGTCAGTTCTGAGGCAAATCCAACAGGGCCCTTGATTTTCAGGCTGTAATAGATTGTCAGAACGAAAACCCCCAGCGACATACCGAAGGTTGCATTGACATCCGTGGTCGGCACCACCTTCATGTATACGTGGTGCGGATCGACGCCGAAGATGTGATGCATGATCATCTGCGTGGTCCATGGTATCCAGTCGACCGGTACCAGATCCATGCAGTTCATCAGCAAGATCCAGACAAAGAGGGTCAGCGCAAGCGGGGCGATCAAGTCATTCCTTCCTGAAAAAGACCCCCTAACGTTGTCGTCGATGAACTCCACGACCCACTCGACGAAATTCAAAAAGCCGCTGGGGGTATCGGCTGTAGCACGCCTGGCGGCCTTGCTGAACAACCAGATGAACAGCACACCCAGCACCACAGACCACAGCATGGTGTCCACGTGTATGGCCCAGAAACCCATTTCTCTCGCTTCCTGGGCATTATGCGCAAAGCCCCAACTACCGTTCGGATGCTGCCCGAAAGTGAGGTTTTGCAGATGATGTTTTATGTAACCCGTGGTTGTCAGTTCTTCGCTAGCCATCAGTTTTTGTGCCTGTATCCCTTTCTCGGGAATTGTTCTGGTCCACGTTGCGGAATGCCGATGCCAGCGGGACGGTCAGGATAACCGTCGCACTTCCCGCTATAAAAGCCGCTATGTCTAAGTTCTTCCATCCTGCGAAGACGGCAATGAACAGTGCTCCCATCATCAGCAGCTTGCCCGCTTCCGCTCTGTACATATTCGCCAGGACCTGCTGCCCGGTCTCCTGTTGCGCAGCACAAAAGACCCGCCATGTCGAATAGGCGTTGGCGACGACGACAATCATTCCGCCGGACAGCGCCGACAAGGCTGCAGCGGGCCCGACAAAAGACAGTGCCAATGCCAGGGCCAGGGTTATGCCGGTCGGAATCATAACTGTCTGTGTTAACTGCGCCGGTGCACGTAAGTTCTTTGACACTGAGTCCCCTGCTGCTTCAGTTCTCCGGAGTCTTAACGGGACCGGATAGCCGTCCTGAGCCTTCGTTGCGCTGCAACAAAGGGCGGCGAATTATAAAAGTGGGCGATACACCGGTCAACATCGATGTCGCATAAGAATCCAGCCGGGCCGGCTGGGAATTAGCGAAAACGATCCAGAATTCCGTCCAGCTCGTCCAGGCTGTGATATTCGATAATAATTTTGCCCCTGCCCTTGGCATCCACCAACGTCACCTTGGACCCGAGCTTTTCCGACAGTTTCTCCTGCAGTGCCCTAATATCAGCACTTACGGGCGATTTATCCGGTCTCCGCGGATCGGGCTTGCTTTGTTTCCGGCGAACCAGCGCCTCGGCCTGCCTCACCGACAATCCCTTGGCGCAAATCTCAATTGCCAGCGCATCCTGATCGCCTTTTGAGAGCGTCAGCAACGCTCTGGCATGTCCCATCTCGAGCTGTCCGTTTTCAAGCAGCTCCCGCGCCTTGGGTCCCAGGGTCAACAAACGCAGCAGGTTGGTGACCGCGGAGCGTGACCTTCCTACGCCGCTGGCGGCTTGCTCATGGGTCAGCCCGAATTCGTCCAGCAGACGTTTGATCCCGGCCGCTTCTTCTATGGGGCTCAGGTCCTCCCGCTGGATATTTTCTATTAGCGCGGTGACCAGCGCTGCTTCATCAGGGATATCCCGAATCATCACGGGCACTTCGTCGAGCCCGGCAAGCTGCGCCGCCCGCCAGCGCCGTTCACCCGCGATGATTTCGTAACTGGTGTCGCCCTTCGGCCGGACCAATATTGGCTGAACCATGCCCCGGGCCCTGATCGACTGGGACAGTTCTTCCAGCGCGCCTTTGTCCATACGGGTGCGGGGCTGATACTGCCCGCGTTTCAGAAGATCGATAGCGATGGATCGAAGCTTCTGATCTTCATCAGGCCCGGGGGCGACTTCTCCAAGCAGGGCATCCAGGCCCCGACCCAATCGTTTCTTTCTGCTTTTTGTCATGCGGCGTCCTCGCGGCGAATGACCTCGCTGGCCAGAGCCAGGTACGCCTGTGCGCCCTTTGAGTTCATTTCGTAGAACATCGCCGGTTTGCCATAACTTGGTGCCTCGGCGAGCCTGACGTTGCGTGGAATGATGGTGTCGTAGACCTTGTCTCCGAAATGCTCCTGCAATTGCTCGGAGACCTCGCTGGACAGGGAGTTTCGCCGGTCGAACATCGTTCTCAACAAACCCTCTATCCTGAGATTGGGATTTAGGGCCTCCCGTACCTTGCGGATCGTACTGACCAGGGCTGTCAATCCTTCCAGTGCAAAATATTCGCATTGCATCGGAATCATCACGGAGTCGGCGGCGACCAGCGCATTGACCGTGAGCAGGTTCAGCGACGGCGGACAATCAATCAGCACATAATCGTAGCGTCTGGAGGCCTTCTTGAGGGCCTTGCGCAAGCGCGACTCGCGTCCTATCTGGTCTATCAATTCGACCTGAGCTCCCGAGAGATCAGCATTCGCGGGTATCAAATCGTATCCACATTCGGTCGATATGATAGCGTGCTTGATCTTGCAATCCCCAAGCAACACATCGTACACGGAGTACTGGTGTCCGTCCTTGCTTACTCCACTTCCCACGGTAGCATTTCCCTGGGGGTCCAGATCTATCAGCAGGACGCCACGACCCGAACGCGCCAGCGAGGCGGCGAGATTGATACCCGTCGTGGTCTTTCCTACGCCGCCCTTCTGGTTGGCGACCGCTAGGATTTTGCTCATTGGCTTGTTGTTGTGTATCCCTGGTTTCTATTAAGCGCGGGTTAGCACCACAATATGTCTCTCGGCATCCAGGCCCGGGACTTCTACAGGGTGCACTGCAGTCACTTCGAACCGCTGCTGATCTACGGCCGCGACCTCTTCGCCCGGATAGCGCCCCTTCAGCGCAACGAGCTTTCCACCGCCGGCGCACAGATGCCCCGCGCTTTCTGTAAAGGCGGCAATGGTCGAGAACGCGCGCGTTACTAGCGTATCAAATTTCTCAGGCTTCTGATATTGCTCAACCCTCTGACACACCACGTCGACGTTTTCCAACGCCAAGGAGCTGACGGCGTGACGAAGGAAATGCGACTTCTTCTTTCGGCAATCTATCAATGTGACCTGGATGCCGGGCATGACGATGGCCAGGGGCAATCCGGGCAGGCCCGCACCTGAACCCACGTCCAGTATGCTTTTACCGGCGATGTACGGGACGACCGAAAGACTGTCCAGTAGGTGGGCGGACACCATCGAAGACACTTCACGGACGGCGGTAAGATTGTGGACGCGGCCCCATTTACCCAGAAGCCGCAGGTACTCTATGAGTTGTTCCCTGGTTTTTGTGTCATCGGGTAGATCGAGGGCGCGCAGGCCCTGGCTTAGCTTCAGATGATTTTCCCGCAGGGCCGACTCCTTTCAGCGGCCGTGGCCGGTATCACCTGTTGAACCAGTCGAGCATCTGTGTTTGCCAGTCTTCCTGCGCCTTGTATTCGCTGACAACCCTTATCAACGCAACGGAAATATTGTCCTCGCCACCACTTTTGTTGGCAAGATCGACGAGTTCCCGTGCGCAGGATTTGAGATCGGGTATTTTCGCCAGGGTTTTTTCGATCCTGTCTTCCCTTACCATGTTTGACAGGCCGTCCGAGCACACCATGAACAAGTCACCAGGCTGCACCGTCCTCTCCAGAATATCGACTTCCAGCTCCACGGAGGCCCCCAGCGCGCGTGTCACGATATTCGGGTTGAACGAAGCTTTCGCCTCGTCTTCGCTGTACATCCCGGTCTTTACGAATTCCCGCACCACCGAGTGGTCTTCCGTCAGCTGTCTCAGTTTCCCATAGCTAAAGGCATACATGCGCGAGTCGCCAGCGTGGGCGCAGGTCAAGCGGTTGTCGTAAAACAGTGCGGCAACTATGGTAGTACCCATTCCACTGTAATCACTTCGCTGCGCCGCTAATCGAAAGACTTCTTCATTGGCCTTCCTGATTGCATCCCGAACGATCAGGGATTCGTAGCGCAGCCCGCTTTCACGATCCGTCTGGCCCGGCACCAGAGTCGCCAGCCCGTCTCTGGTTTCACAGAAAATTCGGGTCACGGCCATGGCACTTGCCACCTCGCCGGCATGGTACCCGCCCATTCCGTCCGCCAAAACAATAAGCCCTACGGTGGCGTCGCTGGCTATACTGTCCTCATTGTGACCCCGAACGCGCCCTGGATCGGTGACAAATGCGATTTCGAGTGCTTTATTCAATTTCATCGATAATCTGATCTTTTAACGCCGAGGCTACCGCTCGCAATGTCCGTTTATCGCAGCGATTTCACACATTTGATTCGCACACATAAATCGTAGCAAGAATTTTCCAATTGTGGAGATCGAGCAATAAAGGCGCCGGTCGGGTCTAATTCACGCCTCGTCCGATCATCCTCCCATCACTGCCTCAAAATCAACCTGTTTATCCGCCTCCTGCTTTAGACTAGGATCGTCAAGCACCTCATCGCGAGAGATCCGGTTTTGCAGACGCTGTTACTCAAGCGCGTACCCATGTTCAAAGGACTGGATGACTCCGATCTTCAGTCCATAGCCAAACACATCTCCACGCATACCCATCCGCGCAACACCATTCTCATGCATGAGGGCGAACCGCCTGATGCCATGTATATTGTCACAGACGGAAGAGTAAAGATCTACGTGAGCGATGCCGAGGGCAAGGAACTGGTGCTCGATACGCTGAGTCCTGGGGAATTCTTTGGTGAACTCGCCCTTATCGATGGTTCGCCCAGGTCTGCGACGGTTGTCACCACAACCGAAACGACCATCTCGAAGATCCTCAAGACAGACTTTGATCACTGCCTCCAGGCCTCTCCCAAAATCGCCGTGAATCTTCTCAAGATCCTCTCCAGGCGAATTCGGACCATGAATGACAACATCAAGGATTTGGCTCTACTGGATGTATACGGCCGGGTCGCCCGCACCATTCTTCGGCTTGCCCACGAACGAAATGGTGTCCTCATCACCGACCCCATCACGCAACAGGAGCTGGCAAACATGGTTGGTGCATCGAGGGAAATGGTAAGCCGTGTGATCAAAACCCTGAAGTCCGAGGGTTACATCTCCATTTCCGGCAAACAGATAACGGTTATCTCTACAATTCCCTCTGCCCTGCCCTAGCCCGCATTTCTCACCAGGCGGCTATGCATCTCACTGCAGCCCGGCGTTCATCGGCACCCGTCCTGCGCCATCATCCAGGATCCTGGCGAGAATTGCGGGCTAGCAGGCATGGCGCGTGGCGCGCTTCCTGCAAATTCAGGCGGCCGTTTTCTTCAAGTGCACCAGCAGCAGTGAAATGGCCGCGGGTGTGACGCCGGATATACGAGCCGCCTGACCCACGGTAGCGGGTCTGTAGTCGGTCAATTTCTGCTTGATCTCGGTCGACAGTCCGCTCACATTCATGTAGTCGAATTCCGCGGGCAGAGGCGTCGACTCATGGCGCCGCTGCCGCCTGATTTCCTCCTGCTGCCGTTCGATGTATCCCGAATACCTGGCCTGAATCTCCAATTGTTCCGCCACCGCTGTATTCTGCTGGCCCGTGCCCGCCCCCGGAAGCTTCATCAGATCGGCGTAGCGAACCTCGGGTCGTTTCAACAGGGACATCAGCGTCGTCTCCCTGGTCAATGTCTGCCCCAATACTTCGACCTGCACCGACCGGTCCACGAGTTGCGGTTTTATCCGGGTCGTTTCGAGGCGCTGCGTTTCCTGTTCGATCGCATAGCGCTTTTCGCTGAAACGTTGCCACCTTGAGTTGTCCACCAGTCCCAGTTTTCTTCCTGCCTCGGTCAACCTGAGATCCGCATTGTCCTCACGAAGCAGTAGGCGATACTCGGCCCGGGACGTGAACATACGATAGGGTTCACTGGTGCCGGAAGTTGTCAGGTCGTCGATCAGCACTCCGATATACGCCTGGTCTCTGCGCGGCCACCACGGAGATTTTTGTTGTACCTTGAGTGCCGCGTTTATTCCGGCAATCAATCCCTGGCCGGCAGCCTCCTCATAGCCGGTGGTGCCGTTGATCTGGCCTGCGAAGTACAATCCCGCGACGGCCCGGGTCTCGAGCTGTGGGTGCAGGTCTCGCGGATCGAAGAAATCGTACTCTATGGCATACCCGGGGCGCAGAATAACCGCTTTTTCAAATCCTCTGATGGAGCGCACCATTTCCCACTGCACGTCGAATGGCAAACTCGTGGATATCCCGTTTGGATAGACTTCCTGCGTATACAGGCCCTCGGGTTCGACAAATATTTGATGACTTTGTCTATCAGTGAAGCGGACGATCTTGTCTTCGATGGAAGGACAATAGCGTGGACCCGTGCCGTCAATCGCGCCGGAAAAGAGTGGCGATCTGTCCAGTGCGGCATTGATAAGTTCGTGGGTACGGGCGTTGGTATGGGTAATGTAGCAGCTTACCTGCCGGGGGTGATCCGTTGCGGCGCCCATGAAAGAAAACACAGGGGTGGGGAAATCCCCGGATTGCACCTCCATCACATCGGTATCAATAGTTCTCCCATCCAGGCGCGGTGGTGTTCCGGTTTTCAGTCTCTCCACGCGGAATGGCAGGTCCCGCAATCGGCAAGCGAGCACGTTGGCAGGTGCATCCCCCATGCGTCCACCGGGAGAATTCGACTGGCCGACGTGTATTTTGCCGCCCAGAAATGTCCCCGCAGTGAGCACCACCGTGGCCGCCTCGAATACCAGCCCCAGCTCTGTTTTTACACCGGACACCCTTCCACCGGAGATAATCAGGTCGTCCACGGATTGCTGAAACATGGACAAATTGGGTTCCGCCTCGAGCAAGCGCCGGACGGCAGCCTTGTAAAGGCCCCGGTCGGCCTGTGCGCGGGTGGCGCGAACTGCTGGCCCCTTGCGTGCGTTGAGGGTGCGAAAATGTATACCGGCCAGGTCGATGGCCCGCGCCATGATGCCGCCCAGTGCATCGATTTCCTTGACGATGTGCCCCTTGCCAATTCCGCCAATGGCCGGATTGCACGACATTTGACCGATGGTTTCGAGATTGTGGGTCAATAGTAGGGTTCTGCAACCCATACGCGCCGCCGCGCCGGCTGCCTCTGTTCCCGCATGGCCGGCACCTACTACGATGACGTCGAACTTTTGAGGATATCTCATCACTAACCGAATCTACCGAATCACCGCGGCGATCATAGTGTGCGCCTGTCAAAACTCAAGTCTTCTTTTTTAACCGCCGGCTGTCTTGGTGCGATTTGCAGGCTAAACTAGTAGGGTTCTCAACCGGTTAACGATTTTGACCCAACCGCTCGAAAAGGCTGTAGCCGACCTTTCGCCGGCTTCGTTGCGAGGCGCTCTGGACCTCGTCATATCGCGTGTCAGCGAAATCATCATCGGACGCGATGAACCCATCAGGCTGGCATTGACCTGCCTATTGGCCGGGGGACATCTGCTGATCGAGGACGTGCCTGGCGTCGGCAAGACGACGCTGGCGCACACCCTTGCCAGATCCCTGGGGCTCGACTTCGTCCGAATCCAGTTTACCAGCGATCTGCTTCCCGCGGACGTCATTGGGGTGTCCATTTATGACTCGCAGAACAGCGTGTTCAGGTTTCATCCCGGCCCCGTGTTTTCACAACTCGTACTCGCCGATGAGATCAACCGGGCCACACCCAAAGCCCAGAGTGCTCTGCTGGAGGCGATGGAGGAAAAACAGGTGTCAGCGGAAGGCAAGACCTACCCATTGCCTCGGCCGTTTTTCGTCATAGCCACACAAAACCCCCGCCACCAGATCGGGACCTTTCCACTCCCCGAGTCCCAGCTGGATCGATTCCTGATGCGCATTCATATCGGCTACCCCGACGCCCGGTCGGAGCGTGCGCTGTTAAAGGGCAAGGACCGCAGAGACATACTGCGCGCGATGGATCCCGTAATCGATCCGCATAAACTGATTGTATTGCAGCAACACTGTCAGCAGGTCCATTGCAGTGACGCATTGATCGACTATGTACAGGCACTGCTCGATGCTTCAAGAAATTCGTCAGACCTGCGTTACGGTCTGTCACCGCGCGCAGGTATTGCCCTGACTCACGCTGCCCGGGCATGGGCGTACCTCGCGGGCAGGACCATGGTTTTGCCGGAAGATATCCAGTCCGTGGCGCAAAGTGTTCTTTCCCATCGACTACAGGGAGAAGATGCGCGACATACTCCGCCGGATCAACTTTCCCGGCAGCTCATCCAGTCCGTTCCCATCCCCTGACGTGCATACCGGGCCAGCGCGTAAGGGCTGTTCTTATTTCGCTTTGACAGTTTTTTCATAATCCGCCGATTTGGTACTCACACGACGCAAACTCTACATGCTACCCACGCGGCACGGGTTGCTGTTCTGTCTCGTGCTGCTGGCCATATTTCTTGCCTCGGTAAACTACAATAACGGCCTAGCCTACGGTCTGACCTTTCTGCTTGCGGCAACCGCGTTGATTTCGATGTTGCACACCCATCGAAACGTGTCGGGTCTGGAAGTGAATGTGCTGCCCCCCGGCCCGGTTTTTGCCGGGGAAACCGCGCACTTCAGGGTTTGTGTCCACAACGGCAACGAATATACGCGGGTTGCCCTCTGGTTGTTTTGCCAGGATTACCGACAGGTCTTTCATGTCGAGCCGCAGACCACGGTACAGCTGGAGGTGCCGGTAACGAGTACCGGCCGGGGCTATATCACCTGCCCTCCAGTCAGGTTGTCGAGCGCCTACCCGCTGGGTTTGCAATATACCTGGTCAGCACCAATCAAGAGTGCGGCTAGAGGCATCGTCTACCCCGCGCCCGCGGGGTCCCTACCCTTGCCGACTGGCCGCGCCCGCGCCAGGTTCAGCGAATCCGGCAGGACACGGGAAGGCGACGATTTCGCCGGTCTTCGACAATACATCCACGGTGACTCGCCCCGTCATATTCACTGGAAGGCTGCGGCGTCCCACAACAACCTCCTCACCAAGCAGTTTTCGGGCGAAGGGGGCGAGGAAATCCGACTGGATTGGGACCTGGTCCCCGGCTCGGTGGAGGCCCGTCTGAGCCAGCTGTGCAAATGGGTGTTGGTTGCGGAAGAGGCCGGGGCAAGGTACGGTTTGAGTCTTCCCGGCGTTCGCCTGGAACCCGATCTTGCTGCCACGCACTATCATCGCTGCCTGCAGACCCTTGCGCTGTGGGGCTTGAAGGGACAGCGCCAATGATCGGCCTGCCCGAACTTCGGTCTTTCAGACCGCCGGATCAGCAACCTAACCGGCTGGCCTGCAACGGATTGTTGATCAGCGCCGCGCTGGCCATAGGCTTTCATAGCAGACACCTACCGTTGTGGCTATCAGCTTTCGCTGCCTGTCTTCTGCTTTGGCGCTTCCTCATAGAGAATCATGCCTGGAGAATCCCCGGCCGGATCATCAGATGGTCGTTGCTGCTCGTGACCGTCGTGATTGTTTTCAGACACTACGGCACCTTGTTCGGGCGTGACGCCGGGGTCGCATACCTTACGCTGCTGCTGGCGCTCAAGATTCTCGAAATCCGCTCGCTAAGGGACTATCTGCTGGTGGTTTTTCTCATTTTTTTGATTGTACTGGGTGCGCTTTTGTTCTCACAGTCACTGCCGACTGCGGTTTACGCGATGCTGGTCATTGTGGCCACGGTGCATGCCCTGGTCAGGCTCAACAGCCCCTACCCGCTTGGCCAGGGACCGACCCTGGTGCTGGTCATTACCATGGTCATACAGGCGCTGCCTTTGCTGCTGGTGCTGTATCTGTTGTTTCCACGGATACAGGGCAGTTTGTGGAGTCTGCCGATCGATGCACACAGCGGCCGGACCGGAATGAGTGAACGCGTGTCCCCTGGATCGATCAACCAGCTGTACGAAGACGATACGATCGCTTTTCGCGCCGAGTTCGACGGTCAACCACCACCAGCAGATAGCCTTTACTGGCGCATCTTCGTGCTGAGCGATACGGACGGCCGCAACTGGTTCAGACACCCCGGACCGTGGGATGGAGCAAACATCAAGGACTATCAGCCCGTTGATGACGCAACTCCGTACACCGTGCTGCTACAGCCACACGATCAGAGATGGATCCCAACCCTGGAACTGGCCGCTTCGACTCCACCGTCCACTCATCGGGCAAGCGGCTACGTGCTGGAATCTAACAAACCGGTCAAGAATCTGCGCCGGTACGACCTGTCCTCTCACCTTAGTTACACGACTCCGCGCCTCGACAATCTCCAGGCACGGCACAACATCCTTTGGCCAATCGAGCCGAGTCGCCGTGTTCGGGGCCTGCTTCGGGGTTGGCAAGAACAAGGCACCGAACCGCGGGAGATAATCTTGCAGGTCCTCAAGCTGTTTGCGCAGGACCCCTTTCGATACACCCTTTCACCGCCTCTCCTGACGGGTGATACCCTGGACCAGTTCCTGTTCGAAACGCGAGCCGGTTACTGTGAACATTACGCCAGTGCCTTCGCGGCCTTGATGCGCCTGAGTGGGATACCGACCCGGCTCGTGGTCGGCTATCAGGGTGGGGAATGGAACGACGCCGGCGATTATATAATCGTACGGCAATCCGACGCACATGCGTGGACAGAAGTATGGCTGCATCCGAAGGGCTGGGTCCGCGTGGACCCGACAGCGGCCATTGCCCCGGAACGCATCGAGCTGGGTGCCGACGCCTTGCGAAGACTCGACGAACAAGGTTCGCAAATAGGTCTTCTCTCGATCAATGACGCACGTCGAATGATCGCACCAGATTTCCTGCAAAAATTCTTATCGGACTTGTCTTTGCGCTGGGACAACGTCAATAACAGCTGGAACAAGTGGGTGATGGCCTATGGCCCAAAAGCGCAGCTCGAGTTGCTCAAATTGATCGGGATCAAAACCCCCGACTGGGTCGACATCGTAGCCGGCATGATTCTGGCGGTCCTTTTTCTGCTGTTCGCAACGGCGGCGATCTGGATGGTTCGAACAAGGCAAAGGCCGGACCCCGCCGTGAAACTCTACCTGCTTTTCTGCAGAAAACTGAAAAAGGCTGGACTCGAACGCCGGCCAACGGAAGGTCCGACAGACTTTGCCAAACGAGTCGCCTCAGCCCGCGCTGATCTAAGCGTATCGGTGAGTCGAATTACAAGTATATATATCGCTCTGCGCTATGGTCGGAACAATCCGGCCGCAATCCCGGTACTCCGGAGACTGGTGCACGCTTTCAAGGC
>JAHEIO010000091.1 GCA_024639325.1 Gammaproteobacteria bacterium
GGGCACGAACAACAATACATTTTTCAGCCATTGATGGGCCCGGGCGGCCCGCAGGATTTTTTGCGCAAGATTTTCAAGAGGATTGAACACCTGCGTAACGCTCGAGCTCTCCCTGGCTTTCGCCAGGACGCGGGGCAGCGCATTGACCACAATCGCTTGTTTCGCCCGCGGCCAGATTTCGAGATCCTTGCCGGAATTGCCCGCATAGTCGAAAACCGCCTCCGCGGACTCGGTGAGCATGCGCTCAACCTTGCGCCTACCGGACAGATTGGTGACACCATCGCTGCCAATGGCAGCGTCGAAAAGGCCGAGCTGATTCGCCACGGCGTCAGCGTATTTCTGGTCGGACGCGGTGATCAGAACAAGCCGGCGGCCTGCTTCGCGGCACCGCCTCAGATAGTCTAGAAAATCCGGCGTCCAGGGAAGATTCGCCACATCGATGTCCACGCGGCGCGCGATCTCCCGCTTGAAGTGGGCTCGCCCCTGTAGCAACCAGACCGGAAACATGAACAAGGCGAGGGGGTTGGACTTGAGCAGGGAGAACACGGATTCGATCAGGACATCGCTTTGTATCAGCGTCCCGTCGAGGTCAACATAAAGGGTGCCTGCCCCGGACCCGCTCATTCGATGGTCATCTTCAGAAACATGTTGATTAAATTGATCCTGCAATCAATGCGAACAAACCGACACGGCGCACACCCTGTTCCGTGGGGGCGGCGCGCCCGCCGCGATTCATCGGCCCGGCAGCGGACCTCCTGATGGACGACCAGGCAATCTTGCACATTACCGCAGGGGCCCTGACGACCATGAACAGACTATATAATAATGTCCTTGCCGGTTTTCAATCCAAGCCTGCTGTCTGTATAGGCTCTGTGTAATGCAAGTGACACGCCGGCTAGCGCTGCAAACCTGATGAAATCGAAGGTGGGTATTACAATAAAATCGTTAGTCCGCGCACTTGGGTGCTGCCTGCTTTCAGCAACATTCTACCCGTTGATGTCATTTGCATCGAACGATATTTATGTCGTCGATGAATTCGAAAACCTGGATATTACGACCTCCCACCCCGACGAAATGAGCACAGAGACGGTCGAATCCCACTTCACCGTCTCTCTGGATTGCACCGAGCCAAAGCAGGTTTCGTTCAGCATCCCGTTCGGTCGTCAGGTCGAAGACCAAAAGATGCGCATCACCATCTTGGACTCCGCCAATATTTCCTACATCGGAAAACTCGAGCGGTTGGAAGACGGGCTGCCGATCCCGAGGACGTTCGAACACGCCTACCTTGACTACCAGAAAGGCCCGGTGTCGTTTTCACTCGACAACAAGGTCCACGATGAGCTCACCTTCTATCTTTACTGCACGTTCAAGAATCCGGACGTCACGGGCAGCATCGAAATCGAGAAAATAGAGATCTTGCCGCTCGGGTTCATCGACGATCGGGATTTCGCCTACATCCTCGCCCTGCTGTTGCTGATGATGTTTCTCGTCCCAGGATTCCTCGCCTATGCCGCGTTTTTCGGGAACGGTAAGAAAGAGCGCTTACTGGCGCTGCTGGTGCCGATGTCACTGCTTTGCTTTATTGCCTTGTATCCGGTGTTGTTGATCCACCAGGCATGGTCGTCGACCGAAGCAGGTTCGACACTGCTGGCGGCGTTTACGACACTCAACCTGCTCTTGACCGTCTGGATCGCGCGCAAGGGCAGATTCGGGATACTGGCGCAAAACTTTTTCCGGGTCAGATTCGAACTGCTTGCAGTCGCTGTCGTCGTGCTGTGCCTGGCTGCCCTGGTGACCGAGGGCCTGGATTTGCCGCTCCACACGTTCAACCACCTGCACCTGCGCAACCTGACCTATGACGTTTTCTACGCCCACGATCCCCTATTCCAGTACGTCAACGGCATTGCCATTTATCACGATGAACCGTTCTCTTCATATTACGCGGACGGCAAACTCGTCTATGAGGTGCAGGACCGCGGCGTTGTCGTCGGCGTCGTCTACGCCGTGTTCAGGGGCATCGCCAGCCCCTTCGGAACCGACATCGCCTACAGCAGCGGCTACTACACGCTGTTCGGAGCGGTGCTGAATGCGCTGGTTTTGCTGCCCCTGTTTGCAATCCACGCCTACTTTCTCGCCGGCAGGGCGCGGCCCATGCTGATTCTGCTGCTGGTATCGGCGAGCGCGTTCATGGTGACCAACTATTTCATAACCTGGTACAAGCTGGCCGGCGCCGGCGTTGTCATTTCCGGAATCGTGCTGTTGCTTATTGGCGGAAACAGCATCCGGCAGTGGGCGATCGCGGGTCTGCTCTGGGGTTTGGCAACCAACTTCCATCCAGGCCTGGCCCTCACCTACCCGATAATCACACTGTGGTTGATGTACCGATTCTTCCTGGCGCGTAATAAACGCGTCGCGCCGGTTGTGGCCGCATTTTTCATACTGCTGGGAACATTCGTGGCGATGAACCTGCCCTGGTCCGTCGTCAAAGCGACTTACTACGAGGACACGAATGCGCTGTTCAGACAGCATTTCCTTGGTTTCCAGCGACACGATCCAGAGCAGGGGATCGTTGGCAGCGTGGAAAACTTCCTCGACAAGTACACACTGCAGCAGCAGATCGACAAACGAATGGAAAGGCTTGCCGGAAGTCTGCGTGTCGAGGAATTCGAGTCCCTGATCGACCCTGAAACCTATCAGGACTGGGACGACCTGATGTACAGGTGGAACGCGCTGGAAACCAGCTACATGGTGTTCGTTCTTACCCCCCTGGTCGTGCTGCTGATCCTGTCCACGCTGTTCACCCGCCTGCTGCCGATGACGGCATGGAAGACACCGGTCACGAAGCACCGCTCAGATTTTCGATGGCTGCTGATTACGCAAGTGCTGAGCGTCTTCCTGGTGATATTCGCAAGCTTCGGTCCGTTCGAGCCGGACATCAACTGGCACATCCCGATGAGTTGCCTGGTGCTGATCATATATTTGCTCGTGCATGCCAACATCGCAACTGGAAAAATTGGCGCGTCCATCATCATCGGATACGCCATGTTCGCTCACTACCGGCTGTTCTCTCAGTATTTCTAACCGGGAAGTTCAAGTGACTCCAGGCAATCTAGTGTCGGGCAGATTTCACCCGCATGGACCGGCATACCGTTTATAATGTCGGCGAACTACGTTGAAAATGCTGGCCCGAGGACATGGCGGACAAACTGGACATACTGATCGAAAGCAATCGCACCTGGGCGGAAGCCATTTCCCGAAAGGACCCGTATTTTTTCTCGAAGCTATCGAACCAGCAGAGTCCGCAGTACCTGTGGATAGGTTGCTCGGATTCCCGTGTCCCCGCCAACCAGATCGTCGACCTGCTGCCCGGCGAACTCTTTGTGCACCGCAACGTGGCCAACATCGTGCTGCACACCGATCTCAACTGTCAGTCCGTGTTGCAATATGCCGTGGAGGTGCTGAAGGTGAGGCACATCATCGTATGCGGTCACTATGGATGCGGCGGCGTAGCGGCGGCGATGCAGAACAGGGAATACGGACTGATCGACTACTGGTTACGCAACATTCGCGATATTTATTATCGGCACTCTGCGGACTTTGAGCATATTACCGACGACGAACAGCGGGTGAATCTTCTGTGTGAACTCAATGTCCTGCAGCAGCTGGCCAACACCTGCCATACCAACATCGTCCAGGCGGCCTGGATAAAGGGCCGGGAACTCACGGTACACGGCTGGATTTACTCCATCAAAGACGGGTTATTGAAAGACCTGGGAGCCAGCATTGATGGAATGGATCAGATTCCAAACGAGTACAGAATAGAAAGCCCGGACTGATGCGGGCTAGCCGCAATAGTGTTGCCGTTTGAATGCCCTTTCCATGAGCCGGATTCCACTTTCGGATCTGTTGACCCTGCCGGTGGAATTGACGTAATCGACGACGATCCCGGCAATTGCCAATTCGTCCTTGAAGTGGCCGTTGACGGAGCTGTGCGTGAGCTCCGCCCCGCAAATCTTGTTTTCTTTCTTCAAGAAATCATACACGTCCACCGCGGTCCTCATGAACTCCCGGGCATATTCAATTTCTTCTTCCGTCGGCTTGACAGGCCACAAGACGATGCGCTTGATCAAGCCAACGTCGTCCAAGCTTGCAGCCGGTGAGTCATCGTAAAAAACCAGCTTTTCCATGGCGGCACTGCCTTGTAATACGCCCTCCGTCGTCTCTGACGGATAGTTCACATCGACCAGCCAATACCACTTCAAGAAAATTACGAGGATGCCTGCCGCCAGTCCCGTCAGCCACCAGCCATTGCGCTCCAGTTTGCGGCGTGTCCAGCTTTTTCTGCTCTCGCCTTCTGCGAGTTCCGTCAGGCGCACCTTCACATAGTCAATCGCCTTATGCCAGTGTTCACCGGCGTCCGCTTTCATCGCATCCAGCTCGTCGGCTATGCACGAGCTAAGGGATTGCTTCTGATCCCATGAATCAACCGTTCTTTTTATCAGCGCTGCACTTTTATCATTGAACATGCGATCGAATTTCCAGGCGACCCGCTTCAGATCGTATCTACGCGTCCAACTGGTTTCCTCCCGCATTTCCCTCGTGCATTCAAGAATCGCGGCCGAGATCTTGAACAGCGGTCTGTACAGACTGAAATTTGATTTCGCAGCGACCCGGGAGCATTTGGCATCCGCAGTCAGGTCTTCGGCACTCGTATTCATGGATACAAATCAGTATAGACCCTAACCCGCGTTTCTCACCAGGAGGCTATGGTTGCTTTTTGAGCATTGCAAACATTGAGGGCGTTCATCTGCACCAGTCCTGCGCCGTCGTTATTGGTACGGCGAATCACGCAGACGGATCACATCCGCCGTCATTCGTCGTTGCGATCGGCAGACTCAAAGAATAACATTCGGCTAGTGCGCATGAGCCGTATCGATAGCGGCCTTCAGCTCGGCGACCATTTTCTCCGAATCCCAGGTCTTTTCCCCGACATACCGTGCAAGCGTCTCGCCGTCGGGTCCGATCAAGAAGGTGGTGGGCAATCCCGCGACGCCCCAACCGCTCAAGACCATTTCTTCGTCTATCAGGATCGGAAACGTTACCAACACCTTCTGTAAAAACGAATCCGCCAACGCCGCGTCGGGACCCACGTGTATCCCGATGACGCTGAAACCTCGGCCGGCCAAACGTTGATGCAGGCGGTTCAAAGCGGGCATCTCGCGGCGGCAGGGCGCGCACCAGGTTGCCCAGAAATTGACGAGAATCACCCGATCCCGAAATTCGTCGGAGGATCGCATCTCACCATTCAAGTCCGGCAGGTGAAACTCCCGTAATTCAGCAGCGGTATCAACGGCAGCCGCGCCGGCGCTCCATAAGCCGATGAACGAGAAAATTACGAGCAGCCTACCCACGGTTTTCCGCCGGTGGACCCGCCTGCATGTTGCACCCACATCCCGAGTGATGGCGCAGGGCGTGTTTGCCGGCAGGATCAACAGGGTACAAAACAAACACGCCCGCACTGTTGTAGTATGCGGGTTGGCACCGAAGAGCTCAGTTCGCTTCGTATAAGATCCGGTTTTCGTGACTCCAATGCGGGTCCTCTTGCTTGATGTCTCCGACCGGTGCCGCGAACGCGTCGGTCACGATGGTCTCTACGTTGTCTCCGGTCAGCGAACGCAGGAACTCGACCAGGTCCCGTACCTCTCCATCAACCAGTTCCAGCGGGCGGATGAGCGGGTCCAGCAAGTCGTTCCGTATGCCGCCTCGATTGTAGAATTCGACCACGTCTTCAAGAGTGAGCAGCGAACCGTCGTGCATGTACGGCGCGGTCAAGGCGACGTTTCTCAAGCTGGGCGTGCGGTACTTCCAGCGATCCGCCGGATTTTGCGTAACCTCGTACAAACCCAGATCATTGGGTCGGCGCTCTGTCTCCTGCACTGACCCCGGGGCCACCTCGATTTCCACACCCGGTGCGATCAGGACCTTGTGTCCAGCCGTGGAGGGCAGGCCCATGGAGGCTGAATAACCCACGCCGGTATTGTGCAGCTTGTTGTCGGTAAACAACGCATAGTCTTTCTCCATGAGGTGACAGGCAACGCACCGTCCCTTTCCCGTGAAAACTTTGAATCCCCGAATCGCGGCGTCGTCCATCGCCTCCTCTTCTTTTGCGAAGTACCACCTGTCAAACGCAGAATTCGCCGAGTTGAGGGTCCGCTCGTAGGCGGCCAGGGCCATTCCGATAGTCTCCATGCTGGGCCCGCGCCCGAACGACCGTTCGAATTGGCCGGCGTAGTCGGGAATGTGCCTGAGCTTCTCGATCACCGATCCAACCGACGGGTTCCCCATCTCGTTCTTCGCCAGCAGTGGCCCCCAGACCTGGTTTTCCAGGCTGTGTTCGCGGCCGTCTTGAAACAGGCGTTCAAGGTAAGCGACGTTGTAGATCGTCGGCGCGTTTCGCCGCACGGTGCGACCTTCGATGCCGACGGCGGTTGCCAGTTCGTTGTGAGCGAAACCCTGTTCGGGGACGTGACACATTGCACATGAGAACGTGTCGTTCAACGACAATCGGCGATCGAAAAAAAGCTTGCGCCCCAGCGCCACCTTGTCCTTTGTCAGCGGATTATCTTGAGGCAAGGAGACCTGGGGCAATCCCAACGGCGGCGATTCGACAAAGCGCATCAAGTCCGCGGGTTTGCCTGATCTTTGGTCCAGCCGGACGGACCGGGTCTGATAGTCGGCGCTTTCATAGCCGGCTTTGTAGTCTCCGGGTCTGTACACTGCCGACGCCGCGGCTTCCGACGCGTCGGCGACCTGAGTTCCCCGGTCGGCCATGGCCAAGGTCTTGACGTCGTTGACCAGCACGTCAGCGTGCAGATAGGACACGCTGTATATATTTCGTATGCGCCTCTCGTCATCGATCAAATAGACGCGCAGGATGTGCGCGAAGGTCGACATCTCGTTTCCCTGCTCGTCGGTTTCCCGAAGAATTCTCTGGTCGTAGCCGTCGAGCAGAGGCTGCAGCTGCTGCGGGCCCGCGGTTGTGACGAAATCCCAGGCTACGCCCGCCCGGTCGAAGCCCGCAGCATAGAGTTGCATAACTTCCGGGGAATCATTCTCGGGGTCGAAGCTCAAGCTGATCAGTTTCACCCGGTCGCCCCAACCTTCCTGTGAAAGGCGTTTTTTGACCTGATAGAACACCGCCGTGGCCAGTGGGCAGCCGTTGATATCCTGGCAAGAGCTGTACATGAAGTTGAGCAGTACGATTCGATCCCCAAACAACGAATGCAGACTGGCGGATGCTTGATCGGTCAGGAGCACTTCGCCATCGGGAGCCGGTCGCAGAGGCGGCAGTGGGTAAGTCCCGGGGTCGGGCGGATCGAAATCGAGTCTACCCCACCCCGGCGCTCTGATGATATCCCGATCGATCGCCGGATGGTCGCCGGTGGCGTGGGCCGCGCTCGCCAGAATCAAGACCGCCAGCGACCAAACGGCCTTGCGAATGTTCATCGCTTCCACCCGGGTAAAACGCAATACAATTTGGGGGCCGCCAAGGTTACGGCCGGCCCCTTTGACAGGCCTCGCGACTGCGAGAATCCGTTACTGCACTGCCAAGACCAATTTTTCAACGGGTGTCCCCTGCGAATAGAGCGCGTAGGCACCGAACCGCATCTGATGCGGAGAGCCGAGTTTCTCCGCCCAGAAATCGATGGAGAACTTGTGAGTCAGCTCGTTCCCGTCCCAGGTAAACGCCTTGAAATACTGGACGTCGCCGGGTTTGCCCTCGCGTTTGTCCCAGTTGTTCAACAGAGACGAGGTGAAGTAGACGCGCTTGCCGTCCCAGCTCTGCGACAACATGTTGACCTGATCGCCGATTCTTTGAGTGTAGATCTCTTTCGGCGCGTGCGGGTCGGACACGTCGAACACCCTCGACATTCCGTCGTTCCAGGTGTTGACCCACAGCAGATTGTCGTCCGCCGAAATCGAAATGTCGACGGGCAGCGGAATCTTGCTCGCATCACCGATATCCGCGACCTCTTTACCCTGCCATTCGCCGTTCTCGTCTTCGTAAATCAGCCAGATCTTCGAAGTCAATGCGGTGGTGGTAAAGCAATAGTTGTGCTGCGGACCCCAAGCACAGCGTATCTCCAGCGGCGCCCCGGGTACGTCCAGCACCTTTTTTGGTTTCCTGGTGTGCAGGTTCCACACCACCACGGTATTGCCGAAACGCTTCATCGCCTCCGGGTCGGCCATCATCTTGCCCAGGTTCATCATGTAGTTGTTCCAACCGGTAAACGAGGACGTCACCATGACGTTGCGGCGCGGCAATGCGCGAATGTCGTAGCCGTAGCCGTCGGCGAACTGCCCGGATTTGGTCGCGCCGTTGAGGTTGTCATCGGTCGGCATCCAGTACGTGCTGACGTACTCGCCCTCGTTGGTGTACTCCACCAGCGCGGTGCGTCCGCCGTGGTCCTTGTTGTTGGACAAACCGGTAATGATCATGCGCCCCGGGAGTGCGTAAGTCGTATGAGGACCGACGACCCCCTGGCTTTTCGCGACGAAATCGGTGATTACCTTGTGCAGTTTCGGCTTGGCGGGGTCGCTGTGCACGTCGAATACAAAGATCTTGCTGGTATCCAGGCTGGCCGCCCACAGGTAGTGGCGGTCGTCGGTCAACCCGGAATGGTGCGCCTCGTTCCGCCCGCCGACGGACACCGAGTCGACCACCTTCCCATACTTGTCGGAATTCGGATTGACGTCGATGGTGACCAGCTTGTCCTGTTCGTCGCCGATGCCCTCCTGGCCCAGCGTCCAGACATAGACGTAGTCCTCCTGTCCGACGATCTTGGCCATGTACGGCGACATACAGGTCTCGTCGGCGTTGGCCGTGACGGGGGAGCCGAGAAAAATCGCCGCGGAAACAAACAAAGCGATCGGCAGCGAATGAGACAAATTAAGTGCATCGAGTTTCATATCAAGACCTCCTTTATCGGTTGGATCGATTTCTTATCGGTTGGATCGACTCATTTTGAATACTTCGGTAATTCGAAATATTACTCCGGTCGGTGAAGTGACACAAACACCGAAGATTTGATCAGGCGTTGACATCGACAATGACGCGGCCGGAAGATTGGCGCCACCGGCGAGACCGACCGACGGCGCCAATTCATTTGACGAATGGCAAGGCACTGACATCCGCAAGACGTGTACCGGAGGGGGTATCCACTTCGACGGTCGTACCGATGTTCCAGTGGCTTGCGTCGATCATGCCAATGGCGACGTTGGTTCTAAGATCCGGTGACCAGGCCGCCGAAGTCACCTTGCCTACCGCGTGCCCATCGGCGTGAACGAGCCACGGCTCGGTGCAGTTTGGCACCGCGTCGCCCTGAATCCGCACGCCGCGAATCTGTCGGGCCGGGCCGTCGTGCAGCATGCGCAACAGCGCTTCGCGGCCGATGCAGCCAATCGCCGCACGGGTATCGCAGAAGCGGCTCAGTCCGCACTCGTGCGGTGTGTTTTCCCGGGTCATGTCGCTGCCGTAGGACAGCAAACCGCCCTCGATTCGTTCGATCATATTGGGGCAGCCCGCGCGCACGCCAAGATCCTCGCCGGCGGCGAACAGCGCATCCCATAAGGGTTCACCGTATTCACCGCCGTCCACGTATATTTCGAAGCCGCCCTGTTTCGAGTAACCGGAGCGGGCAACCACCATCTCTCTGCCCTCGAAGGCCAACCTCCGGTAGCGGAAGAAGCGGATGTCGCGAACGGTTTCACCGAATACCCGGGCCATCAGGTCATCCGCCTTCGGCCCCTGCACCGCCAGCGGCGACACGTCGGGTTCATCCACATCGACCTCCAAGCGCATGCCCGCGGCAATACCCTTGGCCCAGTACAGCAGGTCCGAGTCGGCGATGGATACCCAGTAGCAATCCTCCTCTATACGCAGCGTCACAGGGTCGTTCAGCATGCCACCGGATTCGTCCACCATGGGTGTGTAGTAGCACTGATCATCCTGCATGTGACTGAGGTCGCGGGGCGTCAACAGCTGCGTCAGCCTGAAGGCATCCGGCCCCCTGATTTCCACCTGGCGTTCGCAGGAGACGTCCCATACCTGCACGTGACGCTTCAGATGGTGGTAGTCTGCTTCCACCGACTCGAATGAACTCGGCAGCAGCATATGGTTGTAGACAGTGTAGCTCCTGACGCCAGCGGCGACTACGCGGTCGGTAAACGGCGTGCGCCTGATTCGAGCGGTGATCGAGAGCAAAGTGGGTTGCATGATTGGTTACCTCAAAGCTTGTGTCAGTTCGGACCGGACCAGTTTATCTGACAGATCTCGGCGCTGCGACCGTCGAAATCCCATACCCTGCCGTGGGCGCGCACCCGGCCCTGATTGGCGGCGGCTACGGTGATGTCCGGTCCCATCCAGTAGGCGGTGTTCGTGATCATCACGTCATGTTCGGGATCCGGCCCGGCGGTCAATGGCAAATCCGAACTCGCAGTGTTGATCCGGCCGGGATCCTGGCGAGAAATGCGGGTTAAATAAGCTCCAACGGATAGTGCGTCAGCAGCTCGGGTCCCGAGTCCCGCACGACGACCTGTTGCTCGAGCTTGACACCCTCGCCGCCGGACCGGCGTCCGACGAACGCCTCGACGCTGATGACGAAACCGGCTTGGATAACGTCATCGAAGCCGACCTCGTCCCACCTCTCCCGCGTGAAAATCGAGGGGTATTCGTCACACAGTCCGACCCCGTGGGCCAGCACCGTGTAGCCGTTGTAATCTTCGACCGATGGATACCACAGCCGCTCGGTGATCTCCCGCAGCGTCGCCCCGGGCCGGAACAGTTCGGTATTTCGATCGATCGTCTCCCGGGCGCGACCAAACAGATCCGCCTGCGCCGGTGTGGGAGGCCCGCCGCCGCACAGCCAGGTGCGCGACATGTCCACGCACATGCCGTAGGCACCTATCAGATCGGTATCGAAACCCATCAACTCGCCCGCCTCGACCACCTTGCTGCTTGCTTCCTGATACCACGGATTGGTGCGAAGCCCGGACGAAAGCAGGCGGGTTTCGACCCACTCTCCAAAACGCAGAAAGTTCGATTCCTGCAACCGTGCCCACAGCGCAACCTCCGTTACACCCGGCTCGAAGATGGCGCGCATGTCGTCGATATTTCTTTCACACGCGTGCACCGCGCAGCGCATGGCATGAATCTCATCTTCACTCTTTACCAGCCGCGCATCCTCGACAAGGGCCTGGCCGCTGACCAGGTCCACACCCTCTTTTTCGAGGGCGCGTATGCCGTCGAGTGACAGCATGTCGATGGCAAGGCGGCGTCCGCCGCGCCCGTGCTCGTCGAGCAGCGCAACCACCTCGCCGGCCCATCGTCGGCTGACCTCTTGCACCCGGCTTCCGGTGTAAAACGGGTGCAGCGACGTCGCGGGCCGAATCTCGTCGACGACGTCGGAGTGCGCTGAAAGAAACTCGCCGTCCGAGAATTCGAACACGATCACCGGGCCGTCCGTCGGAACGAAGGCATAGCGCACCGCGTTATGCATCGTCCACAATGACATATTGGTTGTGTCCGTGGCGTAGCGCACGTTCAGGGGATCGTAAAGGAGAGCGGCGTCACAGTCCGCGCCGCGCAGCTGCTCCCGCACGCGCTGCAGACGGTATCGTCGAATGGCCGGCAGATCGGGAAGCGAGAGACCGGCGGACCGCCATTCGGCCAGCAGCTCGGGCGTCGGGCCGAGCACGTGCATGTTTCTCTCGGTGTGCTCGATCAACCAGGCGGGCGGCGTCTGTCCACCTCGAATCTTTGGGAAATGACGCGGCGGCGCGGTTGCCTGGACGGCGGTGCTCTCTGTCATGAACAATCTCTCGTAACGAGTCGAAACTTGCCCATCATCCTTACGTGCATGCTGATGTCACTTTCCCAGGCTTGCCACAAATTCGTCATGTTTCTCACCCGCGTCGCCACAAGACCCCTGTTTCCGGTCATCATTGCCGACGCAGCGGGCTGTTCCTCGGCCGACTCCCGGGAGTCTTCGGATTCACCTAGTGTACTGTTTCAAAAATAGCTTTGCATTCGTGTTGAGGCAATTGTCTCCCGAGGAGCACAGATCTTGACTGGATCGCCACGTCGCCAAGCTCCGCGCGATGACAACCGCCGTCATTGCGAGCGCGGCGAAACAATCCAGTAAAACACGCTAATTACGCCCGCGTGGTACTAACCCAAAGAGGCGTTTGTGAGACAGGATACTAGCCCGCATTTCCCACCAGGCGGCTATAGAATCTCGTGAAGCATGGCAAACAGTGAGGTCTATGGATTTGTCCAAGAAACAGTGTGTCTAGGAAACGCCTATCCCGGCGCTGGCTGGTCCAGGCCCCGATGTACTTGGGCTTCATTCGATCCATAGCTAGGCTATGCATCTCACTCCAGCCCGGCGTTCATCGGCACCTGTCCTGCGCAATCGCCCGAGATGCTGGTGAGAAATGCGGGCTAGGAGCGTTTCCGAGCCTTGAGTATATCCCTTATTTCCGTCAACAACTGCTGGTCCTTTGTCGGCTTAGGCGGCGTTTCCTCTATTTCTTCTTCCTGCTTTTGCAGGTTATTGATGGCCTTGATAACGAGAAACACCGCGAACGCGATGATCACGAAGCTGATAATGGTATTAACGAACGCCCCGTAATTGAGCGTGACCGCGCCGGCCGTTTTGGCAGCCTCCAGCGTTGCGTAGGGCGCAGCGACGGCTCCTTCCTTGATCACTGCAAACAGGTTCGAAAAATCTACGTTGCCAAGCAAAACGCCGATGGGTGGCATCAGCACGTCGTCGACAAAGGATTTGACAATGGTGCCGAATGCGGCGCCAATCACGATACCCACCGCCATATCCACGACATTGCCCCGCATGGCAAATTCTTTAAATTCTTTTAACATACTCCGCCTCGTAATTTGAATAACAAAGCGTCATTTTAGTGAAGTCATCCGTGTCAAACTACAAACGGCAGCCGGAAAAACAATTCAAAATGTAAAAATTTGTGACCACGGCGAGAGCGTATCCGGTATTGGCTCACCGTGCGATTTCTCAGTGCATGCGTACGAGTCGATGACGCTCGTTGTGGATGATTGCCGGCAAATGTAGCCGTCAGCAGCGTCCGTTTCCATTAAACTGTCGAAAGGCCCCTACGTTGTCGACCGTTATGTTTTAACCAGCGTCCATATCCCTATCCCGATAAACCCGATCCCCGCAACGTAGCGCAGGTGTTTCTCACTGACATACTCGGAGATGAAGCTGCCGGCCAGAACACCGATTGCGGAAGCCAATATCAGGGCAAGAGACGCACCCGCGAACACGGTCATTTTGCTGACCTGTTTGTCCGCCGCGAACAACATGGTGGCGAGCTGTGTTTTGTCGCCCAATTCGGCTATGAACACCGCGCCAAAGACGGTAAGTAGTATCTTGTAATCCATGAGATTTCGCCTTTTGTTTGTTTAGAATTGTTTCTTGAACGTAACGAGTTAACCCACGCACGCCTATCGACCGCGATATACAGGCCAGTCAGCGCAGCGTATGCAGGACAAACTCCCGCACGGAATCGAAATGTTCCGCACCGCTTGGATAGGTCAGTTCATAGACGGGGACAAGATTGGTCAGCTTTGCGATCTGGCGGGCGTGGCGACTGAGCAGGTCATTGTCGAAAATGCGGCTGGCCACGCTCTGACCGACCAACCTGATGAACGAATCGGCCGGGCCGAGTTGTCGCCTGAAGACCCGGGTGTCCTCTGTTTTCCCCGACGGGACTCTGTTCAAACCGTATATGGCTTTGACGGTCAAAGCGGTGTTTTGATAACGCCGCGTGCACTGTTCCGAAGCCATCAGCTTGAGTTGCGGAAAATCCGGCAGGAGCTCGAAACGGTCTTCACCAGTTTTGAGCGGTGAGATGTCGTCGGTCACCCGTATTAAGCCGGCGCCATGATCCTCGAGCATTTCCGCCAG
>JAHEIO010000218.1 GCA_024639325.1 Gammaproteobacteria bacterium
TCGGACGTAAAGCGACAATTATTGGATTGCTCTCGTTGGTCATTTTGGGGCCGACCGCGAGCCATGCCCGCGAGGTGCTGGAAGACACCGTGACCGGTGCGGCGAAGGGGGCGGTCGTTGGGGCGGTCGCCGGAGATGCAGGCAAAGGCGCCGCAGCGGGTGCCGTAGGCGGTGCGCTGTTCGGTGGTATGACCAAAACGCCCGGCAAAGACACCACCGCGGGCGAAGACGTCGTTAGGGGGGCGGCCAAAGGCGCGATCGTCGGCGGGATCGCGGGTGATGCCGGCAAGGGTGCCGCCGCCGGGGCGGCTGGCAGCATGCTGATGGGTGGAATAAGGCGCAATCGTTGAGATTGTGCATGCCACGGACGGTATCCCGTTGCATAAGCTGCTTGGATTATTAGCTCACCTACGATTGTGGATTCGATCTGGACCGCCGCTGTGGATTCGATCTGGACCGCCGCGAAAATCGAAGCGACCCACTCTCTTCTCCCACGCGGATCTAACCGACTGATCCCCGTGGGCATTCTTTTTCGGACCGTTCATAATCGTCTGAATTAACTCGCTATTAGCAGGCTATCCCCTTGAGCCACCGCCCCAGGAAAAGGTTCGGCCAGAACTTCCTGCACGTGGCCGCAAATTGATGTCCGCTTTACGGTTGGTTTCTGTTGTACCGACCAACAGCGTGAACGGGCGATTTTTGCCGTCTTCGGCCACCCAGGCGGTTGGATTAAAGCGATCTGATGCTCTAACTACCGCGCTGAAGAATGTCTCTTATGCGCATGATGCGGACGTCGCCTGGGTCTAGTGGCTGAACACAAACCTTGCCTCGGTGAGGTCGATCAGGCCTCGTTCCCTGAACGCCAGGTCAGTAACAGGAGCAGAAATCATGTTCAGGTTAGGGAACCCCAAGACAAGGTACAAGCCATAATCAGCGTGGGGCACGCTTCCGTGTCCGCTTTAGGATTAGTAAGGAGACATCGGGGTATCAATTGTCGAGCAAGAAATTCCGGCCGAACATCTCCCTGAAACAGTGGCTCAAGGGTGTGTTCTGATGTTTGCGAAGGAATTCCGCGGATTATGAAGCAGTGGGTTTGGAATGCCCACGGGGATGGCGCAGTTAGGTTTGCGTGGAAGGAGTATTCGGGTCGCTTCGATTTTCATCCCCGTGAGCACACAAGCGGTGTGTCGCCGTATGGCTTCGTGTGCTGCGCTGATTTATTGGACAGAAGCCGGCAGATCCAATCGGCGCGTCGCGGAGTGCGGCGGCGCATGCTCCCAGCCGAAGAACTGTACTTCACGAATGGGTCGATCGGTTTTGTCCAGCAACATCACAGCGCGCAGGCCGTCACTGAAATAGGGATCATCACCAAGATTTCGGGCCGGCTTGGACTCGGTGGCCACCGGCCCACCTTCGGCGTAACCGACCTTGACCAGCCCCTGTGAGAACAATAGATCCTGGACGAAGCTGTTACGTGCCTCGTCCACGTCGGGGTCTATGACATGGGTGACGAGAAACTTCGACGTCGTCGTAAACTTGACGCCGATGTCGCGACTGATCTGTCCCACCCAAACCTCCTTGCCCTGGAAGCGAAGCGGTGTCAGCCACAGACGCAGGTGATTACGTTGGTGAACAGAGCGACGGGGTTTCTGGAAAGCGATGTCCTGTTGCCGCCCGAAGGCATGCAAGGGGCTTATCGGCGAATAGCTGTAACGTTCGCCAAACAGGAATGACTTTAGTGTCTTCATGATTGACCCCGCATAGGTAGCCTCGGTGGCATGCCAGCCGCGCCGGACGAAGGCAGGGAACAGATCCTCGGCATTACCGATTAGCACCAGGTTCAGAGGATCGCCGAAGGCGTCGGCCTCTTCGTTGGTCGTACAGCAGGGGAGGTCAGTCAGCGCTTGGCGCAGGCCGTCTTCGTCGAGCAATATCTCTGCATCACTCGTACGCACCTGCTCGACGTCGAACAGTGTATCGGCGTTAAGACCACGGACAGGGAGAAAGAAAACCAACTCTTCGACCCGATTTGCCGACAGCAGCTGCAGGTCAACCTGTTTCTGGTCAAGGTCCATGCTGACGAAGACAAAGCCGGAAACGACCGAATGCGGTGCGATCGGATTGCGGAAGGCGAGCCTGCGCAACTTGCCCATGAAGGCGTACAAATCCTGGTCTTGGATCTGGTCGCGCAACGTGTAGGCGACCTCGTCGGGGGCGAAATAATTGGGATCCAATGACGGCATCAGCACCCAGTAAGGCATGTCGTCATGGTTCTCGACCTTGATCCAGATCGCCTGCAGCCAGCGTTTCGCCAAATCAACGCCAAATTCGACTTGTGCCTCTTCAATTCTGAGCACAGCTACCGTCGCCCGCAGGTATCCATGTTGCTGGGTGAGCGCGTGCTCGCGAAAAGCTCCCGGCATCGGCGTTCCGGTCTTGATCGGCGGGGCACTGCTGCATCCGGCTACCAGCAGAACAACGGCGGCCACGAGTGACAGGGTGGACGGCCCGTAGTCGCATTGACGGAAGATGGCTGAAGTCGTGGACATGTCTCGGCGCTGCTTGTGGTTCTGCGGAAGCTTATCCCGCCCCACCAGGCGCTACAATTCCGATGTGGTGCACCGACGGCGTCGGTTCTACCCACTAAGCTATCATGATAGTCGCCCAGCAATGGACCGGTTGTTGTACGGAGTGAACTTTGCTGGATAGGCCAAGTGTCTGGTACCGAAATAGTCGGGGCTATCAATTGGGGGCAAGATAGAATGAAAAGACGAGAGTTTCTCACTGGCATTGGCCTGCTTGCTGCCTTCGGCCCACGCGGGGTGTCCGCAGTGGTCAATGATGTATTGCCACCCGAGGGCGTGGTGTTGAACTACCGGGCCTTGTTCAATGGCAGCGATATCGGGCATCAGCGGATTCGTATCCGCCAACACGATGCCGCTGGACACGTCGTCGTCGAGCACGACACAAAACTTGAAGTCCGTATCCTCTTTGCGGTCGCTTATCGCCTCGAGCATCGAAGCACCGAGGTCTGGGAGGGGTTCACGCTGAAGTCGGTTGATTCGGAAACCATTGAGAACGACCAGCGAACCCTCGTCAAAGGCCATGCAACCGAAAAAGGTTTTCATTTCGACAACCAGAACGACGACTGGTTGACTCGGGGCGATTTGGTGACCGCTGATAGCTTCTGGGTGGCTACGGCATTGCAGGCTGCGAGCGTGGTGAACACCCGGACCGGTGATACGGCTGTCCCTGTTCTGAAAAAAGTCGGCGAAGATCGTTGGTACCTTTCCGCAGCTTTTGCGCATGGAGAAATAGAAGCCACGATGGAATTTGACGGAGGCTTCCTGCGCGAAGCAGAAGTTGATAGCAATGGTCACCGGGTGCGGCTCGTTCGAGTGCCAGCTTGAATCATGATACGCCTCCACATTGCCGCACAATTCGGAAGCTGCAAGCGAATTTTGGAACGGAGGCTTTGGGCAGGGACCTGCAAACAGAAGGCGGATCTTCCAGCTAATGCTTGCAAGGACGAACTCGCGATGCATACGTTTCGTGCGCTGGCACCAAGTTACCCAGTGGATGCCGCAATCGAATCAGTGAACCGTGCCGGATTTGCCGAAGGCCAGGTTATTTGAGTGACGCCAACATAGCGAGCTCCTCTGATTGTGTATAGAAGCGGACTTCTGCTTCTTCGGGCGTGATGTTTTTGTTGAGTTTGAGGCGGCGGCGGTTGTTG
>JAHEIO010000219.1 GCA_024639325.1 Gammaproteobacteria bacterium
GGGCCGGAAAGTGTAGATCAAATGGCCCTGCAGCGCGTACAGCGGATCGTTTTCGAGTTCCGTGTTGTTAAAAAAGTCGTCATTGTCGGTAAACAGGAAAACGGAGCCGGTCAGTTCGTAACTCCACTTGCCGCGTGTGTGAGATACGCCAAGCTGCGGACGAATTACCCAGCGGTTCGAGCCAAGGTTGATCAGCTTGTCCGGGAAGTACTCGCCCATCGGCACCGCCACCGTAATGGCGGCGCCGATAACGGTATTGGGTTTTTCGCTTTTGGCAAATTCCTGCGGCGTCTCGGCCGGTGCACCGTAGAACAACCATGACAACCTGAATCGGGGGTCGCCAAATCCATCGCGGTCCACCTTGGTGAACTCCCGGTCCACCAGGCCTTCCCAGCTGCCGGAAAAGTAAGGTACGGTCACGTCGAAGCGCGCCGACTTGCCGAACAGGCCAAAGGTCCGGATATACGATGCCACGCCAGAGGCCAGTTTGAATTCGACGTCCTCGATTCTCAGCACAGGGTCGAAGCCTGTGTCGCCCTCGGAATAGCCGAGACCAACACCGACGAAGTTGATACCAGTCGGTAAATGAGACCAGCGCCTGGGCTCGAGATCCTGCGCCGTCGCCGCGCCGTACACCAGCAGCAGTGACAGCAGCGCTGTTCTTCTGAAGATCGTCATGTTGTCTCCCATTGTCCTGGCGACTTGATAGCGCTATCGACATTGCTGGCTGTTACCCGGCAACTTTCGCGAAGTCGATCTCCTCGACCGGCGGCAGTTTCCAGCCCTGCTTGAAGAAGGAGGTTAATAGTGCTTTCGTGGTGTCCATGGTCTTGCTCCGTAAGCAGTGAGATCAAAACCGGATAAGATAGCTAGTCGATGGCAATCACCCCGAGGGGCAACAGAATCGCCTTCGTACCACTAAGAACTTGCCACGAAGCCTGTCGACACGCCATCCGCATTTGGTCCTATATTCTGACGAACTACAGAAGAAAGAACTACCGATAAAGGCGCTATCAGTGCAAGACCGTAGCGATGATAAAATGTCGCCGACCGCCAACGACGTCTCATGAAGTTATCCGGTGAGGCGCTTAATAGCTGTCCCCCAAAACGATAGGTCATGGGATGGCGTGTTTGTTCATCCGTACCAGTTCTGGTAATAGAGCGAAAGGACCGAAGCTTCTGTATACAATAAATCTGGCACGTTTTTCCCCTCAAGGTGGGCGCATGATGTTCACAGACACGATTAGCGGGCTGCGCGTCGGTACTTCTGTGGCGGCTGCTGTTCTTTTGTTGATCGTTTGTTTGGCGGGACCTGCCCCTGCGATGGCTGAGTCCGAGCACGAAGAGTCAACGGAAAGCAAGATCTCCTACGGCAAGCAGGGCCTGCAGTTTGATGACGGAACGGGTAACAATTTCCTGTGGTTCGGCGTTCGCCTGCAAACTCGCTGGGGAACCAACCGTTTATCAGACGATGAGGTTGCCGGCGCCCCTGTTTCGGAATCGACCGATATCAGGATCAAGCGCGGGCGACTGAAGCTCGGCGGTCACCTGGTGTCGCCCGCACTCACGGTCTATTCCGAGTACGACATTGTGGACAGTCGCCTGCTCGATCTTCGCGCGACGTACAACTTTGCCGACTGGCTGAGCATCCGCGTCGGGCAATGGAAGGCCGAGTTCAACCGCGAGCGCATCGATTCATCCGGCAAGCAGCAGTTTGTCGAGCGCTCGGTCGTCACACCGTGGTTCACGATCGACCGGCAGCAGGCCATCATGGCGTCCGGCCGCATCGGCACGGGCACTCGCGCCGATACGAGTTACTGGATAGGCAGGCTGAGCGGCGCCGGCCGCGGCGGCGACAAGTCAGAAGCCGATGGTCTGTGGCTGGCACGTGCGCAGTGGAATTTCAATGGCCGGTTGCTGGGCTTCAGTCAGAGCGCGCTCAAGCGCCCGAAAGAACCGCACGGATCCGTAGCGGTTGCCGCCGTTAAGGGTAGATCCGCTTTTACGGCGTTCTCGAGTGCAGGGGGCGGGCAGTTGCCCGGCTTCGTAAACGGCGAGCCGGATCAATACCGACTGCAACAGTGGATGCTCGAAACGGCATATCAGAACGGCGGTTTCTCGTGGCAGCAGGAACTGCACTGGAAGGAGATCGAGGACACGCTCACCGGTCAGAAAACCCGGCTGGCCGGTGGCTATGCGCAGGCCGGCATGTTCTTTTCTGAGATCTTCGAGTCGTTTCCCGAACCGCTTGAGTTGGCGCTCCGTGTTGCGCGTGTTGACCCAAATCGCGAGCTGCCAGGCGACACTGAACAGGAATACACACTGGGATCGAACTGGTTCTTTAACGGCCACCGCAACAAGCTGACACTGGACGTGTCACGCGTAACTCGCCGCCAGGCGCCCGAAACGGACACATCGAACCGCGTTCGGCTGCAGTGGGACTGGTCGTTCTAGCAAGAAGGTACCGGATTTATTTCTGCCAAGTTCGCTACATTTTGTTGATCGACCTGGTGATCGCGCACGTCGAAGCTCGGGCACATCGCATCCTCGCCGACAGTCGCCCCGCGTATCGCGAATTCGTCGCTGCGGTGGTACCGGCTGACGAGATAATGCACATCCGTCAGGCATCAGGGCGTAACCAGCTGACGGGTAGTTCGCGATTCATCGCCGAAATCGAGCAGCGTACCGGAATCCGCGTTGCAGCTCGTGGCAGAGGAAGGCCGGCAAAATTAAATCCGGCACCATCTCTTCAAACGCTGCTAAATTTGACTAAACGGCAAGGATATTAATGCGGGCTAAGCCGAAGTACCTATAGCCGGCGCATGATGGTGTCGGTAGCCTTCCCGTATGCGGCCAAAGAACCCGTGCTAGCCAGGAGATCAAGAAATGAAGAGTTCCGCAATTGTCGTTTTTTCGCTGCTGATTTTGTCGGGCGCGGCGTGGTCACAGAATGACGGTGCCCGGGTTGGACTGTTGCCAACACCCGAGGATGCCGACAACGTAGTACGCACACCCAGCTACTCACCGTACGCGGGTCGAAATTTTCCGACCAGCGTCTACTTCGGCGACACCCATCTGCACACCGATAACTCGCTCGATGCCAAGGGCTTCGGTGCGGTAGTTGATGTCGACGGCGCTTATCGCCTCGCGCGGGGTGAGGAAGTCATCTCCAACACCGGCATACCCGTCAAACTGTCGCGGCCGCTCGATTTCCTGGTGGTCGCAGATCACTCCGACGGCATGGGCGCGATGAAGGAGATCTTCAAGGGCAATCCGAATCTGATGACTGATCCGACGGTGCGCAAATGGAGCCAGCAAATGAACGCCGGTGGCGAAGAGGCCTTCCAGGCAACTATGGAAGTTATCAATGCCTTTTCTCAAGGCAAGATACCGGCTGTAGTGCTGGACCGGCAGTTTCAGAAGACGATCTGGGATGACTATGTCGATACTGCCGAGGCGTACAACGAACCGGGGCGTTTCACGGCCATGATCGGTTATGAGTGGACCTCGACCGAGGACGGCAATAACCTGCATCGTAACGTGCTGTACCGTGACGACGGCGACGTCGCGCGGCAGATGGTTCCCTATACGACCGCAGAGAGCTTCAATCCCGAAGATTTGTGGAAGTGGATGCAGCGATACGAGGAAAAAACCGGCGGCAGCGTACTGACCCTGGCGCACAACGGCAACATGTCGAACGGCATCATGTTCCCGGTCG
>JAHEIO010000092.1 GCA_024639325.1 Gammaproteobacteria bacterium
GTCGAGGCATTCGAGGCGAAACAGTGCCGCGAGCGGCGCATCGTCCGCGATGGCGTCTCCGGCGACCCCATCTCCTTCAAGATGACAATGAACGGGACGGAAACCAGCGCGACGTTCGCCCCTGCGGCTCTCTTGTACTACCACTTTTCACGCTACTTTCACGCCCACGTAGCTGTGCCTGTCAGCGTTTACCGGTCAATGGACCGACAACAACATTTCGAACGCGTGGTTCGCACGGGTGTCGCCGTTTCTTCTGGCTCCGGGTCCAGCGCGATGAATCGTGCCGGCTGGAAGACACTGGCGGAGGGCGCGAAGAATCCAGCGTCCTACCGGCCAACCCGGGAACTGTATACCGCAAACGGAGCACTGATTTACGGCGTCATGCTCCAGACCGATGGCCGTCGCTACGGCGCCGAGATCAACGGCACGCGCGAGTCGGGCTGGGGCGCCGGTCAAAACCGTGACTTTCAGGAAACAGCACCCTATCTGGCTTTGCGTCACGATGGACCCTTGAAGGATGCAATCCGGCACGGCATTGAGCGTTCCAGGCAGAACCCGATATTGAGAAAGGCGATGCCTACCGACCCGACATCGACGCAGATGGCGTTCTGGATGACGGAGATCGCGGAAATCGTGCTTCTCGACTTCATCTTTAGCCAGCAGGACCGGGTGGGCAACATCGACTATGTTGACCTCTGGCACTGGATGGAGGACGGTAAGCTCCGGACGGCCCAAGCCACGACCGCCGAGCCTCCGGCGGGCATCAGCGACTTTGGTCCGGAGCGTCTACGTCGCAGCGTCATCAACGACAACGATGCAGGTGGCAAGTTGCAGTATGCAAACTTCGCCAAGACGACGACGATGTTGCAGAAACTCCGCCATTTTCCGCCGGGAACGTATCAACGACTGCAACGTATGGTTGCTGACTTCGAGGCCTCCGGCCCGATCTATCGGTGGCTGAGTGAATCATTCGGGCTCAGCGAGCGGCAAATCAAACAGGTCGTCACCAATGCTGTCCAGGCGGGCGCGATACTCGCCGATTCCTGCCGTGCAGGACGTTTGCAATTGAGCCTTGAGCCCGAAACATTGCTGACAGGCGAATGGCCCGACAAAAGCAGTGTTGCCTGCAGTGAGCAATAATACCCGCAGTTCTTCTTCGAACACCCGGCGCTCAGGCGTCATGCTGCTCGCGCTGCTGGTTTGCGCGGCGGCATCCGCTGAGCCCGCCAAAGCAGGGCTGCGCATCGCCGTCATCTCTGACTTGAACGGAAGCTACGGATCGGTTGGTCATAACCAGAGCGTCTCGACAGCAATTGACCGGATCATTGAACTGCGGCCAGACCTTGTCATCAGTACCGGCGACATGATTGCGGGACAACTTCGGAATCCCGAACAGCGTGCCGGGCTGGATGCCATGTGGACTGCCTTTCATCATACCGTTACGGAACCGCTGGAAGCGGCGGGTATTCCGTTTGCGGTAACACCGGGGAATCACGATGGCTCGGCGTACCCGGATTTTCGCGACGAGCGGGTACGCTATGCCCGCGCCTGGCAGGGCAGAATGCCGAAGCTCAATGTTGTCGATGGCTCAGGCTATCCGTTCAGCTATGCCTTTTCTGTGCAGGACGTGCTGTTTATTTCTCTCGACGTTACGATGACCGACGCGTTGCCGGAGCCCGAATTCGAGTGGCTTGAAAACCTGCTGCAGCAGCACCGCGACGAATACCGGCAGGTGATCGTCTTCAGTCACATTCCCGTCTGGCCGGTTGCGGATGGACGCGACGACGAAGCAACCAAAGACATCAGGCTGCACGAGCTGCTCACGTCGGCCCGCGTCGACCTGTATTTAAGTGGCCATCATCATGCCTTCTACCCCGGCGCCATGGATGGCGTCGGCTACATCAGTCAGGCCTGTCTCGGTGCGGGTGCGCGGCGGCTTACAGGCTCCCAATCCGGCAGAGCGCCGAGAGCTTTTACCTGGCTCGACATCGAGGGCGGACAAATCGGCGTTGACGCGCGTATCGCACCCGATTTCCGCAGCAGCCTGGACTGGCAGACGCTGCCGAGTGAAATACGCATTGGGAATGCAGCGCTGCAACGGGCTGATCTTGTCGACGTGGCCATAGCGCCGTTGCCGCCGCCACGAGCCGTGAACTAGATGGCGACGCTCCCGACAGACCGCCAAAGGTCGCTTCTCGAACGATTTTTGAGCCTGTTCACCGAGGTGCGTTCTGGCGAGGCCATGACCGTCCTGCTCCTCGCCCTGAACGTGTTCCTGATTCTCGGGGCGTATTACATCGTCAAGCCCGTCCGCGAGGCCCTGATCCTGTCAGTGCCCGGAGGTGCGGAGATCAAAAGTTACGCCTCGGCAGCTCAGGCCGTGCTGTTGCTGGGCGCCGTTCCGTTGTATGCCTGGATCGCCAGCCGCTATCCACGTCGCAAGCTCATCAACGGCGTGACCATTTTCTTCGCGGCGGTATTGCTGCTGTTCTATTTTCTGGTGGCTGCCGGCGCACCGGTTGCCGTGCTGTTTTTCCTGTGGATCGGAATTTTCAACCTGATGGTGCCGGCCCAATTCTGGGCCTTCGCCAACGATATCTACACGCCTGAGGCTGGCAAACGACTATTTGTGATCGTCGCATTCGGCGCCTCCGCGGGAGCGGTTTTCGGCAGCTACATCGCAGGACACCTGATTGACATCTTCGGCATCAACCAGCTGATTCTCGTCTCGGCCGTGGTCCTTATGCTGAGTCTCCTACTGACCAACCTCGTGGATAGCCGGGAGGCGGGCATCGTCCGGGACAGCGAAGCACCGCCGGAAGAACCTCTGGGTAAATCCGGTGCATTCGAACTCCTGCTCAAAAAACGCTATTTGCTGCTGATTGCACTGTTGATCTTCGTTCTGAATTGGGTAAACACGACCGGGGAGTATATTCTTGGCAGGACGGTTCGCGACGCAGCTCTGGCTGCCGCTGACGGCTTGGGCGACGAGGCGATTGGCGAATTTATCGGCGGTTTTTACGCGGACTTTTTTACCGTCGTCAATATCGCTGGGCTGGTGCTGCAACTGTTCCTGGTCTCGAGAATCCTGAAGTACCTCGGCGTACGTATCGCGCTGTTCATCCTGCCGATGATTGCCCTGGGCGGTTACGTTGTCGCGGCGATTTTCCCGGTGCTGGCGATGATCCGTGAGGTCAAGATCGCCGAGAATGCAACGGACTATTCGTTGCAGAATACGGTTCGACAGATCTTGTTCCTGCCGACCACCCGGGAGGAGAAGTACAAGGCGAAACAGGCGATCGACACATTTTTTCAGCGCGGCGGGGACGTGATGTCAGCGCTAACCGTTCTGGTAGGTTCAAGTGTTCTCGCACTCAGCACCCGTCATTTTGCGATGATCAACATCGTTCTCGTCGTGGGTTGGCTGTTTATCGCGCTGTTAATCGCCAGAGAACATCGCAAGCTGCTGCCGACCGAAGATGCCGGAGAGCTGGCGGACAACTAACGATCAGTTCGCTCCACTATATGACTAAGGGAGTCGTTTCGATGAAGATGAGAATACTGCATTTGCTTGGCTTGATGGCAGTCGTGCCTCTGCTCGCGGAGGCGTATCCGCTTGATGCCTACGAGTCGACGGGTATTAAACGACTGGAAGCATATCGACTGATCAACGAGGGCGAGCTGTCCGGTAGCCGCCAGCCGGCCGGTGCGCTGTTGCCCACGGCTCTGGTTGACGTGAGGCTCACCCATCGGCGAGATTTCGAGATCCCCGCGCCGGATCCGGAGCTGACGCGGCAAATCAGGGAGTTGCTCGGTGACAATGCCAGCCGCTACGGTATCGTCGTCCTCGACATTTCCGACCCGGACAACCCGCGTTATGCCGACGTCAACGGAGACTATCGCCAGAACGTCGGGAGTGTCGGCAAGCTCGTCGCGGCTCTCGGCCTTTACCAGGCACTGGCCGATACCTGGCCGAATGTAGACGACAGGATTCGCGTACTTCGCGAACGCGTTGTGACTGCTGACCAGTTTTCCCGCACGGACACGCACAGCGTACCGTTCTACGATATCGAGACGAAGACCTTGAAAAAGCGCTCGATTCGGGTGGGTGACCAGGCAACCCTGTGGGAATATCTGGACTGGATGTTGTCGCCCAGTTCGAATTCTGCGGCCGGCATGATCATGCGCGAGGCCATGCTGATTCGTCATTTCGGTGAGGCGTTCCCGGTCAGTGACGAGCAGACCGAGACATTCTTCGACGAAACGCCGAAGTCGGAACTTACTTCCCTGTACCGCGCGACCTTTGAAGAACCCCTGACGCGGCATGGTTTTGATTCAAAGCAGATACGGCAGGGCAGTTTTTTTACCCGCGGTGGCAAAAACGCAGTTCCCGGCTCAGGCTTGAGCTACGCAACGGCGCGAACCTTGCTCCGCTACGGCGTGCTCCTTGAAAAAGGATTGCTGGTTGACGAGTTCTCGAGTCGCGAGATCAAGCGAATGATCTACGTCACCGAAAGGCGTATACGCTACGCGTCTTCCCCTGCGTTACGCGACGCTGCCGTCTATTTCAAATCCGGCTCCCTGTACAGCTGCCACGCTGAAGAAGGCTTTCATTGCGGAAAATACAAGGGCAACAGCAAAAACTACATGAACTCCTTTGCGATCATCGAGAGCCCGGCGGGCGACCCCAAGCAGCATTACATGGTGATGCTGATTTCAAATGTCCTGAAGCAGAATTCTGCTGTCGATCACCAGACGCTTGGCACGCGGATCCATCGCATGATGCAAAAGGCACACAGCGCAGATCAGGTCGCGTCGACGGATGACCAGTCTTTGGCGAACACAGGAAGGTAGGCCGTCAGCGGTTTAGCTCGAGGTCAATGAACATTGGCAACAAGTTCAGATAGAAACGAAACTCTGCTGACCGTGGTTGCCACAACGGCGGTTGCCACGTTAATCGCGCAGCACATCGCCGGAAAGGCGACGCGTGACGCGTTGTTTTTGACCTATTTCGCCGTTGAGAAACTGCCGTTGATGATGATCGTCAGCGCAGCCGCCTCTGTCGCCGGCGTCGTGCTGATGTCGCGCCTGCTGGCACGCTTCGGTCCGGCTCGCCTGATACCGGTTGTCTTCGGTCTGAGCACCGCACTCCTGATGTTGCAGTGGACATTGATCGACAGCCGGCCACAGGTAGCAGCGGGGATGCTTTACCTGCAGATCTCGGTCATCAACTCCGTGCTCATCAGCGGCTTCTGGTCTGTTGTCAACGAGCGCTTTGATCCGCACTCCGCCAAACGGATTATTGCGCGCCTCACGGCAGCGGCAACTTTCGGTGGTTTGGCCGGCGGTGTGGCGGCGAAGATTGTCTCTGCTGCGGCAGACACCCACGCCGTCATCCTGATGCTCGCACTGATGCACCTGCTGTGCGGGATCGCAGTTCTGTGGCTGGGCAAAGGCGGCGGCGCCCGACCAGCGGCGCAAAACTTCAGTCTTCTCGGACCACTGCGATCCAGCTCGCTAATTCGGTCCATGGCGCTGCTCGCACTGCTCGTCGCGACGCTTGCAGCAATGCTTGACTACGTACTGAAAGCCGAGGCGGCCAGCGCGCTCAACGAAGAGCAACTGATCAGCTTCTTTTCGTATTTTTATGTCGCTGTGGGCCTTGGCAGTTTTCTTGTACAGGCGGCAATTGGTAACCGAGCACTGCGCTGGCTGGGTCTCGGCGGTGCGATGCTGGCCTGGCCGCTGGCCATCCTGGTCACCGGAACGGTGACGCTTATCGCACGTTCGCTGGTCACAGCCGTCTTGATGCGTGGCTCGGCCGCCTTGCTGTACAACTCGTTCTTCCGGACGGGATTTGAAGTGATGTACACGCCGATACCCGCCGAGCAAAAGCGGACCGGCAAGGTCATGATCGACGTCGGTGCCGATCGAGCGGGCGATCTTTTGGGTGGCGTACTGATCATGGGGATCCTGCTGCTTCCGGCCTTTGTCGAGTCGTTCATTCTGATCGTTGCGCTTGCGCTTGCGATTGTCTGCATGATTCTTATCCTCGTTCTGCAACGTAATTATTCACGGCAACTGGCGGAAAATCTGCGAACCGGCCAGCTGAAGGTGGAAGATGTCGAAAGTGTGGATGCAACAACTGAGAAGACGCTTGCAGAAACGCAGCTTTCCATGGATCGTGATCGGCTGTTGCAGGAAATTGAATTGCGACGGCAACAACAAAAACTTACCGCCGCCGAACAGGAGTCGCGTCCCGACATTGCAGCAGCCGAAACGGATGCGCTGACCGGGGCACCAGACATTGTGGCAGCGAATCCGATCACCGACCCGATGCTGGAATCGATAGCAGATCTTCGCAGCGACGATGTTCCGCGGATTCGACGGGTTCTCGCCAGCCGCGAAATAACGGGTGCGCTTGTGCCTCACGCAATTGCGCTGTTGCGTAACGAGGATCTGGTCAACGATGTGCTGCGGGCCCTGCGTCCGGCAGCAAGCCAGTCCGCCGGCATGTTTGTGGATGTGATGCTCGATCCAATGCAAAGCTCGAGAATTCGCAGGCGGGTTCCGATTCTTCTGGGCTTCTCCCAGAGTCCACTCGCGATCTTTGGGCTGCTGTCAGCGCTGAAAGACCGAGACTGGAATGTTAGGTTACGCGCGGCTCAAGGGCTTGACAGAATTCGACGACAGCAGCCAAAGGCGGCGATCGATCCGGCCATCATCGATCGCGCCTTACACAGGGAAGTGGCGGCTCTTGGTCGCCGGAGTTCCGCCTCGGGACCGAGCACCGAACGCCGTCTTGAGCTGATTTTCCTGCTCATCGGCATCGGCGACAGTCCCTCGACCGTGGATCTCTGCTGGCGTGCGTTGCACAGTGATGATCGCTGGCTCAGGGGAACTGCCGTTGAATACCTCGAAAATCGACTATCAGCGGACCTCTGGCAGGATTTGAAGCCGCAGCTGGACCTTGCAGCGACAGCGACGAAGCCAGAGAAAAAATCCTCCGACAGCGATCCCGCGAAAGCGTTGCATTCCGCTGCCGAAAAATTAAAGAACGTCAAAGCACCCGGCGATCGCGGTAGACTCACTGACGGCGAAGTTAAAAAATGATAGCTGAACGTCGTTCAGCGAATCCCGACATGGCGACACATTAATCTAATGAAAACTCTTAGCAAGTCACTGTCTGTTGACTCACGGTTTTTGCATCTTTACCGGCCCCTCGTGCGCCGCCTACTGCTTGCATTCCTCGTAACCGCCGCCTTCGCGCTTGCGGCACTTCTCTATTTTGACGAACGCCTGGTTAAACGATCATCCTCAGGGTTCATCAGCAACGCAACGGCATCCGTCGATGAAAATCTGCTACGCAGGCTGAGTACTAACAATCAGCTGATTATGATCGCGATCGGCCAGATTGACGGGATTCCCTTCGAAGGCGAGGCGAGCGCTGGCGAATTTTTCGCAAAACTTTCCCCGTTTCTTCGTTCCTATCCAATGATCAACTCCATCAATGTCGCAGATACGGCGGGCAATGAATTCGTGGTTATTCGCGATGCTGACGGCTACCTGACACGCGCGATTGATGCTGGAAATCCCGACGTCGCGAACTGGCAAAGAATACGCGACGGACAAACGATCGAGAGCTGGCAACGGGCCAGCCCAACACCGCCGACAGAGCGCCCGTGGTTCAAGGGCGCGATGCAGCACGATGTCCGTGGCCGTTTCTGGACAGATCCTTACGAATTCCTGACAACGGCTGAGCCCGGGATTTCAGTATCGACGCGCTGGGTCCCGGGGCAGGCAGCGCTTGAGCGCGTCATGGCATTCAATATCAGTTTGTCCGATGTCTCCAGGATGACGATGGATCAGAGGCCGAGCGACAACGGCATCGTCTTCGTATTCGATGAAGCGGATCGTGTCATCGGACTTCCGCGCCATGAGCGGTTTGACGACGAGCGCAGCAAAGCCGCGTCCATTCTGTCCCCGATCAATGAAATCGGGGTTCCGAATGCGGAGATGGCTACCGCCGCCTGGCGACAGCAGGGCGCTACCGAGACTGTCTTTCCGTACACGGGTCCGGAGGGCAAAGCATGGTGGGCCGGTTTTTCGCGGGTTGAGCTCGACGACAGCCATGCGTTGTGGTCTGCAGTGCTGGTGCCGCGATCAGATCTGCTTGGCGCGCTTGTCGTGGCACGCAATCTGACCGTCCTCGGTATCATCGTGACGGGTGTTCTGGTGTCGGCGATCATGTTCTTTGTTTCAATGCGTTCGATTCGCCGGCAAATGAAACAGGCAATCGACCGGATCGAGGAAAAGCTTGGGCAATACCACGTCGAGGAAAGAATCGGCGAGGGTGGGAACGGTACCGTTTACCGCGCGCGCCACGCGTTGCTGCGAAGGCCAACCGCCTTAAAACTGATGAATGCCGAGTTCGCCAGGAGCGATGCCGCCCGTGAACGTTTCAAACACGAGGTGCGCCTGACCAGTGGGCTCAGTCATCCGAATACCGTCGCGATTTACGACTTCGGACACACGGCCGATAACACCTTGTACTACGCGATGGAACTCCTCGAGGGTGGCACGCTCAACCGCCTTGTGCAGGTCAGCGGACCGCTATCCGCCGGCCGGGCAATCCATTTTCTGCTGCAGGCCTGCGGCTCACTCGCAGAGGCGCATAGCAAGGGCCTCATCCACCGGGACATCAAACCATCCAACCTGATTGTCTGTGAACGCGGTGGCATGTACGACGTTCTCAAGCTTGTCGACTTTGGTCTGGTCAAGGAGATTTCGCAGGTTGATGGAAACCTGACTCAGGCGGATGTCCTTATCGGTACGCCGTTTTTTATGGCACCCGAAATCATTAAACAACCCGGAGCCGCAAGTCCGCAGAGCGATCTTTACGCGCTCGGTGCAGTTGCGTACTTCATTTTGTCGGGGCGGCAGGTCTTTGAGGGTGAGAGCGCTGTCGACATCTGCGCTGCCCATATTCACGACACACCCGAGCGACCTTCTTCCCGCTCGGGCCGGGATATCCCGCAGGACCTCGAGGACCTTGTGCTTCGCTGCCTCGCAAAAGACCCGGCGTCCCGTCCGTCGAGCGCGGAGGAGCTGCGCGATGCGTTGATGCAGTGTCAGGACGCAGGTGTCTGGAGTTCAGCGGACGGTAAAACCTGGTGGCAGGAGTTTGGTTCCGGCCTGGTCAGTGTTGCAGACGATGATGACGTACCAATGTCGAGGACAGGGCTGATTGTCGATCTTGACAGCCGGATCATGAGCCTCGAAAGTCCATCCGAGAGTTTGTGAGAGACGTCCCGAAAAGGCAGCCATTTCCAAAGCCGGCACTTTTCGGGTGCTGGACTCTGGGTATTCTGCTGACGCTTGTTGCGATGCGCGCAGACGCGGTGCCTGATGACCTGCCGCGAGAGCGTTTCGGCTCAACCCAGGTTCAGCTCGAGATCGTACTCAAGGACCTCGGTCTTCAACAGGCTGTCAAGGATGGCCGCCTGGCCGTCGCGCTGGTCCTGCTGGATGACAAGGACGCAGCCTCCCTCGCGATGGTTAACGGGCACAAAATGCTGTACGCGGCGAGTTTGCCAAAAATTGTGATTCTCTACGGCGCCGCGGTTGCCCTCGATCGCGGCAGGGTGACGATGAGTGAATCGCTTGCGACGAATATGGACGCGATGATTCGCAAGTCCTGCAATGCGTGTTCCAACCGCGTTCTGACCATCATCGGACGCCAATGGCTGCTTGAGTTACTGCAGGAAGAACCCTACCGGTTCTACGAGCGCGACAAGACCGGCGGGCTGTGGGTCGGGAAGGATTTTGCACGGAGCGGCGCTTTCCGCAGGGACCCGCTTAAAGGGCTTTCGCACGCAGCGACTGCCTGGCAAGTGGCGCGTTGGTACTACCTGTTGAACCGAGGCGCTCTGGCCAGTCCGGAACGGACGAAATTGATGCTCGATACGCTGTCGAACTCCTCGATTAATCACAAATTCGTGAAGGGCTTGTCCAGACGAAAGATTTCCGCTGTGTACCGGAAGTCAGGCACGTGGCGAAACTATCACGCAGACAGCGCGCTAGTCGTTTCTGAGTCGGCGTCGTATATCCTCGTGGCGCTCGCCACAGACAGCCGCGGTGGCCGCTGGCTCGAGCGACTGGCAGAGCGCATTCACGATCGTATGACGGCGCTCGCAAGCGAGACACTGTCGCCGTCATCCGCGACTGTGGACTAGCGCGGCCGCGCGTTCATGTCGACGCGCATCGAATCAGTATCACTCAGCGTTTCATCCATGCTTGCCAGATAGCGGCTACCCTTTGCGACCCGACTGTCGAGGAACGGACGCAGCTGGAAAAGCTGCAGCTTGCCGTTCAGAAAACCGAATTCGACGTCAGCCGGAGCCGAATTGCCCTGATCGTCGACGATCGGGGGAAAACGCTTTGGCAGGCTTTTTACAAAGTCGATGACCTGACGGATTTCATCTGGCTGCAACACCGTATCGCTACCGCTGCTTTTCAGAAAATCCAGTCCGCCGTTCGCGGCCGGCACCCGACGTGTTGGCGCCGTCGCCGTCGCCAGCACCCGAACATCGCCGGTTTCGAGGTCGATGCGCAGAGACTCAGCGGCCTGACCGTCAACGGCGCCACCCAGGCCCTCATTGACTGCGACCGAAACCGTGCCCCTGTCACCCGTGTCGATGTCCTGCGTTACCAGAACACCGGACTTGTCGGACGCAACAGACTCCAGCAGCAGTATCGACGTATAGACGTGCTCGGGTTCGGACATGTGCGACTGCCGCCAGGCGAAGGCCCGGGCCGTGAACGGTGATGCCCAGACTCTGGGTATCGCCTCGATGAGCGCGTCGATACCGACCACGTTCGGCAGTGTCAGGTTGAGGCCGGCACCGGTGAATCCTGCGAGATCTTCGACGTTGGTGTCGGACCGAACGAACAGTCCGGGGATCTGATCGCTTCCAAAGGCGGAAGTCAGGGCCGCACGCAGCTCGCGCTCGAACTCGCCTTTCAGCGATACGTTGGCAATCAGGTCATAAAGCTCGGAGCGAAACGCGTCATAGCGTTCAGCCTGCTCGCGATCGAATGGATCCATCGTTCCAAGCTCACGATACTTCGCAACCATCCAGTCGAACACGGTGCCGCCGTCGGGGTGCGGTTGCTCGAGTACGACTTCCTTGAAAATACCGAAGGGGATTGCGACGCCGTTGGCGACCGAAGCACGGTAGTGTTTCCGAAGCTCGCCAAGCTTGGCGGCTTTGGGGCCTACCGTGCGCCCTGAATCGTCAGCCCGCAATTCATCCAGCGGCAGGAACTCGGTCACATCAAGCTTTAGTTTTGCAAGGTCGGGCGAAATCATTGCGCCTGCGGCGTCGTCTTGCTGTTCGCCGAACGTCGTTTCCCACTGCGGCCCGTCGGCGGCAATTTCCACCAGACCGGACGGGCTGACGGCGAGTACTACCGCTTCGCCTTCGTGCTCCTCGAGAACCGGTAGCAGGCTTTCGTTCACCGTTGCATTCGGAATTCCGAGGTTTCGCGCGAGCAGTTGGACATGCGAGAGGGGATTGCCTTCGCCAGCGGTCATGATGCCGCGCACGGGAGGCAGGTCCGAGACCGTCTCAGGCAGCACGTAGATTCCGTCCGGCCGAAAGCTCTCGACATCATCGAGGTCCGGCGCCACATGCAGAATTCCGCGTGCAAGCCCCGGGTTGAGTGCTGTGAATGCGGCACCGCCATCCTCTCCGAAAACCTTGTGGCGCACGCCGGCGATTCGACCGGCATCGGTCGACAATGTATCCAGCACATCCGCGAACAGCAGTAGCGAACTGGCGCGCAGCTGGTCCTGAATAAAGCGCATTGCGATTGGCTCTAACTGCGCGAGTTTCTGCATCGAGTGGAAGAAATGCATGCGCATTGCCTGTGTTGCCCACCCAGGAGCTCGTGCGAGATAGGAAAGCTGATCACGATAACGGTCGAGCGGCACGCTGGACGTCGTAAGCTCAGTCAACCCCGCATTCAATTCCCGGTGCAGGCGTGAATTGATCAGGCCTGTTCCGTACGCCGCATTGGCAGCCGCCGCCATCGCCGCAACATGTTCGATACGGCTTGCATTTGCGGCTTCGTTTCGAAACGCTGTGGCGGCAGCGAAGAATTCGTTCTCAATGGGAAAGCCAAGATCGATCGCGGTGAGCTTCCACTCAGGTTCCTTGATATCGGCAATCGCCTCGTAGAGGCCCGCGAGCGCGTCTCCGGCGAGCGTCAGACGCTCGACGGCCGAGGTCGCCGGAAGTCGCGCGAGTATTCCCTCAACGTGCCGGGCGAGTGGCGCCGGCGGCTTGCCGGCGAGGAATTCGCGGAGCTTGTTTTCCAGTGAGCCAGCGGCGTAGACTGCGTCGATTTCACTGGCGAGGGTTGCCAGAGCCTCTTGCTGTGCCTCGGTCGCCTGATCACGCGCGTAGTCGCGAACGCGTCCGGCGTCCTCTGCATCGGGCGCACCGTGAATCTTGGCCCTGAGCTTCCGAAAGCCCGGATCCCGATCCGAAATGCTCGCCGAGAGTTGCCGGACACGGTCAATCGATGCGCTGTCCTGACCATGGGGCAGGAGCTTGGCACCGGTTCTCCAGGCGGCGAAACCGGCGCCGCTCCAATACGGGTCATCCGCCATTGCCAGAAGCAGGCTGCGTGCGCCCTCACGTTCGTCCTCTTCCTGGATGGCGCCACGGTAGAACAGCGCGCCCCGGAAAATCCAGCCGTCGTCGGCTCCGATCAGGAAACGTTCGATAACGAGCTGGGCAAATTCATCCGCTGAACTCGGGCGGGCGAGCCAGTCTTCACCGTCGAGTCCCGCCAGGATATTGGCGACGTAGTAGCCGTTTTCACGGAGCGTCTCTGTCCGGTCGTTCCATTCGCCGTGCTGGTGACCACCGCCGTGATCGCGACACGCATACGGTTGGGGCGGCAACACGCTGCCGTCCTCGCAGAACCATCGCAGACGTTCGAACGGTCCCCGGTCGGCGTCCTTCATCTGTTCTACCCACGTACGGTAGGTTTCAGCGTCTGCTGCTGCGTCATTCCCATGCAGGAACAGGATTGCGGAGATGGCTATCAGGATTTTGAAGGCAATTTTCATAGGCTGTCGCTTCCGAGCTTCTTTTTGGAGGGGTCGTGACCGAGCGCGTGCATCGGAAGACCTGGCTGAAATTAACGTCTCTGACCGTAACGATGGTGACCGGGCATGAGGCACCTAACCGGCCATCTTGCTAGACTAGCAGAAAAATCGCCGGCGTCGAGAATGCGGCCGCCGGCCTCGTAAAACCTAAGGATAAGTGGGATGGAAGAGCAAATTGGTGCGGGCCTCGGACTTGCGATCGGCCTGCTGATCATGGCGGTATTTGGTGGAATTATCGGCTTCATCGCGAGCAAGCTTGTTCGTGGTACCGGCCTTGGCATCGGCGGGGATATTGTTCTCGGTATCGCGGGCGCAGTTGCGGGAGGCTGGCTGTTCCGCGCCCTGGGTATCTCGCTCGTAAACAACATCGTCTCTGCTGTCGTCCCGGCGATCGTCGGCGCGGTGCTGATCCTCCTGATCGTGAAGGTGATCAAGAAAGCCTGAAGACCGTCGGGACGGGTTTCAGGATGAGCCTCTGGCATCTTCATATCCGAAACGGCGCTGCGGCCGAGCATTCTTGTTAACCACCTTTCTCAAGCATTTGACTTGATCAAGGTGCATGTCGCCATCGCGTTGGTGCCAGCCAGCCAGCCAGCCAGCC
>JAHEIO010000220.1:0-2500 GCA_024639325.1 Gammaproteobacteria bacterium
CTACCTTAGGACCGTTATAGTTACGGCCGCCGTTTACTGGGGCTTAGTTTCAAAGCTTCGGCCGAAGCCTAACCTCTCCACTTGACCTTCCAGCACCGGGCAGGCGTCACACGGTATACATCGTCTTGCGACTTAGCACCGTGCTGTGTTTTTAGTAAACAGTCGCTTGGGTCTGGTCACTGCGGCCCCCTCAGGCTGCCGGACGCGAAGTCCTTGACCTTACCGGGGCGATCCTTCTCCCGAAGTTACGGATCAAATTTGCCGAATTCCTTAACCAGAGTTAACTCGCTCGCCTTGGTATTCTCTACCTGTCCACCTGTGTCGGTTTGGGGTACGGGCTCCCTGAGACCTCGCTAGAAGGTTTTCTCGGTGGCATGGGCGTTCAGCGACTTCGCCTTAATCGGCTCCGTATCACTTCTCAGGCTTCACGAGGTCCGGATTTACCTGGACCTCACCCTACGGGCTTACCCCGGGACAACCAACGCCCGGGCTCGCTTACCCTTCCACGTCACTCCATTGCTCACCTACTACACGCTGGGTCGGTAGGCCCCGAAGGGCTTTCCTTAGCAAACGTGATTCGGTCTGAACGGTCTCAGAGAGGTACTGGAATATCAACCAGTTATCCATCGATTACACCTCTCGGTCTCACCTTAGGTCCCGACTTACCCTGGGCGGACGAGCCTTCCCCAGGAAACCTTGGACAATCGGCGGAAGAGATTCTCACTCTCCATTCGCTACTCATGCCGGCATTCGCACTCGTGTAGCCTCCACGGCTGGCTTCCGCCGCCGCTTCGATGGCCACACGACGCTCCCCTACCAACCCAGTATCAGAGATACTGAATTCCGCAGCTTCGGCGCTGTACTTGAGCCCCGTTACATTTTCCGCGCGGAGTCATTCGACCAGTGAGCTATTACGCACTCTTTAAATGATGGCTGCTTCTAAGCCAACATCCTGGCTGTTTGGACAACTCCACATCGTTTCCCACTTAGTACAGACTTAGGGGCCTTAGCTGGCGGTCTGGGCTGTTTCCCTCGCGTCCACGAAGCTCATCCCACGTAGACTGACTGCCTTGCTCTGGAACTTTGGGATTCGGAGTTTGACTGGGGTCGGTAAGCTTGTAGGCCCCCTAACCCAATCAGTGCTCTACCCCCAAAGCTAAACGCAAGACGCTAGCCCTAAAGCTATTTCGGGGAGAACCAGCTATCGCCGAGTTTGTTTGGCCTTTCACCCCTATCCACAGGTCATCCCCCCAGTTTTCAACCTAGGTGGGTTCGGGCCTCCACGAGGTCTTACCCTCGCTTCACCCTGCCCATGGATAGCTCACTCGGCTTCGGGTCTATGACATGCGACTAGACGCCCTATTAAGACTCGCTTTCGCTTCGGCTACGGCTCACGCCTTAACCTCGCCACACATCGATAACTCGCCGGCTCATTCTTCAAAAGGCAGGCGGTCAGAATCCGAAGATTCCTCCCACTGCTTGTAAGTCAACGGTTTCAGGTTCTGTTTCACTCCCCTCGCCGGGGTCCTTTTCACCTTTCCCTCACGGTACTTGTCCGCTATCGGTCACTAGAGAGTATTTAGCCTTACGAGGTGGTCCTCGCAGATTCACACGGAATATCCTCCGTGATACTTGGGAACTCCACAAAGAGAGCGATCAGTTTTCGTCTACGGGGCTGTTACCCGCTCTGGCCCAGCTTTCCAGCTGTGTTCGACTAACCGCCGCTTTTGTGACTCTTCGCCAGGATCTGTGTCCTGACACGTGGGTCCCGCAACCCCGGTGTGGCAACGCCACAGAGCTATCACACCACACCGGTTTGGGCTCTTCCCGTTTCGCTCGCCGCTACTCAGGGAATCACTGTTGTTTTCTCTTCCTCGAGGTACTGAGATGTTTCAGTTCCCCCGGTTGTCTCTACCGCCCCTATGTGTTCAGAGCGGAGTAACTGGGCATGACCCCAGCTGGGTTTCCCCATTCGGAAATCCCCGGATATAACGCCTGCTTGACGGCTTCCCGGGGCTTATCGCAGCCTGCTACGTCCTTCATCGACTTCTAGTGCCAAGGCATCCACCGTTGACTCTTAGTAGCTTGGATAATAGAAAATCCAAGACGACGTGCTCGCTATGCAGTTCTCAAGGTGCCTGAAGGGCCGTCCCTCACCCTGGTGGGCTCCGGAGCAGACTCCTTCACGACTGAACAGCGTGTAGACACGACATCGCTCTTCACGATCTCGACTCGTCACGCTCGACCGTTGCCGGCCAGGCGCTTCCGTCTCGATGATCCGAGGGTGATGCGTGTGAATAATCAGCGTCTAACTAGGAACTGGAACCAGCTGTGATGGGCTGATTCGTGTTCGCTCCTTAGAAAGGAGGTGATCCAGCCGCACGTTCCCGTACGGCTACCTTGTTACGACTTCGTCCCAGTTACCGACCCCACCTTCGGCAGCTCCTTCCCAAAAGGGTTAGGCCACTGACTTCGGGTGTTGCCGACTTCCGTGACGTGA
>JAHEIO010000221.1 GCA_024639325.1 Gammaproteobacteria bacterium
GTCGGATTGGCTTGCCACATCCGTCTGATCAGTCACCGTAACTCCGGAGCAATCTGCGGACGACCACCGAGGTCTGTCCGACTGAGGCATCGCCAATAGTCACGAAAACGCTGCTTCTGCCAAAGCGCTACCGTCCGTGGCTGAACGAAATACAATGCGCTCCGCCAATCCGACCATAGCCGCGCCACGATAGACCAAAGTAGACGATCGGCCCGGGTAATGTGCGGTCGGCGTTGCTCGTGCTGTTACACGGATAGCTGGTGCCTCAGGGTGCAATCTCCAACTGCAGAGACAACCGAGTCCGAACGCTGGAAACGAACGGCGAGATCATAAATTGGGCCAGTCGACGCATGACTCAGAGGATGGCCGACCCCGGCAAAAAACATCAACAAAAACAGCTGACACAGCTTTTCGGGACCCACAGTCTGCTATTCCCCGAAAATACATCGAAAAAACGGTCAATCGAGCCTGCAAATTAACAGAGTGGACTATGTACTGCTGGGCCATGGTTGAACATCTGACATATTCCTTCAATCGAACACTTTGCCTCTTATAGCCTTGATTCGCCCTCTCCGAGTTTTGCTGTCCAGCCGTCTCCTCTGAGAACTCTTCGTCGGTTTCGTTGGACGCCTTTCTTTTTGCACGGCGCCAACGCTGCTCACCAGTTTCTGAAGGCGCGCCAGGGCATCTTCCCGGTTCTTTTCCTGAGTTCGATACCTTTGGGCTTTGATGATGAGAACGCCCTCCTTGCTGATACGACGATCGTTCAGCTTCAGCAGCCGCTGCTTGTAGAAACATGGAAGGGAAGATGCATTGATATCGAAACGCAGGTGTATTGCTGAAGACAGTTTATTGACGTTTTGCCCACCGGCCCCGCGCGCCCGTATTGCTGACAGCTTTATCTCATCTTCCGGAATGGAAACATTATTGGAAATTCTCACCTTTGCTCAAGTGTTAGATTCAAAGCGTGTTTTAGTAAGTCGGATCCACCCGGGAGGCATTGTTTCGATACCTGCACGCCCCTCACCACGGCGTGACCAGCTCTCAGCGTGCGGTGCTTTCGCTTGACGACGGATTATCAGCGTTGAGCTTTCAGCGTACTGGTGAACCAAAGATATCCGTCGTACCGACCATCAAGCAGCAGCACATACAACATGGTCTGCTGCGTGCTCTCGTTAAGGTTTCCGGCCTCGTAGAAATAGGCCAACATCTCTCGCGGCGTATTGTCTGCAGGCGGGAGGTATCTGCCGAACCCATAAGGCTCTCCCAGAACGGCTCTAACATCCTTCTCGGTTGACTCGCCGATGCGTAGCGAGGATTCAAGCACAGCGGTGTCGGGCAGCCGGCCTGTCGTATACCGCGCACCGAGCGCACAGCCGGTGATGACTAGGAGGATCAACACCAGTATTGTTGCCGCACCGCTTCGCACCAGGCGATACGCCGGACTGGCATTGCAACGACTATGATTGTTCGACAATGGTCGGATTTTCATTGTCGCGCCAACCTTGCCTCATCGACCATGTTCGTGGTCACGATTCCTTTCTCCGTTTGAGGTTCCTCAAGTCGAACCAAAGATATCCGTCGTAGGCCTGTCGATCGAAAAAAACGACCAACAGGAACATCCCTACTTCTCGACTCGTGACGTCCATGTACTCGTATGACCACGTCTTCCGAATACCGGGATAGTCGGGCATTCTGGCTTGCCCCTTTCCCTGCGGTTCGCCCAGCGTCCTGCGCACTTCATCCATATCCGATATGCCAATACGAAGCTCGGACAATCTGGATACCGTTGGAATCTTCCCGAGCTTCGAGGATTGTGCCCATGCGCCTCCGCAGACCAATACCGCGAGAAAGGCCACCACGCTGGTTTTTAGCATTTCACGCAAATCTTGCCCTCTTTGCCTGATGAAACCTCTGCTTGACTATTCTCCGTTGACACGGACTTTTACCGGCCCACCATGGGAGTTCCACCAGTAGCCATCGAACCGGCCGTCCACAAAGAACACCATCAAAAGCTGCTGATCTACGTGTATGCGACCGGTCGTCCCCTCCAATCCAATAAGCGACCAGCCGCCCTCTCCATACACCCAAAGCGCTCTGGGCCTGTCCGGTTCCAAGCCACTGAGCGCACCACCCTCCCCGATCGGTTTTCCAAGCAGTTGCTCCACGTCCGCTTCCGTGGAAATCCCTTTCTGGAGCTGGGCTTCCAACAGTTCTATGTCGGGCAGAATTCCGGCGCGTCCGCCTGTTGACGGAGCAGTCGCACAGCCGGACAAGGCGACCAGAAGAAAGGTGAGAAACGCGAGCTTGAGTACGGATGACATCAGATCATTCGATCTAGCTAGACGTGAGGAGAAGGTGCATACAGCTGGTAATCGGTTTTTCCACGTTTTAAAATAATTGCACAGTTATCAAAGACCTACTTGACCCACGTCAACATTGCGAAAAGTCGGGGTAAGAAGCTTCACTCCAGGCGACATTTCCTGAGGAGGTACCGCACAATTTCCCGCCAGTGGCGCATAGTGTACCCAGCGGTAGTGATTTCCATCCTTCTCTGGACCGTTCCAGTACGCACCGCCGAGATGCCGCAGGAGGCGCTTCTGGTCACGATCCAGACATCGCAGGCCCCGTCCGACGAACCAATGCGAGTCGCTCAGGCCTGGGAAGCTCCGTCTCTGGGCTCTCCTGCGTACATTGAGCGGGTGAACTATGTTAGAGAACTGGTCCACGACCAAGAACGTCTTGCGCGGGTATCACATGGGCTAGCAACAGGTATCGTAGACTTGTGCGGCGAGAGGTTGACATATACCACAGGCGCTTTTCTTTTCGATTGGGATCTTACCTCTGACGAGTGGGTAGACGCGGCAAACGACGCGATTGGCATAAATTTGCATCTCCCCGGGGTCGAGGTTCTTATCATGGTCCCGGATTCTCCCGCCGAACAGGCCGGCCTTCAGGTAGGGGATCGAATCGTCAGGCTCGGCAAATGGCGTGTTCCGGGCAGGCGGGGTGCGTTTGCAAAGTTCCACCGGCGGCTGAACGCATTGTTGGAACAAGGCAGCGCGCCCGTCGAACTGGGAATCCAGCGAGGCAGCAGTTTTCTGACGGTGGTTGTCGTTCCGGCGCTGACCTGCGACTATCCAGCCATACTGTTGGATAACGATGAAATCAATGCACTTACGGACGGAGAGAAAATTGGCGTAAATAGAGGCGCCTTGCAATTCGTCAATAATGACGACGAGCTTGCACTCATTGTTGCCCACGAACTTGCGCATATCGTTCTAGGCCATGTCGAAGAGGCACGAAAAAACTCGCTCTCAGGTCGATTCGTCGGCTCCGTTTTCGACATTCTGTTGGCCGCTGCCACCGGTGTCTATACGAACGTGGGTAGCCTTGCGGGGGCACAAATAGGCGCGCTTGCTTACAGCAAGGAGTCCGAGGCGGAGGCGGACTACACGGGCAGCTACATGGCCGCCCTCGCGGGTTTTGACTTTTCCAGCGCGCCTGGTTTGATGCGACGCCTGGAAAGTGTAAACGATAAGGCTGCCAAGTACAGCCTCACGCATCCCATGGCATCTGAACGAATAGAGTCGGCCTTAATGACCGTGGAGGAGATTCAGAATAAGATTGACGCACGATTACCGCTAA
>JAHEIO010000222.1 GCA_024639325.1 Gammaproteobacteria bacterium
GACAAACGAAAACGCACGCGAACACAGAAAAAGGCGATAACGCACAGCGATACCCTTACGCAGCAACCCTGATGGAAACCGCTCTCGCTTGACAGACTCTTACAGGAAAGGTTGCATCGACAACTTGGAGTTGGCCCGAGTTCTTCGTTACTGTTTTCGCGTAATCTCGGACTGGATTGAGGGAAACGCGCAGCGAAGCGTTATTCACCTGCTGGCCGCTTTCAAGAGGTCGACCATCGCCTGACCCATCGCTTCGCCAACATTCATGTAAGTCTCTGCATTTCCGCCGTAGTGGCCACCGGAGCTGCCCCCTTGCGACAGCGGGTGGGTGTAAACGGTGGTAACGTTGCCCTTGAACTCCGGGTACTTGCCGGATTTGCCATCCACCGCGAGCATCCCATCAAGGATCTTCCCGCCGTTGTCGGTTGAGCCCTTCTTGGTCTGACCGAGCGTGGCACAAACAAACTTCGCGTTGGGCGCATTGAAGTCCTCGCGAAGCTGCTTTATGAGATGGACAAGGTTCTTTTCATATCGTCTGGAGAGCGCGGCACTGCGGCTGTCCCGGTCTCCCTGCCACCAGAAGAAGCCGGCGACCTCGTATTCCGTCGCACCTGGGTAGTACTTGTCGAGTTCAGCCAACACCTTTTTCGCTCTGGCAATATCGCCGTCGTACTGCATGCCGGCGTACCAGTTGATCTTCTTCGGCTCCGTGCCCTTCTCCCAGCGCTCAGGCGTTCCCTTGTATCCCGGATGGACCCAAGTGACGCCTTTGGAATCTGTAAACTCAAATCTCTCGCTGCCCGGTGGTAGCAAGTCCCAGCCCAGTGCGCGATTGCCGATACAACTCTTGAGGATCATCACAGGCGCTTCGGTGACATGTCCTACATGATGCCCGATTCCAATCTCCGGTCCGATGTTGCCGCCCTCGATGGTCATCCACTCGTTCTTAAAGACTCTCATGCCGCCGAGACCGCTCCCCATGACGCGCACGTTGCGGACATCTTTGCGCTCGGTCCAATTGCCCTCCGCGTCGACGAGGTAGGGGTACAACTTCTTCTCCTTCACCGCGTGGGTCAGCGAGCCCTCGGCCTTGCCTTTTGCTGGGCTGACCTTGCCGAAGCCCAGCATGTTTGACTGACCCAGTAAAATATAGACCTGCACCGGCTTGCTCATGTCCGCCGGCTTGCCGTCCGGATCGGGCAGTGGTTTCGCATCCTCCGCGAAAACAGAGGACGGTATATGCAGGGTCAGCGCGACAACGAGGGCGAGGATGGAGGCAGTCAGGATTCGCTTGTTCATCTTCCGTTTGCCGTTGTGGACCGATTCAAAGTGGGATCATTTAACACTCTTCAGATTCTATCCGGGCGAGTCGATCGGGCTTGCACCCGTCCTTTGAGTGGGGAGATCAATGTGTGTGATATCGCATCATTTGTTGGCATTCACTTCAGCCACAAGCCCCGCTTCTTTTCCGGCTTGCGATGGTTGGCCGGTCCGCCAAGAGTGAGCGAGTTGGCCTCGATGTCCGCCAGTTGTTCGAGTGCCAGTTCCTTCATGGATCGAACCTTTTGCGGGTGTTTGTCGCTGTGGTTCGTGCGCTCGAGCGGATCTTCGGCCAAGTTGACAAGGACGGGACCATCGCTGGAACCAGGAACTTCTTTTACTTGGTCCAGATACAACTTCCAGTCGCCGGCGCGGATCGCCTGAGGTACGCCCCAGCCGTGCCAGTACAGCAGGTCCGTTCTGGCATGGTGGTTGTCAGGCTTAGCGATCAGAGTGTTCCAGACGTTGACGCCGTCGATCTTGGGGCTGCCGGTAGTGATCTTTGCGAGCTCGATTCCACATGCGTGGGCGAGCGTGGGCAGCAAGTCGATTGCTGCGGTAACTTCGTCGATGACTCGACCGTCAGGAATCACTGCCGGCCAACGGATGATGCAGGGAACCCGGTTACCGCCCTCAAGTGAACTCCACTTCAGCCCCCGGTACGGCGTCGCGCGGGCCCACTCTTTTTGACCAGGCTCGGGGCCGTTATCCGAAGTGAAGATCACGATGGTATCTTCGTCAAGCTTGTGATCGCTCAGCGTTTTCAGGATTTGCCCAATGCGGCTGTCCAGTTCCTCGACGACATCGCCGTAAGCGCCGAGTTTCGATTGGCCTTTCCAATCGGGATGTGCTTGAGCGGGAAAGTGCGGCGCGGTGAACGGAAGGTAGATGAAGAACGGTCCGGCACGATTCGCCTCGATGAGCTGAATGGCCTCGGCGGTAAACTGTTCGGTCAGTCGGCGGTTGTCGAATGCGTCTTGGATAAGTTCGGACCCACGATACAGCTTCTTGGTTTGGTTGTTACTCTTGGTAATGTAATACGCCGAATCGAAGCCCTGATTCATCGGAAGCATCGACGGTGCGTCACCCAAGTGCCATTTGCCACAAAGGGCCGTCGCGTATCCAGCGGATTTGAAGACTTCGGCGATGGTGAGAGCCTCCGGCGCGAGCCCGTTTACGGTCTTGACCCCGTATCCGACCACGCCGCCGCGCCAACCGACCCGTGCGGGATACGCCCCGGTGAGCAGCGCCATCCTGGACGGCGTACACACCGTACATCCAGCATAAAAACTCGTCAGCCGCACACCTTCGCTTGCCAGTTTGTCCAGCACCGGAGTCTTGATCGTCTCGCTGCCGTAACAAGAGAGATCCCCGTAGCCTAAGTCGTCCGCCATCATCAGGATAACGTTGGGCTGTTTAGTAGCATTAGCGCCAACACTGTCACTGGCAGTTACAGCATTGCTCAAAGCAAACGCGATCGCCGCAGCAAGGAAGATTGACTTAGGTACCGTTCCATTGTGATTCAGCATTACTTGGCCTATTCTCGTCGTGGCTTGGATGTGCCAACGCCAACCCAGTGGAAACTCGCTTGTGTGCGTCGATCGCTAGCCGCCGCTTGCCCTTGTTAACGCGTTACGTCAAATGAATCGCTCGAGTTTCCGCTTAGCATCTTTCAGATAACGCGGCATCTCTGCTGCCGGTCCCCCGATTTCGAAAACCAGTACGCCACCGTACATGGTTTCCCGAAGTCGCTGAATTAACCTTGCGTAATCGATGAATCCGTAGATCAATGGCTTGTGTTCACGCCAGGTGTTGGGTTCGATGTCGTGAACATGAAGATGAATCAGCTTTGCTCCGAGCCGGTCGACCAGCTCTAGGTTGAGATCGTTGTAAGCCTTGATGCCTTCCGCCGTGCCTCGATCTTTGGGCTTCACTTTCTTGACGAGTTTCTCAAACCGCCCTTGATGCCCTACATCAAGAGCCGCGCCGACCCATTCATGATCGACCTCGTGTACCAGCCTGACGAAATCGTTGACGGAAGTAGGGTAGCCGGTCTCCAAAGCGAGACGAAACCCGCCAGCTTTGGCAAAATCTCCCCACTGGCGAAATCGGCGAATCATGAATGGCCAGGTTTCAGCGAGGCTCATTCCTGGACCCGGCTTCGGATGTACCACTCCGATTTTTGCTCCAAGCATCGCAGTCGCCTCCAGTGACCTCTCCATCGTCTCGACACCGTTTCGAGCTTGCTCGCCTGCTGACCCGAAATACTCCAAGCCTTGGTAGGGCAGATGCGTCGTGATCAGTTCAAAATCAT
>JAHEIO010000223.1 GCA_024639325.1 Gammaproteobacteria bacterium
GTGGTATACGGGGATATCCCGCTGATCGGAGTGGACGAGCTTTCCGCATTGGTCGATCGCATCGGCTCGAGTGATATCGCGCTGCTGACAGCGGAATTCGCGAATCCACGGGGATACGGGCGGATAGTCAGAAATGGAAGCGGCGACGTGGTCGAAATCGTCGAGCAGAATGATGCGAATTCCGAACAGCTGGCGCTGACCGAAATCAATACCGGATTCATCGCTGCCAACCGTGACCGGCTCGCTGATTGGCTGGGTCAGATCGACGACAATAATTCTCAAGCTGAGCAGTATCTTACAGATGTCATCGGGGTTGCAGTCCGGGCCGGATTCGACATCGCGGATGTTCGGGCCGTGAATACGGAGTGCGTTACCGGTGTCAACACCAAATCGGACCTGGCCTTTCTGGAACAGCAGTACCGTCAGCGGCGGGCTAGTGGTTTTTTGGAACAAGGCGTGACCATCGTAGACCCCGGTAGGTTCGACGCCCGGGGGGAGATAGCATTCGGCAGGGATTGCCTTGTAGATGTAAACGTGGTTCTTCAAGGTCCTCTGCAAATCGGCGACGGTGTCGTGATAGGACCGCACAGCGTGCTGTGCAATTCAGTCCTTGCGGACGGCGTTCAAGTGAAATCGCACTGCGTAATCGAGCAAGCCGAAATAGGTGCTAATGCCGTAGTGGGCCCCTTTGCACGAATACGTCCGGGCACGCGCCTGGCGGAGAACGTGCATGTCGGTAACTTCGTCGAGATAAAAAACAGCACTCTGGGTAAGGAAGCGAAGGCTAACCATTTGAGCTACGTCGGCGACAGTACGGTTGGCCGCGGTGTGAACATTGGTGCCGGCGTTATAACCTGCAACTACGACGGTGCGTACAAACATCGCACCGACATAGAAGACGACGTGTTCATAGGCTCCAACAGTCAGCTCGTGGCACCCGTGAAAGTGGGCCGTGGGGCCACTGTTGGTGCCGGCTCGACCATTACCAACGATGTCCCACCGAATATGTTGGCGGTAAGCCGCGCATTCCAGAAAAACATCGCGGGCTGGGAGAGACCGCGCAAGAAACAGAGCCGTGAGGAATGAAGGCGCGGCCTGCTGGCAGTCTTGGCCTTTCGGATACAATGCTGTCCGTCGGCTCAGAATCCACCATTTACAAATTGGTTGACAGTACATCATGTGCGGAATAGTCGGCGCGGTAACACAATCGAATGTTGTTCCCTTTCTCTTGCAAGGGCTCAAACGCCTCGAGTATCGGGGCTATGATTCATCCGGAATCGCGGTCATCGATTCCGGCAATGAGTTTGCGCGCACTCGTCGCGTCGGCCGTGTTGCGGAGCTGGAGGAAGCGCTGCTCCGGGACAGCCTTGCGGGCAATACCGGTATTGCGCATACCCGTTGGGCGACACATGGTGCCGTGACGGAGAAAAACGCGCACCCCCACATTTGCTGGAACAAGGTTGCCGTCGTGTGCAACGGGATCATCGAGAATTTCGAGGAACTCAAACAGAGTCAGCTCAAGGCGGGTTTCGATTTCACTTCCGATACGGATACAGAGGTCGTGGTCCACCAGATCTATCTGTTTCTGGAGCAGGGCGACGAACTGGTCGAGGCGGTGAGAAAGACCGCCCTGCTTCTCAAAGGTGCCTACGCCATGGCGGTCGCAAGCGTGGACCATCCCAATCGCCTGGTGGCCGCACGCAACGGCCCGCCGCTGCTGGTCGGCAGCAATGATGGAAAGGGTTTTATCGCCTCGGATGTTTCTGCCCTAGTCGCCGTCACGAGGCATTACTATGTTTTGGAAAATGGTGATGTCGCGGATATTTGCCAGGAAGGGATTAACATTTATCGGGCGGACGGTAAACGGGTGGAGCGGCAATTGAGAGAATCCAACATGTCCTCCGACTTCGTGTCCCTTGGCGACCACCGACACTACATGCAAAAGGAGATATTCGAACAAGCCGGTGCGGTAGCGGACACCCTGGAGGGGCGGATATCCTCGGACCGCCTGCTCGAACACAGCTTTGGCCCTAAAGCACGGACCGTATTCGACCGCACTAAGGCGGTACAGGTCATTGCATGCGGTACCAGCTACCATGCCGGCCTGGTCGCCAAATACTGGTATGAGCATGTCGGCATCGAATGCAACGTGGAAATCGCCAGCGAGTTCCGCTATCGGAAACACGTGGTCCATCCGGATACTCTGGTGGTGACAATATCGCAGTCCGGAGAGACTGCGGATACGCTTGCGGCACTGGAGCATGCTTGTAAGCTGGGGTTCAACCACTCGCTGACGATATGTAATTCCCCGGAAAGCTCACTGGTGCGTGCCTCCGACCTGGTATTAATGATGCATGCGGGTCCAGAAATCGGAGTGGCCTCCACCAAAGCATTTACGACCCAGCTTGTTGCACTGATGCTGCTCGGCATTGCATTGTGGCGACGATGCGCTGACTACGACGAGGCCTACGAGGCCAAGATTATCGGTCAATTAAGATCATTGCCTGCAAAGATCGAGCAGGCGCTCGGTCTTGATGAGCAGATACGGGAGATCGCAACACTGTTTGCCGATAAACAGCACGCGCTGTTCCTTGGACGTGGTGCACAGTACCCAATAGCACTGGAGGGAGCCTTGAAGCTCAAGGAAATCTCCTACATTCATGCCGAGGCCTACCCCGCGGGAGAGTTGAAGCACGGGCCGCTGGCGCTGGTCGACGGGGCGATGCCCGTAGTGGCGGTTGCTCCTAATAATGAGTTGCTCGAGAAGCTGAAGTCGAATATCCAGGAAGTCCGTGCCCGGGGTGGTAGAATGATCGTGTTCGCCGATGCGGAGTCGGGATTCGAGCAGGGCAACGGGACGAGTGTGATTCATGTTGCTCCTGTTGATGACAGTATTTCTCCAATCATCTATACCATCCCCCTCCAATTGCTTGCCTACCATGTAGCCATAATCAAGGGCACAGACGTTGACAAACCTCGCAATCTGGCGAAATCAGTGACGGTGGAGTAAGCCCGGGGCATTACGGAAAACTGTTGAGAAATGCCGGTTAGTCTTATTGCGAGCGCAGTTTTCTGACCAACGCGGAAGGCATCGAAGCTAATTCACCATCGGAATTTGCCAGTCTGTTTGCTGCGGAGACCGCATCACCGATGATCCGTCGAACTATAGAAATTATCAGGTATCCGAACAGTTTGGAATTGAAAATTGCGTGATAACCCCTCGAATCCGTAAAGAGGTGGAGTTTCAACACATAGCCGGTGTCTTCGTTCATATCCATCAGGTCGAAATCAATGATCGCATTGCCCTTGAAACGCCAAAACAGAAATTTTGCCGTGCCGCTTTCAAACATCATGTAGCTGCTGGTGTTAGTTAAAAATCGTGTCTCGAAGCGTTCGAAGGTTGCGAACATGTTGCGGTTGTTAGTGGCAAAGAAGCGGGATCGATCTTCATCGAGATAGTTGATCTCGTAGCGTGTGCCTTCGTAAAAATTGATCAGCCTAGCGGTGTCCGGCAGTTCGCCCAGCAGGTAATCCAAATTAGATCTGGTTAGCTCGGCTGTATCGGAAATTTCGAGCACCGTCGCGTAGGGTCGTGTAAATGCATCGAGGATTGCTTTGCCGGTTTCGC
>JAHEIO010000224.1 GCA_024639325.1 Gammaproteobacteria bacterium
CGCCGTTCGGAAGCGCTGGGCAGACAAATCACTGAGCTCTGCGGCTATATCAATGCGGCCACCTTTCGCCTGCTGGAAATGATTCGCGAGTTTGATCAGGAAGGCCTGTGGCAACTGGACGGCTTGTGCTCTTGCGCGCACTGGCTGAACTGGCAATGCGGGATCGGCATGAATGCGGCCAGAGAAAAGGTCCGGGTCGCCAATGCGCTAGGCGATTTACCCAGGATCAGTGAAAGTTTTTCCCGCGGCGAGATCAGCTATTCCAAGGTTCGCGCCCTGACCCGGGTGGCAACCGCTGACAACGAGGACTATCTGTTGATGATCGCCCGACACGGTACCGCCCACCACGTCGAGACCCTGGTTAGACGTTGTCGACGGGTCAATCGGAGCCAGGACGACGATACCGGAAACCAGCACAATGAGCGCTCCCTGCGGGTGCATTACGAGCCGGACGGCACACTGGTGTTGCAGGCGCGTTTGCCCGCCGATAAGGGGGCCTTGATCCTCAAGGCGATTGAGCTCGCGATGGACCAAGACGGCCAGGATGTTTCCGCGGAAACATCGGAATCACCCGCTAAGAACGAAGAACCCGAGAGAGAGCCGATCGACCGGCGCCGGGTCGATGCCCTGGCCGAAATTGCCGAAAGCTACCTGGCCAAAGGGCCGACTGTATCGTCTGCCGGAGACCGGTATCAGGTGTTGCTGCATGTTTCCGCGGAAACACTGACCCACAGCTCCGAAAACCAGTCGCCGGTTGAAGATCACATCGAAGATGGCCCCTATGTTTCCGCGGAAACATCGCGACGCCTGTGTTGTGACACCACAATCAGTGTTGTCACCGAAGACAGGATGGGAGAAACCCTAAATATCGGCCGGAAATCCAGGATCATCCCACCCGCCATGCGCCGCGCTTTGCGCGCCAGAGACCGGGGGTGCCGATTTCCGGGCTGCACCCGCAAGCACTACATCGACGGTCATCACATTAGCCACTGGAGCCAGGGTGGGGAGACCCGTCTGGATAATCTGGTACAGCTATGCCGGCATCATCACCGGCTGGTACACGAAGGGGGCTTCCGTTGTACCAAAAATCGCGCCGGCAAGATCACGTTTCACGATCACAATGGGCGTCTCATTGCTGATGCCGGTTATATACCCGCTCTGTGTCCCTCAGTCGATATCACCGAGCGCATGCGCAATCGATACGAAGACCTGTTTATTGATGCCAATACCTGCGTGACCCAATACGATGGCGGCGCTATCGACTGGGATCTGGCGGTCAGCGCGCTGCTCAATTGATCGGCCACAGGCCAGCTTTCCAACAATAAGGGGACAGATTTATTTTTCTATTTCTAATCGTATAAACTGTTAACCGAATTCAAGGAAGGAGTTCGCTATGCCACGGACGGCGCGAGTGATTGTTCCATACACCCCGCATCACATCATCCAACGCGGACACAACCGCAATGCGGTGTTCGCACATGCTGCCGATTGTCATTTCTATCTCGATTCTTTGCGCGAGCTGAAAGTCGAGTTTGACGTCGACGTCTTTGCCTATTGCTTGATGACTAACCATGTGCATCTGATTCTGCAGGTTGGCGACGATGTGTCCGCAATAGGACAGTTAATGAAGCGTTTATCGGCGCGTCAAACTCGCTATGTGAACAAGATCGAGGGACGTACGGGGACGTTGTGGGAGAGCCGTTTTCGATCCAGCCCAATCGAAACTGATCGGTATCTACTCGCTTGTTGCCGATACGTAGAATTGAACCCGGTACGTGCCGGCTTGGTGTCTGCGCCCGAACACTACGACTGGTCGAGCTATCGAGGTAAGGTTGGATTGAGCAAACAAGCGTGGATTGATTTGGATCCTGCGTATCTTGGGTTGGGCGCCGGGGAGAATCAGCGCATTTTTCGATACCGGGAATTTATCTCCCAAGGAACCGGCCGCTCGGAGCAAGCGTTGATTCGGGCCGCAATCCAACGCGGTCAACTTACCGGGGGAACGCGATTCGTCGATGAAGTGGAGCGAAAGTTACAACGCCGTGTGGAACACCGGGGACCCGGCCGTCCGCAGAAGGAAAAATAAATCCGTCCCCTTTTTGGATATTTATTAAGAACGACAAGCTTAGGTAACCAAAACTCTTACTTTTGCCAGCGCATTCTGGACAATAAACTCTGGGGCGCTTTCTATATAACGAATACCGCGCGCGTGATAATCGATTGTCTTAACCTGGTGGCAGAGCACCACCCCATGGGTTTTTAATCCTTCGAGTTCGACTTCGAATCCGTGACCCCGGATCCGGCTGGTAATCGGCGCAACCAATGCTAGCTTGATCTTTCGGTTGAATGACTCGGGCGATAGCACCAATGCTGGACGCCGCATCGCCTGTTCATGGCCAGCGGCGGGATCGAAGTCGGTGAAGACGATATGTCCACGTTTGGGGACATACCTCCGTACCACTACCAGATTTCCTTACCGACCGGCTCAGATTCCAGCCAGCGCTTGTCCTCGTCGGTCAGCACCATTTTCTTCGGTGGGCACTGTGCCAAAAGTTCCTCAAGGCTGTATTGCGGAACGTCCACCGCACTCACGACGAGCTTTCCCTCGGCCGCCTCGATCTCTACCGGGCTGTTCACTTCCAGTCCGGCTTTCGCAAGGGTCGCCGCAGGAAGCCGCAACGCCGCACTATTGCCCCATTTCTTGATTTCGGTTCGCATTGGTCTGATCAATTCTTGTATCTACAAATGTAGATACTAACGGTTCATCCGCATATGTCAATGATCTTTTGCTCTCGCAAAAATAGGGGGGACAGATTTATTTTTCTATTGGTTTAGGAGTGGAGAAAACAGTGCATTTATCGGTACCGGGAGTTTGTCTCGCAAGGGACCGACCAGGCAGAACGAACGTTGATTCGGGCCGCAATCCAACGCCGCCAGCTTACCTGGGGGGACGCGATGCGTCGATGAAGTGGAGCGAAGGTTACAACGCCGTGTGGAACACCGGAACCCCGGCCGTCCGCGGAAGGAAAAATAAATCCGTCCCCTTATCCCTCATAACGTATCGCGTTATATGTCACCATACGTTATGGTCATCCGCTGATTCGTCACTTCAACGACAAGGAAGTCCGAAAGGTCTGGGAGGGAGCTATTTCCCGACACTTGCCCAAAGATGTTCAGGTTGTCGCACGCAGAAAACTTCGAATGTTGAACAATGCACGATTGTTGGAGGATCTCGAAATACCCCCAGCGAATAGGCTTGAAGCTCAGAAAGGCGCAAGGAAGGGACAACATAGTATTCGAATCAACGACCAATGGCGTATCTGTTTCGTATGGAATAACGGTAATGCAGATGCAGTCGAGATCGTTGACTACCACTAGGAATCCATGATGAAGACACTGCCCAATATTCACCCTGGAGAAATTCTACTTGAGGAGTTTCTTACCCCGCTTGGCATCAGCCAGAATCGACTTGCTCGCGCCATGGACGTCCCGCCTCGGCGTATTAATGAGATCGTCCATGGCAAACGTGCCATTACGGCAGATACTGCGCTCCGACTCGCTCGTGCATTGGGCACTTCGGAGCAGTTCTGGATGGGAGTACAGGCTGACTATGACCTCGAAGAGG
>JAHEIO010000225.1 GCA_024639325.1 Gammaproteobacteria bacterium
AAGTTGCCCGGTGTTGATGAGCCTGCGGCTTTCAATAGAGCCTATACCGCTCCCGGGCAGACCCAATGCGTGCAATGCCATCAGGCCGACCCTTTCATCCATAACCCATTCATTGATGCGGCGAAGCTTCCCAATGGCGAGCCTGTCGTCCCTCAGCTTGCAGATCCGGATGCCCCGTACTACGTGATCGGAGCAAGCAATTGGGATATGCGAACGATCCACATTGAGGGGAATTCCTGTCTAGATTGTCATCGCATTGGCATGAAGACCGTCGAGGAGTTCGTAGGTGATGGCTGGGACCCGAACCAACACATGCCGCCCGATGATCCCGGCAGCCTGAATGACGATTTTCAGCAGCTCCTTGAGGCTTGGAAGAATGGGCCCGAGAACACTCCGAATTGCGATTGGATCATCCCGCCAGCCGGAGATCGCAAACAACGCCAGGTCGTCGGTGCGGACTATCCGTACAAGGCAGAATTTAATCGACCCGACGAACGCGTTCTCGACAAGCTCGGCAAGAAGCCTGTCCGGATTCCCGAGCCTAAGCAAGAGACGCACCCGAAACGCGATTCGGGCTAATCCCGCAAGGAAGCACAATCAACTCACTTAAACAACAACCAATCTCCGACAGCGAGTTATGAAAAGGAAGACCAAATGAAACGATCCGCAATTGCATTGACTCTCGTAGCCCTGGTTGGCTCGATGAGTTTCGCACAAGAATCAACAAGGAGAAGACCAGAGACTCGGGAGGCCGAGCGTAAAGAACAACGCAGTGCAGGACGGGAACGTCGTGAATACGATCAGAACAAGTTTCCGGTGAAAGATCCCGACGGATTCAAGGTGGAGGGTGAATCGGTCTTTTCCGGGCCTCAACCTGGTGAGAAGTTACCAGGCTTGAAGGCAACCAGCATTATTGGAGAGGACAAGGGCCAGGAGATTGATCCTATTGCGGTCACGGGTGACAAGCCGCAGATCCTGTTTTTCCAGGATGAAAGCGGTGTTGCCATTCGAGGGCTCTACGGCGTCGTGGATGCAATTGGCAAGATCAATCGAAAGACAGACAAGGATCTGCACGTTGCATGCGTGTTTCTGTCCGACGACCCGGATTCGATCACCAGCTTCGGGGGAATGCTTCCGACATTGCGTGAGCGGGGAATCGATGTGATTGCGGTTTCCAAAGACGGTCGTGACGGGCCTGGCGTTTACGGACTGAACCGAAAGGTCTCGCAAACAATCATTCTCGCCAGGAATGGCAAGGTAACTCGCAACTTTGTTTTTCGCCAAGGCATGCTTTTCGCGGATCCACACGTCATGGGTGGCATCGCGGAATTGATCGACGAGGACCGCGAAACCGTTGCGGGCTGGTTGGCCGAAGCCAACGAGGAAGCAGCTCGGATGCGAATGCGTCGCGACAAGGATCCCCAGTCCGCAGCAAAAGCGGCTCTGCGCGAAAAGCTTGGCGAATTTGTACGGGCAGGTAAGCTCACTCGGGAGGAAGCCGGCGAACTCTACGAGGCCGCATTCCCGGAACGTCGCTAAAAGGGTGGACCGGAAACAACCTTACGAGGTGCAATGGATATGAAAACGCTGCTCCAGTCCCTGACTCTCATCGTAGCGGTGGCATCGGTGGGGAGGGCGGAAGATTTACCGGAAGAAACGGTGGACTTTCGCAACGACCTTATTCCGATGTTCACCAAACATGGGTGCAACGCCGGCGCATGCCATGGTGCAGCGATCGGGCGTGGTGGATTCAAGCTTTCGCTATATGGAGGCGATCCGAAATCCGATTTTGAAGCCGTCGTCCGACAGATGAATGGCCGGCGAGTCAATCTCTCCAATCCGGAAGAAAGCCTGATCCTCTTAAAGCCCGTCGAGTATGTTGAACACGGTGGAGGAGCCGTCATCGATGACGAGGGTGACAGCGCTCAGCTTTTGATCGATTGGATCAAGCAGGGCGCTGGCAATAGAACGCGGCGTGATCTGTCCAGCGTGGAGATCACGCCGAGGAAACGCGTTGCGAAGTCACTCGGCGAACCGGTCACGTTGCGCGCAGTCGCTCATTACTCCGACGGCACCTCGAGAGATGTAACCCGGTGGACAATCTTCATGGCAGAGGATCCGTCAGCAGTTGATGTCGATCCAGAATCAGCGACGTCTAAAGTCCTTCGACGCGGCCGACACATCGTCATTGCCCGCTATTTGAGCAAGGTTGTCCCCATGGAGTTGGTTGTGCCGCTGACTGATTCCGATCTCGATTTGTCCGATGAGCCTCGGAACAATTTCATTGATGACGAAATACTCGAATCACTCGAGACGCTTGGCCTAACGCCGTCGCCACCGTGCGACGACGCGACCTACCTCCGACGAGTCTATCTCGACCTGACAGGTCGTCTTCCGTCGGCAGAGCGAGTCAATGAGTTCCTTGAAAATAGCCTACCTGACAAACGCAAAGTGCTCGTCGATGAGTTGCTTCAAGCAGAAGAATTCAATGAGTATTGGACGCTGCAGTTGGCAAAGCTGCTGAGGATTCGCCCCCAGCAGGATGACAGCCAGGGAGCCCTGACCTATCACAAATGGGTTGCCGACCAGATCAAGAATGACGTTGGCTATCGGCAAGTGGCTCGGGCATTGATCATGGCAACGGGAGATACTCACGAATTCGGCCCTGCTAACTTCTATCGCACTGTCTCAGGGCAGCGCGAACAGGCGGAATTCGCGAGTGAGCTGTTCATGGGCAGCCGCCTGCGTTGTGCAAATTGTCACAACCATCCGCTCGACCGTTGGACTCAGGATGATTATCACGGTCTGGCAGCGATTTTCGCCAAGGTCGAACGGGGAAGAGTCGTCGGCGAGAAACTGAACGGTCAAACGATTCACCCCCGGACGCTTGAAGCGGCGATTCAGCGCATCCCGGGCGAGAAGTTCCTTGCGGAGAACGCAACAGACGGACGTCAGCAGTTGGCTGATTGGCTGACGGACTCATCCAACCCGTACTTCGCGAAGGCGATCGTCAACCGGCTTTGGAAGCTGATGATGGGACGAGGGCTGGTCGAACCGGTTGATGACTTTCGGGATACCAACCCCGCCACACATCCGGCCTTACTCGACAAGCTGGCTGCCGATTTCCAGGCAAACGGTTACCGCCTCCGACACACGCTAGGTTTGATCGCTGGTAGCACAACGTACGCTCGAAGTGCAGATGCCACCGCGGAAAACAAAGACGATGACCGCTTCTATTCACACGCGGCACGTCGCCCGCTCGAAGCGGAAGTGTTGTCGGATGCAATTTCGGACGTACTGGGAATTGCCGCCAAGTACGGGAGTGAACCGGATGGTACGCGAGCGGTCATGTTGGTCAATCCAAAGACGCCATCACCTGCGCTCGACATCCTTGGTCGGTGTGGCCGTGAGGAATCCTGTGAGAATACACCCGGTGCGGTCGGTGGGCTTCCTCAGAAGCTGCATCTCTTCAACGGAGCCTTGCTGAACGCCCGCATCGCCGCGGAAGGTAGTCGTCTAAACCAAATGCACTCCTCCGGCAAACGACCGATGGAAATCGTAGACGCGTTCTATCTGACAGCACTCAACCGACTCCC
>JAHEIO010000226.1 GCA_024639325.1 Gammaproteobacteria bacterium
AGCAACAGGTTTATCTGGGCAAGGTAGAGAAAGAAGAACCGCGGTCCCGGTTCCAGCAGACCCTCCCATCCCAGACGCAGTCCCATCAGGTAGACGTTCACGGTCACGATGGCGACAACCAGGTTCATCCCCGGTCCGGCCGCCGAAACCAACAGGTCGGCCCAGCGTGATGTGAAATTGCGCGGATCGGTAGGGACCGGCTTGGCGTAACCGAAGCCCACGAACACCACCATCAGCAGTCCCATCGGGTCGATGTGGGCCAAGGGGTTGATGGTCAAACGGCCCGCTCGTTCGGCGGTATCATCCCCAAAACGCTTTGCAACGTAGGCGTGCCCGAATTCGTGGAAGGACAGGGAGACGATCAGGGCAACCAGAATCAACAGAAACAGGGCATATTGGCCCTGATATAGAAGTTGGATCATTAGCGGGATCGCCCGAATTTAGGTAGTAGGAGACAATTGTCCCAATAGAGATCCGGCCCGCCGGGCTAGGATTTCACGTAAATTTGCGTCAACCACACCGCGGTGTTGTCCTGGAACTTTTTGTGAAAACCGCTTTCGATAATCCATGCCTCGATTTGATTCGGATCATGGACATAAGGTCTGAAACTCGATCGCACCAACCGAAAAAACAATGCGCCCAGTGCCATCATCAGCCTGACAAACCAGCGGTCCCGGGGATAGGTGAGCGCATAGACCCGCCTGGTCTTTTCTAAAGACCCGTGTATCAGCGTGTCGGCATCTGGATAACAGCACACGACTTTGTCCATCAAGGTGACATCGGCCGGTGCGATCTTATCCTCGAGGTCGATAAAGTCACCCTCGACGTATTCAGTGCGACCGGTCAACCCTCGCTGCACCGCCATCTCTCGGGCTTCTGCCAGCATCTGGGGCGCCAGGTCGACACCCACAGCCGAACGCGCGCCGCGCTCCAACAACGTCTGATGAAGATGTCCTACGCCACATCCGATCTCCAGTAAATCGCCGTCGCGGTAACCGGCTGACTCCAGACCTTTCAGCAGCTGTTCCTGGGACCGCTCGAATCCTCGGTTACCTGCACGCTTGCGGTACCGTTTGGCAAAGAACGAAAACAACCGGCTGGCCGATTGGGCGTGGGGACAACAGGTGCTCATGGTAATTAGGGCCCGGCGTTCTGCCTTCGAGCAGCTAGGTTCTCGAAGGCACGCTCGGTTACCGTCCAGCCCAGCCGGTTGAGTTCCCTTTGAGCGCGTTCACTGACGGTCCCTTCCATCCACACCTCGGAAACGTCGCTCGTGGCTTGTCGCTTCAAGCTGTCGTGCATCGCCATGGCGACGTCATGGGCGGTGCGGGACCAGTTGAGATAGTCCAGCGGCAGCGCGACGATGAGCCGGTCGTCCTGGTCACGCGCCGCCACCGGGCCGTACTCGTCTTCGATCAGTGTCTCGATGGACGCGCGTTTCTCGTGGTACAAAGCCAGCAGTTCCGCACTGCGGACATAAAAGCGCGCTTCCTCGCGGGATTGCACCTGCGCCGCGTTGCGCAGAAGCTCGCCTCGATTGGCCGCGCCGTGCAAACGCTCCATGGCCTGGACGAGACGAGTCTGGTCGCTGAGCGTCAGGTGTTCATTGCCGAAGAACGCCTCGAATTCGTCGGAAGCGATGCCCATGCGCCGGACCGCTTCCTCGTTGCGCAGGAGCAGGTCGATTGCTTTCGTATTCCATACGAGTTCCCGGGTGTCCGTCAGCAGCCCGACAGGAGCGGGCACATCCGGAAGTATCCAGTTGGCGGCAAACGAGCCCGCTGTTGCGGTCCACGCCATGCTGGCCAACTCGTGGCGCAGCATCGCATTGCGCGTGTAAGGATCGACTCCGAGCCGCCGTGCCAGCCGCCGGAACTCCCGGTTGAAACCGAGCGAACCTCTCAGATAGTCCTGTCCCCCGCCGATGCCCAGGTCCGCCGCCTTGCGGATTTTATCTTTCGTCAAGCCCTGGCCTTCCTCCGGCGCATCCGCGGGCCGATTGCTCCCGTCGTCGTCCTGGTACCATTCGCTGACGTCGTCGTAGGCATTCTCCGCCTGTCGCTTCGACCGCTTGAACAACCGCTCCAGCCCCGACGGGATGCCCTTGGCGGTCTCCCACGGCTTATCCACGACCTCCTTGGCGGCGACGTAGCTGCGTATTGCGGCGTCCGTCGCGGAGTCGGCGATGACTTCGGATTTGCTCAGACGGCGTAATTCGGCGATGGCGTTGATCTCGCGGATTCGCTCTCGCAGGTCGTCGTCTCCGGCCGCGACGAATTCCCCGTAGGGCGATTCGATATCGTAATAGTGGACGAATCCGCGCGCCAACACCTCATCTCGCACTTTATGGTAAGGACCGGTCAGCAGCGCCGCAGGCAGGATCTCAGCGGCGGAGCGCAGGCTGACTTCCGGTTCCAAGTCCTGCGCAGGCAGGATGTCGGCGGTGGATCGCGTTCCGGCGTCCGCCTCGAGGTTTCCCGCCGGCGGTGTGTCCGGGCTGGGACTTTGGCAGCCGACCAGCGATAAGGTCAGCGCCAGCGCGACGGCCCAGTCGAAGCCGGGCCGGATGCCGCGCGGCACGAACCTGCCTAGGGGGCGATCGGCAACGAGTTTGCGGCGATTAGACATCGGGTTGATTTCTCCTATCATTGGGCGGCACAAAGAATAGCAGCTGCGGATCTACATTTTGGGGTTCTCGTTACCAATTTGTCAAAAGTGCCGGTAGCGAATTCTCTTAAAATCAGCGTCTTGACGTTTTGGCAAAAGGCAGTGACTATTTGACGGAAGCCGGGCCGGGGATTTACTGTGCTGCAACGGTTAATTTGTCAGTACCAACCAAAGCCCACCAGCGGCGCAAGTTGGAGCAGTGATGTCGACGGATAGGGGTTTTCGTTAGGCGCGACGAGAGTCAAGCCATTTGCGAAGTGACGCCTGAGATTCGTTAGAAGGTCTACCGGCTACTAGTGACTCTACGCTAATATCCTCATCGACTTCGGGCCAATGAATTCCACTCCCCGAGCCCAATAATTCCCAATTTTTCCGCTCCTTTGAAGTAGCGTGCTCTAAGCGAGGATACCAAGTTAGTGGAGCCGATATATTACGACCATCACTGAGCTCGACACTAATCGTATCGTCGGTAACGTCAACGGTCATCGCGACCGGTTTCCCTATTTCATTGGACGAAGTACTCATTCCACGCCTCCAGAAATTCGTTGCTATTGTCCTCAATAATATCTCGAATTCGCCTCAGCTCGACAGCGCGAAACGCAACACTATGGTCGTAGCGAAGTTGGTTCAAGCCAAAACTTCGCAACTGAATTATCCCTTTGAACACGTATATGAGGCGGTTCATCTCCATCACTAGAGTAAAAGAAGAATCGATACGGTCTGCTCCTCAGAATCGTAGGCATTCAAAAACCTTAAATCGCATAACGAGTCTATAGAAAACCTCTGAACCAACGAATCTTAGAAAACTACAATCATAGATTTTCCAGCATATAGACATCAAGATACAATCTCAATCGTCAACAGACTAGACAACTTGTTTGCTTCACTTAACCGCGTCGCCGTTGTGCGTGTTGAGCAAACCGGCACC
>JAHEIO010000227.1 GCA_024639325.1 Gammaproteobacteria bacterium
CCTGGGGATGCGAAGGTTCGGATCGGGTCGTGAGCAGTAGTTCGTCCAAATCTCGCGAATGTCGGCTCCGAGTATGTAGGAGCCCGTCGTGCCCTATACCTCGAGTGGCGGCTCGTGGCCGAAAGCGCCAGTACGTTCTCGTAGTAGTCTGATGTAGACAATCGAATTTTGACAGTCCGCAATAAATCTTTTAACTGCCGGTCGATTTGAAGGTTGGAGCGGATATTTGCTGTGCTGCATCGGACAGCAAACGGCAAACAACTTGGTCGCAAGCTGAGTCTTGTCACCCAGTTCGGCCATGAATACGGTTGTAAAACGGTCATCAATATCTTGAGGTCCATGGTCCCTCGATGATGAATAGCGTTATAAGGTGTAGGATACATCTGTGTTCTGATCCCCAGCCTCGACGCGGGATCGGCTACTGTGCGCCTGCATGGATCAGCATCTGCACCATGGTGTCGTGACCATACTGGCGCGCCAGCTCGAGTGGCGTTCGTCCGTCCCGATTCGCTAGCTGCAGATTCGCTCCGGCCCGAATCAGAGTGTCCAGGGTCTCGACATGCCGCGGCCCCCCGTCTCCGAGCACGATTGCTTCGATGACTGCGGTCCAGCCTAGGTTGTTGACGTGGTCGAGGGGCGCGCCGGCATCGATCAACGTGCGCACTATCTCCACGTGGCCCAGATGGGCAGCCGCGATCAGAGCGGTGCCGTCATAGGGGCTGGTGATATTGTCCGCCTTGGCGCCCAGGGAAAGGGCCGTCTCAAGGGTTTCGAGGTCGTCGGCAACGGCCGCAATGGTAACGATATCGTACTGGTCGTCTTCCAGCGCATTAGGATCTGCTCCGGCGGCTACCAGCGCGCGCATGGCCGCGTGATGCGCGCCATAAGCGGCTAAGTGCAAGGGCGTGCGGCCGTATACGTCTCTCACATCCAGATCGGCGCCGTTTGCGGCGAAAGTGTGGATCTCATCCGCGTACCCCCGCGCCGCCGCGGCCAGCACCCCACCGTATCCGGCCCTCTCCACAGCAGAGGGGGGAACCTGGGAATACGCACCGGAAGTCCAGCAGCTGACGACCAACCACAAGACGGCGGATCCGATGAATCCGGGACGCATGTTTACCCCCGACCTGCAGTCGATGTCGCCCTGCCGCCGGACGGATCCACCGGTATATCCGCCGCCCCACGGTTCGCCCTGGAATTCGGTTCTGTGGGTTGTCACCTAGCCTTCAACACCGCGTCAGACTGGGTGGACCTCCGTCGATGACGTCCGATCCATAGAACAAACGGTCGAGGCCCGCCCAGTATGCCGCAGCCTCGCACATTGGACAGGGACGCGAGGTGGAGTACATGACACAGCCTCCCAGATCCCGGCTTTCCAGACCCCTCGCGGCATCCCGAATGGCCTCCATTTCAGCATGAGCCGTCGGGTCGCCATCGACGACCACCCTGCTCGGACCCCGGCCGACGACCTGGCCTGCTCTGACGATCACCGCGCCGTAGGCCTGGTCCCCGCGCTCGACCGAATGTCGTTTGAGGTCCAGGGCCAATCGCATGAATCGAACCCCATCGGCCGCGCCTGGAGCGGAGTCCGAAGACACGCCCGACACCGCCGCATTCGATACCGGCACCAAGGCGCTCGCCAACGGCAGGGAAAGAATCCGCAGGATCAGACGCCGGTAGTGGGCACTAGAAGCAGTCATGAGTTCGGCTCGTTGCGAATGGCGCGCACCACGGATCCAAGCAGCGGTTCCATGTCCGACAGCAACTCCGCAGTCGGTTTGAGCGCCGCCCGGGTATAGGTAAAGATCACGCTGTGACCTACGCCGCCGTCCAGCACGATGTCGATCAACACGAGCGGAGATTCCATGACTTCGCCGCTTGATGTCCGTGGAGGCACCATGGGGGCGCAAACCGGCTGCACTATCAGCGACTTGTTGGTAGGTCCGGAACGCAAGGATTCCGGGTCGAGGTTCTTCATTACGCCTCCATGGGGTTCACTATCGGCATATTACATCCCTTGCGGTTCCGTCAACAGACGCCGGCCGCGCTCGCAAGGGAAACCGATGGTACCGGTAATTCGCGGCCAAATACGGTCGCGGTCGCGGCGGTCTAGTTCAGTCCATGATGACAAATGGCCGAAACGGGTTCAGTCATTTAGGCAATACTGATATTCACTGTGCTCGACTGGCGACAGTAGGACCTGCCATGGCAGGCCAAGCAAATAGGCCTGGGCGCGCATGACGACGTGCGTAGGTATAGGCGAAGGCGCTGATGCCAAGTGCGACTGTGTACGATGCCATATGAAGCCCGTCTGCTAGCAGGGCCATCGACCCAAACAGGACGCCCGTGACGAGCTCCACAACCATCATGCTGCCGGTGATGTCAATGACGATCAGCGTACACAACTCTCCAGGTCGTTTGCGATCCTGTCCGAATTTGTGGCTGTGTTGCCAATTTTGGAGGTTGTCGCGATGCATGATGAACTGCGTAGGGAGATATTTCCCTCGAATAGGGTGTATAGAGAGAACTTTCAGGCAAATACCCTTCGCGCCGCCAGAATAGCAAACAGCAGGAATATCGTACCACCAATCCGGTGCAACCAGTGAATAGGTAGCCGTTGCAGTACTGTACGACCGGCCCAGATGCCAAGCACCGAAACCATCACCAACGCGCTTGTGGCACCTAACCATACATGCAAAGAAGACAAACTGCTTGCCAGTCCCGCCACTGCGATCTGTGTTTTGTCGCCAAACTCCGCCACCAGGATCAATAATAGTGTTGTGATGAATATTCCGTGACCAGGTTTTTCTTCCACATTCTGAGAATTCTCATCCTCACGGCTGAGCAACGCGTGAATTCCAAACACGCCAAACAGCACCGCGACTATCGCGGCAATCCAGCGTTCTGGTACCCATGCGGCTACTCCCGCCCCGAAAAGTACTGCCAGAGTATTTAAGATCATAAACGCCAATGTCGCACCCAAAAGCACCGGCCAATGGCGGTGACGTGCTGCCAGGGTCATGCATACCAATTGGCTCTTGTCACCAATCTCCGCCACAGAGACGAGAGTAAACGTCGATAAGAAGACGGAGGCGGATTCAGGTAACAGCATCAGTGAATAGAATTTTTTCGTCTGGAAATAAAATCAATCTGTTCGATGTATCGCTATGATCTTCAAAATAAAAATCGAGAGCGATGAAAATGGAGTTTTGGATTATGCCCGACAATGGAGAATTTGTACGTTGAGTTACTCGGGTAACACTACGTACACCATTTCGACGTGTCTTCCAGACTAGCCGGAGCAAGAGGAAAAACGCAATAGTATCAATCGCGACGAATATTCAGGAGGGACAGGTACGCAGACTCATGGAGCACATCATCGATTGGCATGACATTATGGGACAGACCACGTTTTAAAGATTGAGACCAAATGAACACCATAATCCGAGAGTTATGAGCGGTTGCTTTGGCCGTCTAGATACTACCGCGGCGTAACAAATGGCACCGCTTCCTTCGTTCTAAACAATGTCTTTTTCGAGTATTTAGGAGCCCGTCGTGCTTCTTACTCCGAGTGGCTGCTCATGGCGTGCGC
>JAHEIO010000228.1 GCA_024639325.1 Gammaproteobacteria bacterium
GTTAACTTGGCAATACTAAAATGACAGCACTTATTCGCTTGAAGCCTCTAGTGGCCTGCTGCGCAGTCTTCCCAGTGGCGCTATTCGTCTCTGGATGTTTGGAGACACCGGTTGAGATCGCGGTCAGCGAACCGGATCCCGATCTCGTCTTTGTGCGTGGCTACCGGAGCCCATCAGACGAATGTCAACTTGTTGGTGAAAGCGCGTTCACCATCGATTTTCTTGATGACGCATCCGATCTTGTAGCATGTCCGACGGGCAGTTCCGCAATGGAGACGCTCATGGCAGAGACCGGGGCGCAGATTATCACCCAGACGAACAGCTTCACGTTCTTTAGCTTGGCCTACCGATGATCCTTGCGGGGGTAAGGCTCTGGTGGTCCCAGCGCAGACAGCCGCTCACAGCTCGCATATGGCCGCGATCTAGTTGGTTCGCCATGGTGGCGTCACTCAAAGCATCCAGCCTCCGGTCAATCCGGCACGGTTCTTACTGCTAAAGGAAGTATTCTATGAGAAAGAGCGCGTATCTGGCATGTTTTCTAATGGTGTCTTTGCTGATCGGCCAGAGAAACGTGGCAGCCGAAACTCCGGGGACCCTTGGAGCACGCGCTGAAGTCGTGGGTGAAGGGGCTGTGGGGCCTGGGCTGACAACCCGTCACGATCTGGAAGATGCCCTCGTGCCGTTGGTATCTCTTGCACCGCCGCCGCAGCTATCCGATCGGGAGCTTGGTATCCACAACGTCTCTTGCTTGCCCGGAACGGCTCGGGGCTCAAACGAAGTAGAGGGTGAGGATTACAGCTGCGGCGTCTTTACCGTGCCACAGGATTGGTTGAACCCGGACGGACGCAACCTTGATCTGGGGTTTCTAGTGGTCAGAGCGACTGGCGATAATCCGCAAACAGATCCTCTGCTGTTTCTCGCGGGCGGTCCTGGCCAATCTGCGATCCTTGCGCCACTTTTCGATAAATATCAGACTGTGCGGTCAGATCGCGACATCATCTTGTTCGACATTCGCGGTGTTGGGATGAGTCAGCGTCTGGGCGTTGAAGAGTGCCTCGTCTTGGCACTGGAGAGTGGCGCCCCAACCGAACAGATCGAGGGCCTACAGGCAGCTGCAGCCAGATTCTTGGCAGTTGCCAGTGGGGAAGAACCTCCTGCGTCTCCGGATCTTTCAGAACTGGATATACCTCTGCTCAACACGGCCTGCTGGGAGCAATTCTCCACGCAGGGGATCGACCCCAACCAGTTCACAACAGCCACCAATGCTCGCGACGCAGTCGAGCTCATCAAAGCTTTGGGCTATGAAATCTTCAATATCGAAGGCGCTTCTTATGGCACCCGCCTGGCGATGACGATTATGGACAATATAGCCGGATACGAAGATGCTCCAGAGCTGCGCTCTGTCATTTTGGACTCAACGTACCCGCCCTCGGTATATCAGGTTAGAACGATCGTGCGTTCTGAACATGACTTCATGTTGCAGCTATTGGACGATTGCCGGGCGGATACCGACTGTGACAGCGCTTATCCCAATCTAAATGCGCGGCTCGCCGTGTTGCTGAACAGGGTTGAGCGAACGCCGCTCACAGTAAACGGAGAAGCGGTTACAATTGAGGATGTCGTTGGTCAACTGACTGATGTAACTGGCACAAGGTCAGGGTTCATACCGAGAATGATCGCTGAATTGGAGGTGGGTGTATTGGACACGTATCTCGCATTGCGCGATGGCGAACTCGGCTTCGAACTGGCGGAAGCCTTGCCAGAGATAATTTTGGATCCGAGTGACCCGGTGCAAGCCTTTCTGGCCGAAGCTTCTGCCCTTCTTGACGATACCATTGCAGCAGAATTCCGTGTCTACGTTAACATTGGACTAATTCAAGAACAGCCGCTTGCAATGCTTAAGGCCATCATCGAGGAAGGCTTTCCCGGCGAAACCGGCGACCAGATGCGTGAGATGCTGCAACAATTGACCGCGGAGGACATCACCGCGTCTCCTTATGTCGCACAGCAGTTGGCGACCGTGGCCGCTGCTAGAGGCAATCCAAAGGTGCGGCTTTCAAGTTTGCGCCGGGCCGCCACCGGCGGCATCGCTCATTTTCTTTACAGCTCGATTCACTGCGCCGACGATATCCTGCATGAACGCTATGAGGATGCAGTCAACAGCTACAACGATTTGCAATTTCCACAACTCACGGATCTGGACATGTCGCGAGTTCAGGCAGACCGCTGTATGAATTGGCCAATTGTCGCAGCGCCGATTGAGGTCAAAGATCCGGTGAGCAGCAACGTGCCAACGATAATCCTACAGGGCGCGTACGATTTTCCAACGCCAGTTTACATGGGAAAACGCGCAAACCGCGAGCTGGGGAACAGCACCTACATCCTGATACCGCAGCAAGGACATGGGACTTGGAACCAAGCGGAAAGCTGTGTGGGACGGCTTGCCGCTGCTTTTTTGCGAAACCCGGACGCAGAAATCGATCTTAGCTGCGTGGAAGCGCGCCGACCGCAGTGGGCGTTGCCTGCCGAGAGCCGACCTTAGTAGGTAGAGCCTTCGGAATAAGAAGGCAGATAACTCGTATCGCGATGATGTGTAGTCTTCACTTAGAGCCAGTCACACTGCTCGTCAGGCTACTGTCGAATGGGAACATTGCGCTCTACCAACTCGTCCGGCCCGCAAAGACCAAGGAGCGCTGGAGAGACTGTTCAGCTCGATGGCTATGTTGCGGAATTAAATCGGCGACTCGTCTCCTAACAACTATGCTCGGTTTATGTCGACAGACCGCATTGCTGTTGGGAGGAAAATAGTGGCGCGAAATCTGGAGCGACTTATGCGGTTATTCGTCCGGGCTGCGAAATCTCGTGCCTAGTTGGCGCGCTATGGCAGCGACGATCAGTCCGCCTCCCAGGAAGATCAAAATGAACGTCAAGGGCAGGAAAAAGCTGTCCTGCATCACATTGTTCTCATCCACGTAGCCGTAAAAGGTTTTTTCTAGGATGCAAGATACAATACCCGCCATAAGCGCGGCGATGCCTAGCCACATGAGTTTTGACATTCACTACCACTCCTTCTCCGTGCCAAGGTTCATCGGTCACTCCACACCATTTACACGCAGGCTACTCAATCGAAGTTAGTGGCCGACAATCTATTACACCGGACTCTCAGTCCCCGATAACCGATGAAGGAAAGTGGCAAATTGCTCATTAAATTGAGTATTATCTCGCGGACCAAATAACTAACTCTAATCTGACAATACCATCTAATAGCCTGTAGCAAGCAAGTGGGATTTACGGAATGGATACAACGGAAACTGAACAGCCTCATGGCAGTGAGATGGGCTCCCCCCGGGATTACTCGGAGCGTATGTATCGGTTTTACCTTGAGCTTGCAGATTGCTGTGGAAAAGTCAGGCAAATGATCGAAGAGTTTTTGCCTAAGCAGTATGCGGCAAAAATATTGAAACACGACTATGGCTTCGAGCTTGAGATGCCGATCCAGTGCGCTCCCGATCTGGTAAGGCTTTTGTCTAGCCACAACATCGCGATTTATCAATTAGTTCGGCTTTCAAGAAGCAAAAACCAATGGCGC
>JAHEIO010000229.1 GCA_024639325.1 Gammaproteobacteria bacterium
GACCTGCATCGTTCGATCCGATCAGATTGAGATGTTGATCAGATCGAAATGAAAAAATTCTTGGAAAATTAACCGTGCGCAGGTTCCCGCCTTCCGATGGCCGGAGTAGATCCTCAAAAACAATCTCTCGGGGCTGGGCAATCTGCGGACCAATGCCGTGCGAAAGGAGTACGCACGGAGGGCACAGGTGATGGCCAAGGTCTGACGTCTGCTAGCCCGCATTTCTCACCAGGCGGCTATAGAATCTCGTTAAGCATGGCAAACATTGAGGTCTATGGATTTGTCCAAAAAACAGTGTGTCTTGGAAACGCCTATCCCGGCGCTGGCTGGTCCGGGCCCCGATCTACTTGGGCTTCATTCGATCCACAGCACCGGCTATGCATCTCACTGGTTCGACGCATCCTAAGCGCCTCACCCCTTCGGGGCTACCGCGAAAAATTGCTCCCGGCGATTTTTTCAGCCCGGCGTTCATCGGCACCTGTCCTGCGCAATCGCTCGGGATCCTGGTGAGAAATGCGGGCTAGCCGTAGTAATGAGGGACGGGAAACGCTGGCTCGCCTTTGCCGGCAGAGTTAAAAGGGAAAACACCAATCGCCCTGCATTTCAGGATGAGTTCGCCAAAGCCGCGCCGGGCTGGAGGGCGTTACAGTAATGAAGCCGATCGACATCCGCGTGATCGCAGCGATTGGTGCCGAACTACCGACCGGCGATGGTAATGAGGACTTTTGCAGCCACCACTCGTGCCCCGCCAAGCCCCTGATCTTGCGCCCACCGTCACGAAAAAAGCTTGCGACGTACCCCACGCAAGTTTCGCGCTGATGTGCGCGGTGGTCTATCCGATGTCACGTCATAACTGGGCGATGCGCAGTAGAGTCGGCCTCATCCACCGGCGGGCAGTTGAATCCGCTGTTCGCGCACCTTTGACTTGAATGACCGGAGCTGGCCGTTCACTGACTCTTGGAGCGGAGTCACGACTCGTCTACCTGATTGAAAAGCGAGCGACTGCTCAGGACCCTAACGGCAGACATGACTTCTATTCTCGCTGCAATGCTGCGATTGTATCCGGAGTCGACTCCGCGCTTTGCTGCTATATTCCACACGTGGAAATATCCTATTTCAAAGATCTAGACAAAAGGCGTGGTCCGGGACATGTGGGGAGTCGATTCGGGAAATCGAGAATGGTTAACAGTGAGGCTGTAATACGGCGCAAGCACTGCTCTGCAGATTGCAGAGAAGGTGTCTACAGGTGTGAACCGAAAAATATAGCCTCCAAATCTATTGGGGAGATTTAATGACATCAATCGCTGAACAAACTGGCGGACTCGACGCCACCGCACTGAGTAGTCTGGTCAAGAATAGGGAAGTAAGCGTTCCGGAGTTGGTGGATAGCGCAATTGAGCGACTGGAGAAGGTGAATGGACAACTTAACGCGGTAATTACGCCCATGTACAGAGAAGCCCGCACTTTGGCCACTAATAAACCGCTGCGAGGTCCATTCCCCGGTGTGCCTTTTCTGGTCAAGGACTTCCTGGCTGAGGTGAAAGACGTTCGATTCACGGAGGGTAGTGCTTTTCTTGATGAACACGTCCCCTCCGATGACAGCGAACTGATTGCACGTTTTCGCGCTGCTGGTTTACTGTTTATCGGTAAGACCAATACGCCGGAGTTCGCTATTGGTGCGACGACTGAGCCCAAACGGTTTGGTGCAACCTGCAACCCATGGAACACCGACCTGACACCGGGCGGCTCCAGCGGTGGGTCGGCGGCGGCAGTGGCTGCGCGCGTGGTTCCGATGGCGCACGGTAACGATGTTGCGGGCTCTATCCGGATTCCTGCCTCCTGCTGCGGCTTGGTCGGATTGAAACCGAGCCGCGCGCGGGTGAGCTTGAGTCCGCTATACGGCGATGCATTCGGGGGAATGCTCTCCGAGTTTGCCGTCACGCGGAGCATCCGGGACACCGCGGCACTGCTGGATGCGGTGGCTGGGCCGGTGACAGGTGATCCTTATTCGCTTTCTCTACCTGGACGACCCTATTTCGAGGAGATCAAATACGAACCGGGTAAGTTGAGAATTGGCTTCAGTACAGTAACACCCCTCGGAGACGATTTGGATCCTGAGTGCAAGCGGGCAGTCAGCGCAGCCGCAAAGCTTTGCGCAGATCTAGGGCACGAAGTCGACGAGCGAGCCCCAGACTATGATGCAATGAGGCTATGGACCAACCTCACCACGATCCTCGCCAGCGGTTTGGCATGGGCAATGCAGGATTGGTCGCGCCGTCTCGAACAGCCATTGACTGAGAAGTCGTTCGAGCCGTTCGTGTGGGCATTCGGGGAGCGCGGCCGTTCGACATCGGCGACTGACTATCTTCTGGCTGTTCAAGACTTGCAGGTTGAAGTGCGCATGTACAGCCGGTTTTTTGAATCCTATGACCTTTGGCTTACCCCAACTCTGGGTAAACCGCCAGTGCCGCTAGGTACCCTGAAATACGACGGCGATCCCGTCGAACTAAGACGGCGCACGGCGCGATTCTCGCCTTTCACGTACATCGCAAACGCGACAGGCCAGCCCGCGATATCCCTGCCTTTGCACTGGTCCGAGACCGGGATGCCAATCGGCGTGCAATTGACGGCGCGCGTGGGAGAGGAGAGTACGCTGATGCGAATTGCTGCTCAGCTGGAACAGGTCCAACCATGGGCCGACAGATTGCCGACTGTTTGTGCGATTTGAATCAAGTGGCGGCAAACAAATGGGGGCTTCCTGTGAATTTCACACAGCACAGTAAGCGGTAAGTATTAATCTTACTCGACTGCCAGTGTCCGGTTGTGGCCGGGTCCCGACTCAAAGAGTGCATTGAAATCCACCTGCTCGAGGCCTATTTGCTCTGGCCGCTATTGCGGATACAATCGTCGTTGGGACACAAGGAATTTCACCATTATCTAGAATACTGGAAACGACCCATTGCAGATCGTCGGTAGGGTGATGGAGAATGCCCGGAATCGGACATGGAACGGTCGTTCGGATCGAGAAGACCAACTAATCGCTCATCTACCGAGGAGCTGCTTCCGAGTATCCAGAGCCGATTGAGGAGTAGAATCTTGTCCCACAGCTGGATACGGTCAATAAACTTTTGGGATATGTTTGCCGTGGAACGGTCGCTGACTATATAGTAATAGCGGGTTCGCTATGCAACGAGTTGCATTCGGTCGATGGAAAATCGAACGGCCGCGGTTGAAAAAATAAATGCGCTGTATCTTCAATTGAGCTGTATTAGGAGGAATATCCTTGAGAACAAAACGACTATTTTTGCCCCTGCTGGGGTTGGCAGCCATGATCGTTGCGCCGCTGGTTTCGTTCGCAGCGGCCGGCAAGCCCAACATCCTGGTGATCTGGGGCGACGATGTAGGGCAAACGAACATCTCGGCCTACACCATGGGCCTGGTTGGCTACGAAACGCCGAATATCGACCGGGTCGCCGATGAGGGCATCATCTTTACGGACTACTACGCCGAGCAGTCCTGCACAGCCGGCCGATCCACCTTCATCACCGGGCAGACGGCCTTCCGCACGGGGCTTTCCAAGG
>JAHEIO010000093.1 GCA_024639325.1 Gammaproteobacteria bacterium
AAATCTGCATGTCCAGTTTGATGAGCGGGGTGTGGAAACGGAGTTATGGTTCGGCTATTGGGGCACCGCCAGACGAAAGGGGCGGCAACAGCAAGCTGGGCCTAACACCACCGCGCCACATCTCGACTCTACCGTACCCGGCCTGATGCACCGCAACAGAACCTGGTGCTAAGACCTCGGAAACCAATGACCGTTCTGCAGTCCATAAGGGGCCGAAGCCTTCCAGGCGTGCTGCAATGCATCACTATCGTCTCAGTTCGACCCAAAGTTGTCGTTAGCCCTTAAGCCGTAACGACCCTCTCTTGACGATTAACCTACACCGGTGACTAAGACTCCGGTTCCTATGACATTCATCCTCCGAGGGTCTGGCACTAACCTGATTTCCCACAGGGGTATGAAGACCGCGAAACCGGTATGTGCACCAGCGAGCGCTACCCATATTCATGGCAGCAAGTTAGGAGACGCCCCCGCCTTCGTTCCGTTTGAATATATTACTGAGTGAGCTGACTCGGCGATCTAGTTGTAGGGCCAGATCAAGTTGAATACGAATACCACGATGAAGATCGAAAAAGCCATCAGCAGGAATCGCTTGCCTTTGGATGCCTCCTTGTAGATCGCCAACCGGCCTAGTCCCAAAGTGACCGTAAGAATCAGGATTATGGTGACGATCATGTGGGGCCAATCAATGTTCATGGGTGTTGTATCCTCGTGTAGAACCGTAGAGTTTCTGCGTTATTCGTTTCCCGCCGCGTGTGTCCACCAAGGCGTTGTGAGTGCCTGGGCCTGTTCCTCGCTGCCGGGCTGGTAAAAAGAATGCATTGTATCTTCAGTGAAGTACCGCCAGAACGTGTCCTCAAAGGCTTTGTCGTGGATCGTGAAGTCGCCTGCAGACCGCCGCTCCTCCAGGTACTTGCGGTGCGCGTCGAGGGGCTCGGGACCCAACTGCTGGAAGATGATGCGGCCGCCGTACCGCGGGTAAAGCGCACGGTGAATCTGCCACTGGCGAATCATCGTACGGCCCCAGTCGCGGCGCATCTGGGAGAGCCGGGCGATTTCCTCAGGAGACAGGCTCTTTTCCTCCGTCAGGCCGTGCTCCGCTATACCAAGCCGCTGACTCTCAACAAAGGCGTCGATTGCTTCGCCCGTGACCTCGATGCGCTGCTGCTCGGCGTAGCGGTCGAGCAGGCGTGTCAATGCGATCTTCTGCAGTTCCGAAGCGTCCGTGGTGTGGACCTCCTCACCCAGCACGGTGGCAGTCGGTGGGACATTTATCGGTTCGAACTCAATGATCGAGCCGTCGGCCATGGTGGCCAGGAACAGGCGTCCGTCCTCCATCACGTAGCTGCGCACCCACTCGAACTGGGCCAGGTACCTTTCGGATAGAGATTCCGGTGGGCACAGGGCCCGGGTCGTTGCGATCGGGCCGAACTGTAGCTGTCCGGGTCCCTCAGAAGTCCAGGTCCCGGTGCCGCGGTTGCAGTCGGCCTCGATGGCGGCCCGGCCTTTGGAAAGCAATTCCAGCGTGTATTTCGAGCGGTCGTCCGGAGCATAAACGCGATCATCCATGGACATGATCTTCACCAACCGCCACGCTGTGCCCGTCAGTTCGGTGGCCGCCACCTCGAAGATCCAGAAAGCGGTGAGCAACAGGACGAGTGGTCGGGCGATCGGATATGCAATCAATTCAGCCTCCCTCGATGGCGGCCAGGGGCACCTCGTACACCTCCTTGCCATCGATGGTGACGATCCAGGTGTCGCCGTCGAGCCGTGCGTCGACCTCCCGGTTGGCGGCGTTGATGTAGTCGGTCATGAAGTTGATGGTGAACTGCTCGCCCTGCGGATTCTGAACCACGATTGAAGCCTGCTTGTCCTCCATGCGCAGGATGCCCGCCGGACACTCACCGTAATCCGTGTCGCCGGCGGCGCGGCAGCGCAGGAAAGTGGTGGCGTCGTAGTCCCTGGTCGAGAACGGCGCCGTGGGCGAGGACATGGCATCCTCGTCGAAGATCGAGGTGCTCCAGTAGACGTATACGCTCTCGTCCGGGAACCGGAAGATTAGACCCTGGTCGCCCAAGCCGCTCTGACTGTATACGGTGCGGCCGTCCTGGTCGCGGAAGTTGCCCGGCGTGTCGCCCACGGGGTCGAGATCATGAGTGACACCGTCGCTTCGGCGGATGATGATGTAGCCCTGTCGCTGCGAAAACACGCAGGGAATGACCTTGTCGGTGTGGTCCTCGCCTGCCGGATAGACATCGCAGCGGGCGTCGCTCGAGTCCGCCGACGCAGAGGCGGCCCAGGCCGCCGCCGCGACGACCGCCGCCACGCACAGGGTTTTTATGCTCGACGCACTTGTCGACGTCCGCTCGATCGGTATCTGCGCGATCTCTGGTTGATGAGCGCTCCATGAAACACTGATCTTCGCGGAGGCGCTGGAGTACCGTTGTTCACGATTCATATTTTCATCCACTGCAATAGAAACTGACTTGGTGAAATGCCGTCCGGCTGATCTCTGTCACAAGGATCCCGGCACACGAACCAATTTACCCGGGTTTATCTTTTCGCAACCTGTTGGCACTGAATTGGCGAGAAAAATAGGCTATTCCGCCAACCATGGCGCATATTAGCAAGAGCCATCCCAGGGGGATCAGGCCGAACGGTTCATTGAGAATACCGTGCGCGTCGACGTGCACATCGGCCCGCAGGTATAACACCCAGCATAGTACTGCCGCTGAGAACGACAGAACGCTTGCCTTCGCCAGCAGCGACTGCTTACTCATGGCCCCTCTGTGTCGTCCGGAAGCCGTCCTGCCAGACGAAGGCGCGAAAGCATGGGCCAACATCGTCGCTGCACTGTGAGGAATGGACGGCGAGCAGAAGGACGTTTTGCCCGTCAACGTCGACCACCTTCCATTTGTGAGCCAGGAACTCGTAGGTTTTATCGGGGGCAACAATCCACAGAAACGTCCCTCCGCTGCCGCCCCAGAGGGTTGCCGCCGTTGAGCAGGAAAACTGCGAAGCGTCGACCAGCGCCTCAGCTGAGCCGTCCCCGGTGAAATCATACTGGCTTACGGCCTTTACCGTAGCGTGAAATCTACCCTTGTCGAAGCTGTCACACTCCTGTTTCGCCCGCTGTACAATCTCCTCGGCAGAGGAAGGCAACAAGTCAGCCGAGACAAAATATGGGATGAACGTAATAAGCAGCCCTGTAACCAACACAGTGCGCATACAGCCTCCTTTTATATGGGAAATTGGCCTGAGTTATATAGCAAAACCGTTTAAAACTGGGTAGGCCAGAGGTCCATCCTTTGCCCTCCTGAAGACCGTCAAACAGCCACTTGCCTACTTCTCGTCCAACGCTCGTATTCCTGACGTATCAACTCTTCTTAGTATTACAGTTTCAGTATTGTTGTAGTTTCCACCCCCAACTAGGCGGGTCAATATTGCCCGCACGTGCTCAAGACGGCGATGAACTGGCAGTTCGATCTTCAAAAGCGCAGCCGTCATGATTGCGCCCTCACTGAGCATCCGGTTTTGTGGGCGGTTGGTGCCAACTTCAAACAGTGCACGTGCGTTGAACGGCTTTCACACGGACTGGATCGACAAATCTGCAGTGGCATCACCAAGCGGTGGAACTTGACCATCGACACTCACCATAGTGAAGCCAAACTGCTCAACATTTACCTCCATGACGGGCGCGATACAGTCGATTTGTTGTCCCACTCTACTCTGCGCCGTCTCGCGCAACATGGTCTCGACGCAACGAGCAAGATCTGTACAGTCCGGAATTGCCAGATCGCCGGTTACTGGGCCTCACTCAGGCGCTGCATGACGCGGTCGCAGGCCGCCGCGCTGCCGACCACCTCCTCACCCTCTGGCAGTTCCGCCATTCCCGAAAGATCCCGGGCGGCGCGGGTGAGCACCAGGTCGACCTGCTCGGCGGTCAGAAGGCCCTCTTCCTGGCCGGCCTTGACGGTGGAGCAGATCCCGGCTGACAGGCCGGTGGCGACCCCGATACCGGCCATCGCACCGCCTCCGACCGTGATCGCCCCGACCCCGCCAACGATCAGGCCAATAACCAGAAACAAAATTGCGATCAGTACTTTACTCATGTGGAAGTCCTCAATTGATTAGGGTTTTACTGCATGAATTTGTCAGGATTAGTGGGATTCGCCGGGCGGATCGCAGCGGTCGGCCAAGAGTGTGGGACAACCAGGCCGCAATCGGTAGCAAGCACAGCATCGGGGCATCGACGGTCTCAGTACAGAGCCTGCCTCAATTTTCGGTCCCTGCCGTACACGTCGGGTGCGAAATGCAGCCGGCCCTCGCCGTCGACCCAGGCCGTTTCGTAAGTCAGGTGCACCGCGAGCGGTTTGCCGAGCGGTTTGACCGTCCTCTGCTTGCTGTCGAGGACCCCCTCGATGTCCGCGATGCTCCAGGGAGACTGCTCGAGCCCCAGGATGAACTCGGCCAGGCGGGCGGGCTCGGACAGCCGGATGCACCCGTGGCTGAACGCCCGTCGCGACTCGCCGAACAGGGAATGGTTGGGTGTGTCGTGCAGGTAAACCGAGTACTTGTTGGGGAACACGAACTTCATGGTACCCAGCGCGTTCCACGGCCCCGGGTCCTGCCGAAACTTGAATCCGCCCGGGTTCTTCACCGCGCTCCAGTCGATCCGGGACGGATCCAGCTCACGCGCGTCGGCGCCCCAGCCGTCGAACACGCGGATATGCTTGTCGGCGAGGTAGTCGGGGTCCCGGCGCAGCCGCGGCACCGTCTCGTGCCGGGCGATGTTTGGCGTCAGGTTCCAGAACGGGTTGAACTCAATGTACTTGATGTGGTCGCTGAACACCGGGCTCTCGTGGTGCAGCTTGCCAACGATGACCGGCATCTCCAATGACACCTCGCCATCCACCACCGCCTGCAGGTCGAAGCCCGCGATGTCGACCATCACGTAGGGATTCCCCAGGTCGTGACTGGTCCACCGCCAGCGCTCCATGTTCATCTCGATCTGGCGGATCCTGTCGTCGATGCCGACATTCAATTCCGCCAGCGTAGCGGGACCCACCACGCCGTCCGCCTCCAGGCCGTGGATGGTCTGGAAGGCCTCGACGGCCGTCCGCAGGGCATCGTCGAAAACCGTGGACTCGGGGGACTGCCCGACATACTCCCCGGTGACCGCCAACCGCCCTCGCAGTTCGACCACGCGGGGATCCTCGTCCCCGGGGTGCAGTGTCGGCCCCTGCGGGACAGGAGACCAGCCGCCGCCGTCGCGGAGAGCCCCATAGCGTTTCAGGGCCGCCCGCAAACCCCGGTAGTATCGGTGCTGCGGCGTGAGCTGCTGCAGGTAAGACGCGGGCTCCTTCGCCGCCAGGTAGGCCCTCACCACCTCGACCGAGTCGAGCTGGAGGTCGGCTGCGGAGGCGAAGAGATCCGGGTGCTTGAGCCGGGGATGAATGCGACCGACACTGGCGTCGTTGGCCCAGGTAATGAACGCCAGTGTGATCAGCGTATCCAGCCGGGCCAGGTCCTCCGGCGACCTGCTGCTCCAGTAACGGGAAAGCTCGGCGGCGTGATAGTCGTCGGGGTCGAGTCCCTCGTCGGCCGCGTTGGTGACGACCTCGCGCATCGCCTGCGCATGCTTGCCCGGCCCGTCGGGGGTCACCCACAACGCTCCCAAACCGGTCTCGTGATACACGATGTGGAGGTCCTGCTCGGTTTCGGTCAGACCGACCTCGCGGGGGGTGAAACCCAACACCTCGGCTGGCGCGTTCGCGTGGAGATCGACAATCGCCTGACGAAGCACCAGGTCGTTGTCCGCCGCGTTCGCCGGAGGGACGACGGGGACTACTACGGTGACCGCCCAGGCCGCAGCGGGAACAAAAAGACGCAGCAGGTTCATCGAATCAATAGCTCTGTGCTGATCGCGTTTGACCGAGGGAATGCTATCAGGAGGTCCGCCTGTACCACCGTAATTCGGCAAACGGGCGAGTGCCGAGCGAGTTCATCCTTTACATCCGCTGGGGCAGTCGAAGAGACACTCGCCGACTTCGTGACCGCTGTGTGTCTTCTTGACGTAGCAGCGCTTCTGGGTTTGACAGTTGCAAAACTGCTGCAATTGCCAGCCATCGCTCGCGGGGTAGTTGTTGTGCGGCTTATCGCCCCTGCTGCCATGATGGTCCTCTTCACCATGGCGAACGATCTTCATCGACGAGACCTCGTGGTCCAGCCCGTGTCTGATGTGGTCCACGTCTTCCATCACCCGCAGCGAACGCCCCCGGAAGTTGGCATCCTGATACAAAATGACCTCCAGGCCTTCGTCGACCTCGAGCGAGGCGATGTCGTCGTTCCAGCCCTCGTCGGCAAGGTTTCCGATGCTTTCCGATGTGCAAAACCGGTCACCCTTCCAGTCCCGCTCGTCGTACACGCAGACTTCGTCACGCGCTGACGCCGAGCCCCAGAACGATGCCAGTATCAAGGCGAGCCCAAGCATCATTGCTCTCGCCGTCAATCCAAATGAACTGTTCATTTTCGAGTCTTCTGTTGATGTGGCTATCGTTGGGATAGCCGATTGGTTATTCTGTTTACTTTCGGGTCCGGAAAGGAAGCTCAATAGTACTGATACTCGCTGTCCCTGATGTGGCCGCGGCTGTCGAAGTAGCAGGTGTAGTTGAATCGATTGTTCGGATGATTCTGCCACCGCACCTTGCCCTCACCGCTAAGTTTGCGCCCGCGGACCTTGGCCGTTTTCAGCACGACGGAGGCATGCTCACGATGCTCGTGCCGCAGGCGGTAAACCAGTTCGTCGTGGCAATCATCCTCCATGAGCTTCGCATCCCTGCCGGTGCTCGAATCGTAGTCGTGGTAATCGTCATCCCCGCTACTCTTCGAGGCCAGCGCTGCGATGATGGCGATGCCGGCGCCTATCGCGAGAGCAGTACCGAGTTTGCTGCCCCCATTGTCGTCATCCTTTTTGTGCGGGCCATTGTAGTAATACGACTTGACATATCCCCCCTTGACCTTGCAGTTGAAGGGATAACTGCGTCGATCTTCCCTGACCTCACCATGGACGTCGTACTTGTGGTGACCCGTACTGTCCGCCCAGACATTTCTGAAAGAGTCGACACCGTAGTGCCGCTTGATGGCGTTCTCGCAAAGGGACTTAGCCAGCCCCTCGTCCGCATGAGCCAACGGAATCGCACTGACTGCAAGCACTACCGGGGCAATGAATCCGATCAATATCCGCCGCAACCAACTTTTACTCACAACCAACAAAACCATCATGAAGACTCCTGAAAATTTGGCCACAATCTACTATACAACCCGGAGCGAATCAACGGACCGGGTAGCGCATAATTCCCCGGCAGACGGTCGGCTGTTTGCCGGCGAGATACGTTTGCGGTCAAGACGGTATTTTTTACTCAAAGTTTCCAATGGCTGGAAAACAAGGCTACTGCGTGATCTCGACGAAAGTGCGCCAGCCGGAATGACGCGATCACCGTGCGAACGGTAATGGTTCGTTCGGCGATGCTGTATATTTCCGACTGATCAAATCGGTTTTGAGCGTGATTGCCGGGTTTGTTCCTCGGCCGCAGGTCGCCGCAGAACCGGCTCTATGAACAACCAACCTTTGAGTACGAGCAGATGATTGGTGTTGTACGAAATTTCAGCGTCGTCGTTCTAATGATAATCGTGAACGCAGCGCCGGTGTTGGCGCAGGATGATCCAGCTGTGGACGCAACGGAGCAGTTGGAGCGTGGCATCGAACAGCTGAGGAGCATACGCGATTCTCTCGTCGAAAAAGGACAAACCCTGAGCAGCCTCAAACAGCAGGTTTCCCAGGCAGACGAAATACAGGCCGCAGAACTGCGGGAAGATCTGGCCCGGCTGCAAGAAGAGATTGCCGAGCTCGAGCTGTCTTTCGAGCAGATAGCCATCGGTGGCATCGACATGGATATCCTGGAAGACGAGCCCGGCGCAAATTTCGACTTCAAAGAAGAGATGGAGCTGATTGCCCGCCCGTTGATCACGAGCCTTAAGGAGATCACGGAGAAGCCGAGAAAGATGGAAGAACTTCGAAGCATGCTGTCTCACCGGGAACTTCAGCTCGACGTCATCAGACGTTCACTGGTGTCTATTGCCCGCTTCGAGCAGCAGGAGTTGCCGCCGAGAGTGGCGGAACAGATCGGCGAGGTGGCCGCAAAATGGCGCCAGCAAAAGCACGAAATAGAACGCTTGCAGGAGATTTCTCGCCTACAGCTCAAGGAACTGGAGCGTGCAGATACCGATGCGGTAGCGTTGGCTGACCACCTCCTGCACGGATTTCTGCTCGGTCGCGGGCTGACGCTGCTCATTGCCATAGTCGTCGGCACCCTGATTTGGGTTGTTATGAGGGTGATACGCGGCTTTCTGGGAAAGGGCTTGGCAGGTTCTTTCCGGTCGCGGCACCCCGTGGGCGTCAGGGTTGCGGTCTACAGCTACCACACCCTCACCGTCGTTTTTCTGGTTTTCGGGATTCTGGCGGTATTCTATGTGCGCGAGGACATGCTCCTGCTCGCCCTCGCGCTCCTGGTCCTGGTCGGGCTGGCTCTCGGTGCACGTCAATACCTGCCACGCTATGTTTCCGAAACCCGGCTGCTGCTCGACATGGGCACTGTGAGAGAGCAGGAGAGGGTGATCTACAACGGCGTCCCGTATCGCGTTGCCGAGCTGAACGTTTACTCGGTGTTCGAGAATCCCGAGCTGGACGGGAAAATCAGGCTGCCTCTCTCGGTGCTCGAGAATCTTGCATCGAGACCGGATACCGATGACCCCTGGTTTCCTTGCCGGCCCGGTGATTTCGTGATGTTTCCAGACGGCGGTTTGGCCGAGGTCCTGCGGCAGAGTGTGGAGATCGTCGAAGTACGCAGGATGGGTTCCACAGTCCAGATGCCCACCGCGGAGTTTCTCAGCAGTGGAGTGCGCAACTTGTCACGAGAGGGCTTCGGTGTGGTTTCCTCGTTCGGTATCGACTATGCGCATCAGAACATATCCCTGAAGGAGGTGCCGCAGCGATTTCAGACGGCTCTGGAGGAAGCGCTTAAAACCGCCGAATACGCCGAATTTTTCGAAAACATCGTCGTTGAACTGAAGGAGGCCGGCAGCAGTTCCCTGGATTACCTGTTGTACGCAAGTTTCGGCGGTGGTGCGGCAGCGTCTTACTACAGTATAGGCAGGCTGCTGCAGCAGACCTGCGTCAGGGTGTGCAACGAACAGAACTGGGTCATTCCCTTCGAACAGCTCACGATTCACAACGCCGATAGTCCGGCCATTTGACATTTGTGCCTTCTGTTTATTGATTTAGCCCAATCAACCATCCGTTCATGTGCAAGCCGCCGATAGGAGGCAGGTCGGCTGCTGTGCCTTGCGCTGGTGACTGGGTAAGCCGACTCCGCGGTAATTCATCATCGCACACAGATCCACACGCTCCCTTTGACGATGCGTTCAATCTGGATGCATGGGCAGAAAATCCCGTACTCAATAAATCGAATGGCGGCTTCTGGCCGAAAGCGCCAGTTCAAGAAAATACCGCGAGTGGCGGCAATGGGCAAATCAACGGACCTTCGTGGCGGTCCGCTCGATCTTCCGCTGTCGACCCATTCCGGCCGGTGGAGAATCGATCACCCTACGCCCGCAGGTTGCCCTGAGGAGACATTGGCAACGATCAAGTTTGAATTATTACTGACAAGCACCAATTAGTTTTACGTATCTCAACCTGGGGTGACAAGTATCCGATCGTGATCAAGTCCTGGCGGACGAAATGGGAGTATCTGTCAGCCTGTTTCAAATACCCTGAACTGATTCGCAAGGTGATCTACACCGCGAATTCGATTGAGGCAGTGCATCGCCAGTTCCGGAAACTGACGAAGACGAAGGGCGGTTTCCCGAACGACCAGAGTTTGTTGAAATTGTTGTGCCTGGGTATTCAGAATGCCAGCAAGAAATGGACGATGCCGATACAAAACTGGAATCTGACCTTGTCTCAACTGGCCATCTTTTTTGAAGGCCCGATTGATATCGCACTCTATCTGTGATCAGATGTCAAGTGCGGCAAACAGTGACACAGAATTCTGAACAGTTTCGTTACAGTGGTGTAATCGGCCGAATGGCCGATCAATCCGCACCGGCTTCCAGCCGTAATCCGAGCCACCGCCTTTAAGCGTTGAAGTATTCACTTACGATAAATGGACGCAATCATTGAGCAGTAGCTGTTATGAGCATTAATCGGTTGGGACTTGCACTTTCCGGCGGCGGTTATAGGGCCACGCTGTACCACCTGGGGGTCATTCGATTTCTGCGTGATGCGAACATCCTTCCGAAGATCACGCATATAACCGCCGTGTCCGGCGGAAGCATAATCGGTGCCCACCTTGCGCTGAATTGGCAACGCTACTGCGGACTCAATAGCGAATTCGATGATGCCGCGCAAGAGATCATTGATTTTGTGAAGCTCGATGTTCGGAACCGCATAGTGCGTCGCTTTCCGTTGGCATCGCTCGGCAACTTGGGACGGCGTTTGCTGCTTTTGAGTCCATCTCGCCAACTGACACGACCTGGGCTATTGGAACGACAATACGAACGTTTCCTGTTCGGCGATGTCTTGCTGTCCGATTTACCTGGTCAGCCACAACTGCACATTCTGGCCACCAACATCAGCGAAGGCTGCCTTTGTGCATTCAATCAAAACGGATTGTTGCTGCAGCGACGCATGCATGGTCAGCGCGACCATTTTGAAAACGTACAGTGTGGACTCGCGACGGTGTCAATGGCAGTCGCCGCCTCGTCCGCCTTTCCTGGATTCTTCCCACCGCTTGAAATCAATGGTGCTGAGGTTGGGGTGGACGCGGGCGAGTTCACCAGGCTGGCGTTCACCGACGGCGGTGTCTATGACAACCTGGGCCTGCGGATGTTTCGATGTATTGAGCAGTCCTGGATCCAAGACGCCGCACCCTTGAGAAGAGAGGACTTTCTTCATTTGGACGATGCGATCAGTGCGCTGATTTCCGCTGGGGACCTCCCGGACAACACACCTCTCAGATTGTTGAGTGAAATGTTGGAGCAAAGCGAGTCCAACAGGCAGCCAGGCATGCCCGTGAGCCAGTCCGACGACATGATTAATAGAACCATTCAGGGGCTGTGGGACCTTATCCGTTTCGAGGAACTGTATCGGCGACCCGAATTCCAAACACTGAAACTTAACGACGTTACGGCACAGGCACTTTTGAATTATGTAGTGGCGTCAAAGCGGGAACCGGATCTGGGTGATCGACTTTGGCTGAATCGCCAAATCGTCGAATCGGTATTGGGAGAGGCAATCGGCAAGCCATGTATGCGACTCGGTCGCGACCAGTTCGACGGTGTCCTAGTGAGCGATGCGGGCGGCAAATTCAAACGCAGCCGCGATATGCGGAGTGGAGGGTTGATTCAGACAGCGGTGAGATCGTCAGACATCCTGATGGACCGCGTTTGGCAATTGGAGATGGAGGTTTTCGAAAACACGCCGGGCGTGTTGTTCTTTCCCATTTCCGAGGTTATTGATCCCTCACGGGACCGCACGGCATTGGACAAAGAAATTCAACGTCAAACTGCTCGCATCCGAACGGATCTCGATCGTTTCACTGATGACGAAATCAGCGCATTGGTAAGACACGGATACTGCGTAGCGCGTGCTAATTGTCGATCAGCAGAGTTCATTGAGGATGTACCAAGCGACGCACCTTGGGATCCACTCCGCCGCCCCTCGGAGACGTCCTCGACCGCATCGAATGACGATGCTTTGGGCAGTCACCCGGCACAGGTGGCCCATAGCCTCCAAAAGTCTTCGAAACGAATCATCTGGAGGAGATTGTTGAGTTTTTATGATTGGCCATCCCACGATGCTTTGGGCAGTCACCCGGCACAGGTGGCCCGTCGCCTCCAAAAGTCTTCGAAACGAATCATCTGGAGGAGATTGTTGAGTTTTTATGATTGGCCATCCTACGTTTGGCTCGCGCTGTTCATCGGGATCACTGTCGGTCTTTCAAGTTATCTGTACCAATCGAATCGAAGGAGCCAGCAACAACAAACGGTACTCGATACGATTGCGGAGATGAGTCCCAACTATCGCAAGATTCTTGAATTGCTGGAAGACGGCCCGAGCCCAGTGTTTCAGGCGATGCCCTATGACGATGTCGAGACGCTGGAAGATCCAGACTTCACCGGTTTCGAGTTAATTTCGGACACGCGTATTTTCGACCTCCGCGGACTGGCGGACGCCACGGGAAGAACACCAGCGACATCGCATTCCCGCCTTAGACTACGAAGAGTTGCGGAAGGAAGTGAGAACACCAATCTGCGAATGCGTTGGTTCACTGAGAATCCGGATCTCCACATGGTTCTTGACACACCTGGCCTGCAACCAATTTTGACACGGTCACAAAGAGGGGAGGGTTACACGTTTCAATTGGCATTGGATTTCACGGGCATTCCAATCGATCGTCGCGTTGAGGTATTTCGTCGTCGCCTGCTCTCAACGGAAATCGACGACGACCCGTCAAAAGAGTGGCGATTTGACGTTCAGGTGTCTGCCAAGACCGCTTTTCTTCAGGTATGGATGTTAATGCCGTCTGATCGCACCGTCAAAACGTTTGAAGTGAGTTCCTTTCCCGAGGGTAAACCAGAACTGGCAACAGTCGTCGTGCCGCACTCTTCTGTACAGATTGCATCACATTCAATTACGACGTTTCGGATAATCAATCCGAAACCGAATTATCGCTACGTATGTGTATGGCAGTGGGAGGACTGAGGGTACTGTCAACTTGTTTACGTGCGGACGAATGTGGTCTGGTTTGTAGACAGATCATCCTGTTTCAGGCACACGTCACTTCCTGCCATTGAGAAAACGCTCGCGAACGAAACTCACGATAGTGAGTCGCACGGATTAAATGACGACCTAATCTGAACAGGTTTCCGATCACGCCATGAACCGTGAGAGATGGTTGTGCCTGTCCCGCCGTTTTAAACCGACGAATTTGTCGCTCCCGTTGGCGAGTAGGTTCGTGGAATACCTCGTCCAGGAACCTGGTATCACCGAAGCGGCCTCGTCCTTTTTTCAGTGCACGTGCGTAAGACAGGCCAAACTTGCCGCACCATTGTCGAATGGATTCGTACGAGACTGTGATCCCGCGCTCAGCGAGTAAATCCTCGACATCTAAAAAACTCAAGCAAAAGCGACTGTAGAGCCAGACCGTGAACCCCTGGGGATGCGAAGGTTCGGATCGGGTCGTGAGCAGTAGTTCGTCCAAATCTCGCGAATGTCGGCTCCGAGTATGTAGGAGCCCGTCGTGCCCTATACCTCGAGTGGCGGCTCGTGGCCG
>JAHEIO010000094.1 GCA_024639325.1 Gammaproteobacteria bacterium
CTGGAATTCAGCAAGACCTATCGGGACGAACTTCTGGACCACGCGTCCAGTCTCAATCAGGCAGGTAAATACGATCTTGCGGCCGCACTGCTCGAAGCCTACCTGGCGGTGTACTACACCGACGTCGGGGCTTTGATCCTGCAGGCCCGAGTGTATCGCAACGAGGGCCGGCACCTGAACGCGATCGAGTCATTTCAGCGGGCCCGGATCAGCGAACACAGGCGAAGTGTATCCGACCTGATTCTGACCCAGGCCAACACCGTAATTGGCGAATACGTGCAGGGTCTTCGTGAAGGCAACGACGTGCAGGCCATAACCGAATTCTACCAATGGCTGACCCGGTCCCAGCCGTCGGTATCCGGATATCACATCGGGCTGGCCAATGCCTATGCCGCCCAACGTCGCTACGATGAAGCCATCGCCGCGCTGCGCTATGTACAACACGACGTCACGGTCGGCGGCAAGGCACGTTCATTGATTTACGAATTCAGGGCCAAGGGTGCCGGTGGCGGAAACAGCTAGCCCGCATTTCTTGCCAGAAATCCCTATATCATCAGTTCATCACAAGCCGGCGTATAGCGTCCGCATCCACGGCAAATACGTCCAGGGTCTGGTATTTGCCCCTAACGTTGACCGGATGCACGTGCACTCCCGCCAGGTCGTAGCCCGATTCCTCGATGACGCCAGTGGAAACGATCAACGTAACGCCGAAATCCTTGGTCAGTGCCTCCAGTCGTGCCGCGGCGTTTATGGTGTCCCCAATCGCGGAATAGTTCGGTGCGTTGGGCGGCCCCATGGTGCCCACGATTGCCTCGCCGCAGTGGATACCTATTCCGATGCGCAGCGGTTCGTCCAGTTCTTCACGCAGATTTTCGTTCATCCTGTCGATGCGATCCTGCATCCGCACCGCCCCACGCAGCGCCGCGCGGCAGCCCTCGCGCATACCTGCGCTCAGACCATACAGAGCCATCAAACCGTCCCCCGCGAACTGTGCGTAGTGGCCGCCGGTGCTCTCGAGCACGTCGGTCATTTCCGCGAAGAAACGATTCAATATAAACAGAACGTCGTAGGGCAACCGAGTTTCGCCAAGTCGTGTGGAACCCCGCAGGTCCACGAACATCGCGACAACACCCCGCTCGGTGCCCTGGACCGCGGCGGGGCGCCGCAGGGATGCTAGACCTTCGCTGGCCGCGACCAGCGGGGTGATATGGACGTCCGTTGCCGGCCGGGTCTGGCATGCCAGCCTGATGTCCGATGACGCGTTGATCCGGGAAAGTGCCGTCTGTTCCAGGGTGTCGGGCCGGGGACAGTCGACGAAGCCCCGACCCATTCTCACACGGCATGTCGTGCAGCGTCCCCGCCCGCCGCAAACGGAGGCGTGCGGGATATCGTGCAGCCTCAGGATCTCGAGGATGGTCTGCCCCCGTATGCCGGTGATCGTCTTGCCGCTGGCGTGAACCAGCCTGAAAGTTCCCTTTTTCCTGCTGAGGTACAAGCGTAGCCATCGGGCCAGCAGGGTCATCAGCAACAGCGCGTAGAAGGCGACTAGAACAATCTGTTTGAGCTCGACGGGCGTAACAGCGGGTTCGACCGTAGCGGTGGCCGCTTCCTCGATGGCGAACTCCTCGATGAACTCGTCTCTGCTGATATCGATATTCACGCGCATTGCCGCAATAATGGAAAGCACGGGAATGAGCAGTGCGATTGCATAAAACACGGGGATATAGCTTCGATACCATGGTTTGATCCGCAGCCAGAAATGCAGGCCGATGCATACGTGCAGCCATGCCACAAGCACCAGCAGTAATTGCCGCAACACGTACCAGCTGTTGCTGAAAATACCGCTGATGGTGAAGTAGTAGTCCACTTCCACGCCAAGCAGAATTCGACCGCCCCAGTTTGCCGTGGCATGGCCGGCGAGCAGCGGCACAATGAGTAAACCCAGGATCATTTGTGCCAGCTCCCAGCGACGCATCCTGAGCGTACTGCGGCGATAGACCGCCACGAGTGCGAGTATGAAGTGCGTGATCAAACACAGATACAACATCGCGTTGACCAGGGGATTGCGCCATACGTTGGCAAGCGCATATCTCACGCCCTCCATCAGCTCGTAGGACACCAGCCCGAGGGCGTGATTGAGCAGATGCTGGGTGATGTATCCGGCCAGGAATAGCCCGGTACCCAGCCGGAGCCGTCTTTCAAACAAAATCATACGGGTTGAAGCGCCGGCACATGTCCGGCCGGCTTCGATCGGCTAAGTCTCCCGGGGGCGGAGATAAGCATGCCACCGGTGCTCCAGTCTCTTGAACAACCAGATCAGCGCGAATGTCATGATCAGATAAAACAGGCCGGCGGTGATGTAGGACTCAAAAGGCACGAAGTAGCGCGAGTTGACGATTCGCGCCGCGCCGAACAGATCGATAATGGTGATCACCCCGGCCACGGCGCTGCCGTGCAGCATGAAGATCACCTCGTTGCCGTATGCAGGCAGCGCTCTGCGAAACGCGCTCGGCAGAATGATCTGCCGGTAGATCAGGGCGCCCGACATACCGCAGGCCTTGGCGGCCTCGATTTCACCGAATGGAGTCTGCTCGATCGCGCCGCGTAACATCTCGGCGGTGTAGCCGGCGGTGTTCAGCGTGAACGCGATCAGCGCGCACCAGTACGCCTCGCGGAATATGGGCCAAAGGAAGCTTTCACGGATGGCCTCGAACTGGCCGAATCCGTAATAGATCAGGAACATCTGCACCAGCAGCGGCGTGCCCCGGAAAAAATAGATGAACGCCTTGGGCAAGGCCTTGATCCAGATACTCCGGGAGGACGCCAGTAACGCGACAGGCACCGCCAGAATCAGTCCTATGGCGAGCGCCATGACAACGAGCTGGACGGTGACCCAGAGGCCTTCGAGGTACAGCGGCAGGTTGCAGACGATCGCGCTGAAGTCTATGGGGTCGTTCGGCAGGCCCCAGGCATCGCACTTGTCCTTGAATCTCATGGATCAGGCCCGGCGTACACCGACGCTGAATTTTCTGTCCGCCCAGCGCAGCGCCACATCGGATATGCCGGTGATGAGCAGGTACAGTAAAGCCACCACCAGCAGAAACGTAAACGGTTGCCGGGTCGTACCGCCGGCCTGATTGGCGTTGTAGACCATGTCCTGCAGGCCGATCACGGACACCAGTGCCGTGGCCTTGACCAGGACCATCCAGTTGTTGCCGAAAGCGGGCAGCGCGTGCCGGACCATGGCGGGCAGCGTAATACGGAAAAATACCTGTTTGGCGGTCATCCCGAACGCGTAGCCCGCTTCGATCTCGCCCCGTGAAACCGCGAGTATCCCGCCGCGGAATGTTTCCGCCATGTAGGCGCCGAAGATGAATCCGATGGTCAGGGTCCCGGCAATGAACGGGCTGATGTCGACATATCCCCACCCCAGGGATTCGGAAATATTGTTGACTACCAACTGCCCGCCAAAAAATATGATCATCATCAGTACGAGATCCGGCACACCGCGTATGATCGTAGTGTAAAACCCGGCAATGACCTGCGCGACTCGCGATTTCGACAGTTTGGCGACAGCGCCGAGCATGCCCAGCACCACTGCGATGAACAGCGAAAACAGGGCCACCTGAACGGTCACCGCCATACCCTTGAGGATAAACGGAAAGTAGCCGTGCAGATCAAACATGGACCGCGGCCCTTTGCATGGTTATCCCCTCCCCGTTGCGGGGAGGGGATAACGAATCTGGTGAGTCCTTTGCCGGTTAGTCGCCGTAGACATCAAATTCGAAATACTTTTTATTGATGGCCTCGTAGGTGCCGTTAGCGCGGATGGCGGCGATAGCCGCATTGAATTTCTCCACGAGGTCCGTATCCTCTTGACGCATGGCGATACCGGCGCCCGGACCGAAATACTTTTCCTCGATGAAATCGGGACCGACGAATTCCCAATCCTTGCCATTGTCGGTGTTCAGGAAGCCGTCGTCCATTGCCACCGAGTCGGCCAGCAGCAGGTCAATGCGTCCCGACACCGCATCGAGATAGGCTTCGTCCTGGGTGCCATAACGCTTGATGGTCACGGCGTCGCCAAACTCGGCGGTGATGAAACTGTCGTGGGTGGTTGCACGCTGCACACCGACGGTTTTGCCTGCGAGCCCTTCCTTGGTGATTTCGATTCCCGAGCCTTTCATGCGCGCGAATTTGGCGGGCGTATTGTAGTACTTGTTGCTGAATGCCACCTTTTTCTTGCGTTCAGGAGTAATCGACATCGAGGCGATGATGGCGTCGTACTTCTTGGCCAGGAGCGACGGAATGATGCCGTCCCAGTCCTGCTGCACCAGCGTGCATTCGGCGCCCATTTCCTTGCACAGGGCATTGGCAACATCGATATCGAAACCCTTCAGCGTCCCGTCGGCCTCGACCCAGCTAAACGGCGGATAAGCACCCTCCACGCCAATTCTCACCTTGCTCCAGTCGGCCGCTTGGCTCAAACCGGCACCCAGCATCAGCACCGCGGCTGCGGCGATTACCCTAATAAATTTCCTCATAGCTGCTCCTCTTGTTCAGTTGGTTGTGGTTAAGGCTTCCAAGCCGCTCCATTTTACGGGCACGGCTCACAAGTTCTCGATCGGGCGTTGGCGGCATACTCCGCTACTTCAGTGTTCCTGCCAGAAATTGTTTGAATCGTTCGGAATCGGGATTCTCGAACACGTCCTCCGGAATACCCTGACACTCCACCAGCCCCTCGTGCAGGAACATGACCTTATTCGAGACTTCCCGCGCAAAACCCATCTCGTGCGTCACCACCAGCATGGTCCTCCCCTCCTCTGCCAGGCTGCGCATCACGCGCAGTACTTCGCCGACCAGCTCGGGATCCAGGGCCGAGGTGGGTTCGTCGAACAACATGACGTCGGGTTCCATCGCCAGCGCACGGGCGATCGCCGCACGCTGCTGCTGCCCGCCGGATAGATGGGCTGGATAATAATTCTTTCTGTCGACCATACCAACGCGTTGCAGCACCGCCTCCGCGCGGTCACGGGCTTCGGCCTTTGGAATGTTCAGGACATGCACGGGCGCCTCCATGATATTCTGCAGCACGGTCATGTGAGACCACAGATTGAACTGCTGAAATACCATGGCCACCCGAGAGCGGATCCGGTCGACCTGCTTCTGCCTCACGGGAACGATCTCGCCGGATTTTCGAGTCACCATCTCGATCAACTCGCCGCGTACATAGACCTTCCCGGAGGTCGGCGTTTCGAGCAGATTGATACAGCGCAGGAACGTGCTTTTTCCCGACCCGCTGCTGCCCAGGATGGAAACCACATCGTGCTCGTCTGCCTTAAGAGAGATCCCTTTCAGAACCTCGAGTTGACCAAAACTCTTGTACAGATCTTCGACAACGATGGCCGCTTCGGCCATAAATCCCCTTTGGTTTGCACCTTATTCGTACTAATAATCGCTACCTTATTCAGATTTCCCCGATGGTGCAATGGTCATCGCGCGTGGAAAGCCGCGAATTTTGTCATTTCGGAACAGATTTCGCTATTCGAAAAGCTTCCACGGATTAAAAAAAGCCGGATAGTTAGCACCTGTCCAGAAAAAACTTGAGTCATTGCGAGGAGCGTGGCGACGCGGCAATCCAGCGTTGCATTTTAACAATTTGGTTCACTGGATTGCTTCGCTGAGCTCGCAATGACCGATATTCTGGACAGGAACTAGCTAGTTGATACGGCACCGTTGAGCAAACGATCATCCCTTGGCAAAACGCGGATCGATCTGCCGGTATAATGCGGCGCTGGTTTAGCGAATGCGAGAGAGGGCTTCGAAACAACATGAATGAGCAAGTAACCCAACAGATCGAGACGGTGATTGCCTCGAACAAGATCGTCCTTTTCATGAAAGGAACCAAGACACAACCGCAGTGCGGTTTTTCCGCTTCGGTGGTCGGCATCCTGGACAGCCTGGTCTCCGATTATTTCACCGTCAACGTTCTGGAGCACCAGGAGATACGCGAAGGCGTCAAACAATTCTCACAGTGGCCGACGATACCGCAGCTTTATATCAACAGAGAATTCGTTGGCGGCTGCGATATCGTCCAGCAGATGTTCAATAACGGTGAGCTGCATCGGGCACTGGACATCACCCTCCCCGAGGCGACGGCGCCGCAAATCCATATCAGCGACGAAGCCGCATCCGTGATCAAACAGGCCGCAGAGCAGCAACCCGGCGTCGCCGTGCATTTGAAAATCGGTGCAGGGTGGGACCACCAGTTCGACTTGAGCCCGGCGCAGGGGCAGGAAATCAAGGCGGAATCGAACGGCGTCGAGATCCTGTTCGACCTCATGTCCGCCCAGCGCGCAAACGGCCTCGAGATCGGGTTCACGGAAACCCCGCAGGGTGCGGCCTTCAATATCCATAATCCCAATGCGCCGCCGCCCGTCAAACAAACCACGCCCCGAGAGCTGCGCCAGGCGATGGATAATGGGCAAAAATTTCATCTGTTCGACGTACGCGAACCTCATGAACTGGAAAAGGCCCGCCTTGCCGACTCGCGCCTTCTGGACCAGGAGGCGGCTGAATTCATCGAGAAACTACCCCAGGACGAAATGCTCGTCTTCTACTGCCACCATGGCCACAGGAGCCAGTCCGCGGGGGAGTATTTCAGGAAGCAGGGCTACACCAATGTGCACAACCTCGCCGGCGGCATAGACGCCTGGTCGCTGGAAGTCGACAAAAACGTTCCGAGATACTGATCGGGAATTGTTTCGCGGTCGGCCCATCCCGAGTTGCATGAGGTCATGCCCCGGGGTATTCAGACCTTAGAGGCGCCTCGTCTCAACGATCCGTTTCGGTCGTCGTGTTTTCCGACACATCGGGTAGGGAAAATTGCTCCGCCGGAGTCGCGGCTGACTTGGGCACGGCACGAATGATGACAAAACTCAGATCATCCGCGTGGCCCGGCAGTTGACCGCCATCATGGGTCATGCGTGACTGGCAGGTCTTGACGATGAAACTGGCTGCCTTGTGCAGCGGGACGATGCGGATCGCCTTGTTGATCTCGTCCAGGTACATGTTGTCCCAGAGGCCGTCGCTTGCCACCACGATCCGGTCCAGCGGACTGATTTTTTGAACGGGACCCATGTCGATGTGCATCTCCGGCGAGCCCACGATGTTGGATATCAGGTGCCGCTCGTCATGGTGCAGTGCGTCGTCACTGTGAAGCATGCCGGCCGCGATGGCGTAGCCCGTCGGGGAATGTGCGGTATTGGCGAATTTGACCTTTCCCCGCCCGCCGCAGATCAACGTGCTGGAATCCCCCGCGTTGTATACGCGTACACTGCTGTCGACAATGGTGACGGCAGTCAGCGTGGTTGCCGAACCAATCCCAAATTTCTGAATCTCGAGGTTCGCCCGTTCGAACGCGTCCAGGACTCCTCCCCGGAACACGTCGGGGCTGATCTGATCGTCGTTGACGTTTTTGAAGCGGTCCACCAGCACCTGAATGGCAAGCTCCGCGGCTTCACCACCTCCCGGCTGCCCACCCACGCCGTCCGCCAGCATCACGAGCAGAGCGTTGCGCCAGGCGATCCACGCTACGCGGTCTTCGTTTCCGGTGGTCTTGGCGGGAGACCGCAAACTGAACACAGCGACTTCCCGGCCAGCCAGATTATTGATATCCGGGGATTCGGAATTTTGATCGAAATAGCTGCGGATCTCCGGCATGCATCACCTACATGTGCATCGTTTCGAGGTGGTGACAGAGATGCCGCACGGAACGGAATTTCTTTAGTATCAAGCCCCGACGCAGGCCGCAGCAAATGTACTTTACCGCCTCGGACTGCCGGGAATAATACTTCGCCCCGCCGAGCGCCTCGCGATAGACATGGATCAGATCGATCAGGTCGTCGTGCATGTACTCCTTGCGGGTCGACCCCCGGTAGAACATATCCAACAGCTTCAGTTCGAATTCCAGGCCAAACCGCTGCACGATGATATTGTCGGTGTGCAGATCGCCGTGGTATTCGCCGAGCCCGTGGACGCAGCGAATGCCCGTTGCCAGGGCGTAGAGCAAATGGGTTGCCGCGAATGGACTCAGGCGCCCGCCCGGCTGCCTCTGCAGAAACGTGGACAACAGCTCTCCCTCGACATACTCGGATACCAGGAACGATATTTTATGCCCCTGGATGTTGACTACGTCCCGCGTGTGGTAATGAATGACGATCGGGCAGTTGCGAAGATTGTGCAGCTTACGGGCATAGGAGCGCAGGTTCTTGTCCCTGACATTACGTTCGGGAAAGAAAAACTTCGCCGTACGTTCAATACCTGTAGACAGTTCACGGATCAGGTACACCTCTCCTTCCCAGCCCCGGCCGAGAAGGTTGATGATTTCATACTTTTCAGAGACGATTGTCCCCGGTTCGAGCGAAAACGCTTTTAATTTTTTGATGCTGGGTAAACGTAGTATCATTTTTTCTTCAGGATGTCCGTACCGGTGCTGCCCTTCCTTTCCCCCGCTGGCGCTGCATACGATGATAATCGATTGATAGGCGCCCGTGTCACCTCCTGTGCGGGTCGAATGCTCGTTTCCACGCGTGTTTTCACCGCCGCATCCCCGGACCGATCAACCACATAGCACTATTGTTTGAACGCCGCAGCGGAATTGATTAGTCTTGCCTCCAATATTGGCCCCACATTACAGAGACGGACGATGAAATTTCAGCTCGTAATCAACATGGAAAGAATGCAGCCGGACATCAGCATGGACGAGGTCATGCGCCACAACCTGAAAATGGTGCAGGTTGCCGAAGAGGGCGGATTCGAGAGCGTATGGGCCGCCGAACACCACGCCCTGGAAATGACCATCGCCCCGAACCCATTCCAGATCCTGACCTGGTTCGCGGCGCACACCTCCCGGATACGACTGGGCACGGCAGTGGTCGTTGCCCCCTACTGGCACCCCATCAACCTGGCCGGGGAGGCGGCGCTGCTGGATCTTTACAGCGGCGGCCGCCTGGAATTCGGCATCGGCAGCGGAGCCTACCAGCGGGAGTTCGACCGCATGGCCGGCGGCCTCAAGCAAACCGAGGGCTACAAATATGCGCACGAGATGTTGCCCGCGGTGAAAGCCCTTTGGCAGGGCGACTACGAACACGACGGAACCTACTGGAAGTTTCCAGCTGCCACCTCCGTGCCCAAGCCGGTGCAGGAGCCCCATCCTCCGATCTGGGTGGCGGCACGGGCGCCAATTACATTCGACTGGGCGGTGGCCAATGAATGCAACATTATGACCTGGGCACTCACCCGCCCCTTTTCCGAGGTCGAAACCTACAAACAGCGTTTCGACGATGCTTTGGCCAAACATCCGGAAGCGCAACGTCCCCAGTTTACGACCATGCGTTATTCCGCGGTTTGCGCCAGTGATGACCAGGTAACCGCGGCTGTCGATGCATGCATCGGACAATTGGGTCGATTCCAAAATCTGTTCAAAAACCTGGGCGGGGTCAACAATGGCTTCCCGGAAGTAGTGGACCTTGGCGAATTATCCAGCCGCCAAGAATTCAGCCGTGATACCTTGCGGGAAAACCTGGTGTTTGGCACCCCCGATGAGGTCATCTCCAAACTGAAACGATACCAGGCACTTGGCGTCGACCAGTTCACCTACTGCGCCAGCTATGGCCTGGGAATCCCGCAACAGCAACAGTCCCTGGAATTGTTCATCAAAGAAGTCATGCCGGCCTTCGAAGACTCACAGTCGCAGGCCACCGGCAGCTGAAGCGCGGTTCGACAATAACCGCAGCCCTCACTCCGACGGATAGTTGCTGTATGCGGTTGCCTTGCCTGCGGGGTATTGCTCCTCCCAGTTCCGGCCGTCAAAGGGAATGATCTTCTTGCTCTCGATGGTCTCCGGGTCCAGACAGCGGACATTGACATTGATGCCGTCCGGGTGCGAGCGGGGCGTGTAGAACGATTTGATGCCGCAGTGATTGCAAAAGGTGTGTTTGGCGACGCCGGTACCAAATGAGTAGGTAGCCAGGCTGTCTTCACCCTTAATCAGCCTGAATTTATCCTTTGGCACCGACATACCGAGGAAACCGGATTTTCCGCATATGGAGCAGTTGCATTCCGCAACCCTGACGTTTGCAGGGCCCTCGAACGCGAAACGAACCCGGCCGCAATGGCAGCCGCCCTTGTGTATGACCATGTCATTTTGCAATGGTACCAACCTCCTTCGAGGACATCAGTGATCGCCCCGCCTCCCGCACGCGATCCACCAGTTTTTCCATGTGGACCGCTCGCGTAGTGTGGCTGCAGATACACACTCGCAATGCCGGTCGACCGGAAACGTCTGTTGGCGATAGGTAATATTCGCCTTCAACCTGCAATTGAGCGCGTATTTGGGAATTCAATCGATCCACCCCGTCCGGTTGTTGCGCCAGTTCCTGAGGATCGTAACGAAAGCAGCAGATGGAAAGATCAGGATCGTTGATCAGCTCAAGGTCATCCGCGTCACGGACAAGTCGCGCCAGGTATGCCGCACACTCGTGGTTGTGTTCCACATTGCGACCGAGTATATCACTGCCGAAGTAGCGGAACGCAATGTAAGCCGGGAGGCCCCTAAACCGCCGGGACAGCTCCGGGCTGAAGTGAAAGAACATGTGCTCCTCGGGCGGGCCGTCCTTCGCAAACTGCACGTAGTCCGAGCGTGTATAAAACACGTTACGTGCCTCACCTGGATTTCGGTACAACACCACGCTGCCGTCGAATCCAAGATAGAACCATTTGTGGAGATCCATGCAGATCGAATCCGCGCGCTCAATCCCGGTAAACCTGGGTCTCAGTTTCCGGCTCAGCAATCCCGCACCTCCGTAGGCCGCGTCTACGTGGAACCAGATGTTTCGATCTCCGCAGATATCCGCTATCGAATCGAGCGGATCGATCGAGCCGGTTACCGTCGCCCCGGCCGTCCCGACGACGCACACCGGCACACGGCCCCGGCTTCCGCACTGGTCCAGCACCGCGGTCAGGTGATCCGGCCGCATGCGGAAATGTTCGTCGTGATCCACCAGGAGCACCTGGTCCACACCCAGCCCCAGAACGATCGCCGCCCGCTGCATCGAAAAGTGCGCCATTTTCGAGGTCACGATGACCGGTTGCCCCTTGTCGTAGCTCCCGATCCCCCGGTTCAGGTATTCGCTGCCAATAGCGGAATAGAGCGCCGCGGTCATGCTCGACAGATTGGCCACGGACCCGCAGCTCACAATCGCCCCCTCCGCACCCGTCGGCATGCCGGTCAGCTGCCGCATCCAGTCCAGCACCGTTCTTTCCACCGTTACCGGGCCGGGGGCACCCGCATAGCCTATGGTGTTCTGGTTCAGCGCCGCGACCATGGCGTGGGACAGCGGGTCCGTCGGCAGGCCCGAACCGGCGATATAGCCATAGAAACCGGGATGGGCGTTCCGACGACAGTGCTCGATCACGACGGACTGGACCTCGCTCATCACCATCTCAAGTGAGGCGCCGGTCGCTGGAATCTCACGCGGCAGCCGGGCAAAAAGCTCTGCTGCGGGAACGGATTCCACGATGGGCGACCGGGTTGAATCCCGGATGATGGGGGCAATTACGGCGTCGATATCAACCTCGGGGAGTGCGCTTATTTCGAAGCGTTGTTCGATGCCTGGGGGATGGATTGTCATGAGATGGAGGAATGGCCACGCGTTACCGCGGAAACTTTGTTCAAGTCATTTGTGAAGAAATACATATCCTTGATTGATTTCAATAAGTTGCAACATATTATTAAAGCAAGACCCGCACCAGAATTGCGGTGCATTCAATTCATCGGCGCCCCGCCCTCCTCGATCCGGCGGGCGACAAAGGCTTCCAATTCCTCCCGAATCCCCTGGTCCAGTGGTGGCTGTTCATACGCTTCCACTAGACGCTTGTAGATCCTGTGCGCCCGATGCGTCGCATCCACCGACCCATCCTCAGCCCAGGTCTCGTAATTCCGCCAGTCGGACAGGATGGGCTTGTAGAATGCGGTCTCATAGCGGTCGAGGGTGTGCTGGGTGCTGAAGAAGTGCCCGCCGGGCCCGACGTCGCGCATGGCATCCACCGCCAGATCGTCAGCGGTGACGCCCAGCGGCTCCAGGAAAGCCGCCATCATCTGCATGATTTCGGAATCGATGATGAATTTTTCGAACGAGGCGGTCAGCCCCCCCTCGAGCCAGCCGCAGCCGTGGTAGATCATGTTGGCTCCCCCCATCACCGCGGCCCAGGTGACCATCATCGATTCGTATACGGCCTGGGCATCCGGCGCATTCGATGCGTTTACGTTGGACGAACGATACGGCACGCCGTAACGACGTGCGAGCTGGCCGCCGATCAGCGTCGCTTTGGCATTTTCGGGCGTCCCGAAGGCGGGCGAACCGGTTTTCATATCCACGTTGGAGGTGAATCCGCCGTAGATGACCGGTGCGCCCGCCTTGACCATCTGCGTGAACGCCAGGCCGGCCAGGGCTTCTGCGTTCTGCTGTGTCAGTGCGCCGGCCACGGTCACGGGAGCCATCGCCCCCGAGAGCGTGAACGGCGTGATGCTTATGACCTGGTTGCGACTCGACATCTCGATGATGCCCCACAGCATCGGGACGTCGAACTGCAGCGGAGAGTTGGCGTTGATATTGGAAGTCAGGCTGGGTTCCCGCAGCAGCTGGTCTTCGCCGATACCTCGGGCGATCCGCGCCATCTCGATCGCGTCCAGAATCCGTTCCCTGCCCAGAGAATAACCGGAAAATGGCTTGTCCGTGAGTTCGATGCGGGTCAGCGTCGACTTGAGGTGGCGGATTGCCGGTTCCACATCCAGCGGCTCCACGGGGTGGCCGAGGGTCATGTGGACGATGTTCAGCGACTGGGCCAGCTTGAGGAAATCACAGTAGTCGGCATAGTTGCCGTCGCGCCGCCCTCGCTCGATGTCGGACACGTTTGGCGGACTGCTAACCGAGCCGATATTGAGAAATTTTTCTCCGAATCGGAGATCTCGTTCCGGGTTTCGCGCGTGCAGCGTAAAGCGGTCCGGGATGGTTCCGAGAGACTTCTCGATCAGTCCCCGGTCGAACCGGACCCGGGCACCGTCCTTGTCCACATCCGCACCCGCCGCTTTCAGGATTTCGCGCGCTTGCGGCAGCAGGAAATTGATGCCGATGTCTTCCAGCACCGTAAGCGAGGCGTTGTGTATGGCCTCGATTTCATCCGCCGACAGGAGTTCTACCGGGTGGTACGGATTCCGAAGCTGGCGAAAAGGCGGCTGATCCAGT
>JAHEIO010000095.1 GCA_024639325.1 Gammaproteobacteria bacterium
ACGAGATTCTATAGCCGCCTGGTGAGAAATGGGGGCTAGTCAGACAGCAGGCTGCCGCCGATGCGATCCGGCAAGGCATCATGGCCGGCCACGCGGCATAGCGTCTGGCCGGCTCTGGCGAAACGGTCGCTGCGACGGGAGAACATCACGCCGGAGACGCGTGAATGCACAAGCGTGTGCTTCGTCTTCGCATCGTTCCAGGGATCAATGATCTCCGCAACCGCTTCGCCCGCCCTGATCCGGTCACCCGGACTTTTAAGGTAGACGACCACCCCGGGATGCGGGGCTTTGACCGGGTCGACGCCCTCCAGGGGTGTGGCGGGGGTCAGCAGGTCGGGTAACGGGCCCGGATCTCCCTCGACCGCCTCGCGGCGCACAAAGAATTTGAACAGGTTGTCCGCATCCTTTTTCGCGAACTCGTGAGAGATGTCCTTTTCACCGCGCAGTTCGACAGTGCTACTGAGGCAGGCGGGAGGAATCGGATATTGCGGAAATCGACGTGCCAGATCCCACCAGATACCCCCAACTGCTTCATCGAACGGATTGCCGCCGGACACCTCGGCCAGCATGGTTGCGTGAGCGCCTATTTGTGCCGGAAGGTCGCGCGCCCCGGGCCATAGCGGTGTACCCAGATACACGTGCATGACGGCTTCCCAGTCACAATGGAGATCGAGGCAGACGTCCGCATCCGCGGCTAGAAACATCAGTGTCTTGCGCAAAAACGAGGTTTCATCGGGGGCCGGAAACGCGTCGATCGCTGCGCGAATATGCTCACGAATGACCGACACGTTGGCTGCCGCATCCTCAGTCAAGCTACCCGCAACCTTCTTTGCTACCGTGTCGGAAACGTCCGGGTAGTTGCGATTGAAGTTGACGCCGTTGCCAAGTTCGAACCTGCCGCTGAGGCGTCCGCGAAGAAACAGGCTAAGACCGATCGGATTGGCCACAGGAAGCAGGACGATCTCACCCTTGATCCTGTCTTCCCGATCGGCCCGCCCGAGCATCCGATCGAGGTGGTGAGTGACCAGCATGCCCGGTATCTCGTCTGCGTGAAGTGACGTCTGCACATAGACTTTGGGGTGCGAACCGGGAGAACCGTAGCGGATCACCTTGATCTGACGAGCTGTTCCGGGAGTAGTCTCGGGAAGATTGATGATTTCGACTGTTCGGGTGGGCATAGATCTTGATCTTGGTGGATTTGAACGGTTACATCAATAAAAAGGCCGGCTTGAACAACAAGCCGGCCTGTTGGCTCAGCGTGAAAACGGCGCGGTCATAATCGACCGTTAAGCGCTTGCGGCCTCGCTTTCCTGTGACGAATCCGAGCCGTCTTCACCGGCTTCGTTCGCGGCGTCGCGGTCCGGTTCACCACCCAGCAGTTGCTCGAGCTCATTGGCCTTGCTGGCATCCTCTTGGCGCAGGCGAAGACGCTCTTCGTGGTAGGCAAGACCGGAGCCGGCCGGGATCAGCCGTCCCACGATGACGTTTTCCTTGAGTCCTCGCAGCCGGTCGATCTTGCCATTCAACGACGCCTCGGTCAGCACGCGCGTGGTTTCCTGGAAAGATGCGGCGGAGATAAACGATTCCGTCGTCAGCGACGCCTTGGTGATGCCCAGCAGCACCCTGTTGTAGGTCGCCGGGTTGCCGCCCTCGGATTCGATGCGTTCGTTCTCGTCCAGTACACGGGCACGCTCAACCTGCTCACCCGGAAGCAACAGCGTGTCACCGGGATCGACTATGGCGGCCTTGCGGAGCATCTGGCGCACGATCACTTCAATGTGCTTGTCATTGATCTTCACACCCTGTAACCGGTATACGTCCTGGACTTCATCCACAATGTAGTCACACAGCGATTCCACCCCGAGAAGGTCCAGAATATCCGAGGCTATGGGAGGTCCGTCCACGATCATTTCACCCTGCTCCACAGACTCTCCCTCAAACACGGTTATGTTCATGCCTTTGGGAATCAGGTACTCGTGATCCTCCCCGTCCTTATCGCTGATGATCAGCCGCTGCTTGCCCTTGGTCTCCTTGCCGAAGGAAACGACACCGGTGTTGCCCGCCAGCACGGCGGGATCCTTGGGTTTCCTTGCTTCGAACAGTTCGGCAACCCGGGGCAGACCACCGGTAATATCCCTGGTCTTGGATGATTCCTGCGGGATACGAGCCAGGACGTCGCCAATGGATACCTTCTGGCCGTCCTTGCCCATTACGATGGCGCCAGGTGGCATAAAGTAGCGCGCCGGTACGTCGGACCCTGCGAACATCAGCGTCTCTCCCTTGCTGTCGACCAGGCTGATCAGGGGCCGGGTGTCCCTCGCGCCGCCGCGACGGTGCTTGGGATCGATAACGACGTAGGTCGTGACGCCGGTCAGGTCGTCGGTCTGGCTATTGACCGTCTCGCCTTCGGCAAGATCCGTAAAATTGATAGTGCCCGCCACTTCGGTAATGATCGGATGCGTATGGGGGTCCCAGTTAGCGACCTGCTGGCCGGCTTCGACCTCTTCACCGTCATTGACATTGAGCACCGCACCGTAGGGCAGTTTGTAGCGCTCTCTCTCACTACCTTTGCTGTCCTGGACAACCAGTTCTCCCGAACGGGTAACCACGATCTGACGCCCTTCGGTGTTGGACACCAGCTTGATATTGCTGAGTTTGACGCTGCCATTGGTTTTGACTTCGACCTTGCTCACCGCGGCGGCTCGAGACGCGGCGCCGCCGATATGGAAGGTCCTCATGGTGAGCTGCGTGCCAGGCTCACCGATACTCTGCGCCGCGATCACACCGACGGCCTCACCGACGTTGATCATGTGTCCGCGGCCCAGATCGCGCCCGTAGCACTTGGCGCAGATGCCGTAACGTGTTTCACAAGTCACGGGGGAGCGGACGTTGAGGCGGTCCACGTTGTTCTGTTCGATCAAGGTTACAGATTTTTCATCGAGCATTTCGCCGTCCGCGACCAGAGGGATGCCCTCCGCGTCGTGAACATCCCCCAACACCACGCGGCCCAGAATGCGGTCACGAATGGGGATGACCACTTCGCCACCCTGCACCAGCGCCTGCCTGGCGATACCGCTGGTCGTACCGCAGTCTTCCTCCGTGACGACCAGGTCCTGGCAGACATCGACCAGCCGGCGCGTGAGATATCCTGAGTTCGCGGTCTTGAGCGCCGTGTCGGCGAGGCCTTTTCTGGCGCCGTGGGTCGAAATGAAGTACTGCAATACGTTCAGACCTTCGCGGAAATTGGCCGTAATCGGCGTTTCGATGATGGAGCCGTCGGGTTTAGCCATCAGACCGCGCATGCCCGCAAGCTGTCGGATCTGGGCATGGCTGCCCCGCGCGCCGGAATCGGCCATCATATAGATCGAGTTGAACGATTCCTGTTTGACATCATTTCCCTTGGCGTCCTTGACTTCGTCGGTGCCGAGTTCGTCCATCATGGACGAGGCAACCTGTTCACTCGTGCGCGTCCATATATCGACAACCTTGTTGTAGCGTTCACCATCAGTCAGCAGGCCTGAGATGTACTGCTCCTGGATGTTTTTTACTTCGTGCTCGGCGCGATGCAGGATGGGCTCCTTGTCATTTGGGATAACCATGTCGTCGACCCCGATGGAGATCCCCGCTCTCGCCGAGTAGTGGAAGCCCGTGTACATGAGCTTGTCAGCGAAGATGACCGTATCTTTCAACCCGACCTTCCGGTAGCAGAAGTTGATGACCTCCGAAATCTGCTTCTTCTTCAGCGGCTGGTTGATGAGTTCGAAAGACATTCCGGCGGGCAGGATCTCGGACAACAGCGCCCGGCCGGCGGTGGTATCGTACAGCTTGAAAGTCTCGACCCGACCGCCGTCCTCGTCCGTAACGGTTTCACGAATTCGAACCTTGATCCGCGCGTGCAGGGACAGCTGACCGACGTTGTACGCCCGGTTTACTTCCTCGACATCCGTTAAAATGCGGCCCTCCCCCGGGACGTTCACTTTCTCGCGGGTCATGTAGTACAAACCGAGCACGATGTCCTGTGACGGCACAATGATGGGTTCACCGTTCGCCGGAGAAAGTATGTTGTTCGTTGACATCATCAGCGACCGCGCTTCGAGCTGCGCCTCGATGGAAAGGGGCACATGCACCGCCATCTGGTCACCGTCGAAGTCCGCGTTGTATGGTGTACAAACCAGCGGGTGAAGTTGAATAGCCTTGCCTTCGACCAGTACCGGCTCGAAAGCCTGAATCCCCAGCCGGTGCAGGGTCGGCGCCCTGTTCAGCATCACCGGGTGTTCGCGGATCACTTCCTCCAGAATGTCCCACACTTCACCGCTTTCCAGCTCGACCATCTTCTTGGCCTGCTTAATGGTAGTCGCCATGCCGCGAAGTTCGAGTTTGCTGAAGATGAACGGCTTGAACAGCTCCAGCGCCATTTTCTTCGGTAAACCGCATTGGTGGAGCTTGAGCGCAGGCCCGACCACGATGACCGAACGACCCGAGTAGTCGACGCGTTTGCCCAGCAGGTTCTGCCTGAACCTGCCCTGTTTACCCTTGATCATATCAGCCAGGGATTTGAGCTGGCGCTTGTTGGCTCCGGTGATGGCCTTGCCGCGGCGGCCGTTGTCAAGCAGCGCGTCGACGGATTCCTGGAGCATTCGTTTTTCGTTGCGTACGATGATATCCGGCGCATTGAGGTCCAGCAGGCGCTTCAATCGGTTGTTCCGGTTGATCACCCTGCGGTAGAGATCGTTCAGGTCGGAAGTAGCGAAACGCCCGCCGTCGAGGGGCACCAGCGGCCGCAGATCGGGCGGCAGCACCGGCAGGATTTCCATGATCATCCACTCCGGTTTGTTGCCCGAGTGGATGAATGCCTCGATGACCTTTAGCCTTTTGGTGAGCTTCTTGATTTTAGTTTCCGACGTGGTGTCCTCGAGCTCACCGCGCAGTCTGGCCGCCTCTTCCTTGAGTTCGATACGCTTGAGCAGCGCGCGGATCGCCTCCGCACCCATTTCGGCCTTGAATTCATCACCGTACTGTTCGATGGCTTCGAGGTAGGCATCCTCGGTGAGCAACATCCGCGACTCGAGCGGAGTCATTCCCGGGTCTACGACAACGTAGGCCTCGAAATAAAGCACGCGCTCGATCTCCCGCACGGTCATGTCCAGCATCAGACCCAGCCGCGACGGCAGCGACTTGAGGAACCAGATGTGGGCGACCGGGCTGGCAAGGTCGATGTGCCCCATGCGTTCCCGGCGGACCTTGGACAGCGTCACCTCGACGCCGCATTTCTCGCAGATAACACCGCGATGCTTGAGCCGCTTGTACTTTCCGCACAGACACTCATAGTCGTTCATGGGACCGAATAACTTTGCGCAAAACAGTCCGTCACGCTCTGGTTTAAAAGTTCTGTAATTGATGGTCTCCGGCTTTTTCACTTCGCCGAACGACCAGGATCTCACTTTTTCCGGTGACGCGATTCCAATGCGGATGGCGTCGAAGTCCTCGACCTTGCCCGGTTGCTTGAACAGATTAAACAAATCTTTCATCGTTTGTCCTCATACTTGATTCGTGACACTGCCGGTTCAGTCATGCTTGAGCTCGATGTTGAGACCCAGGGAACGGATCTCCTTCATGAGCACATTGAAGGATTCGGGCATGCTGGCCTCCATGAAATGATCACCTCGCACGATGTTTTCATACATCTTCGTTCGCCCGGCCACATCATCCGATTTGACGGTCAACATCTCCTGCAGCGTGTACGCCGCGCCGTACGCTTCCAGCGCCCAGACTTCCATTTCACCGAATCTCTGCCCGCCGAACTGGGCTTTGCCGCCGAGCGGCTGCTGCGTAATGAGGCTGTAAGGGCCGGTTGAGCGGGCGTGCATCTTGTCATCCACCAGATGATTCAGCTTCAAAATATACATGTACCCGACGGTGATCGGCCGGTCGAACAGTTCTCCAGTGCGACCGTCACGCAGCACGGATTGACCATTTGTGGGCAGATGTGCCAGCTCCAGCAAGTCCTTGATCTCCTTTTCTATGGCACCGTCGAATACCGGCGTTGCCATCGGCACACCCCCACGAAGATTTCCGGCCAGTTCCAGCACCTCGTCGTTGGTCAGGGATTTCAAGTTTTCCTTGCGTCCACTGTGGTTGTATATCTTTTCCAGATATTGACGAATCTCGGCGACCGCGCGCTGCTGCGACAGCATGGCGTCGATCTGCTTTCCAAGTTCGTGGGCCGCCCATCCGAGATGGGTTTCCAGTACCTGTCCCACGTTCATTCGTGACGGTACGCCGAGCGGATTCAACACGATATCGACGGTGGTGCCGTCCTCCATGTAGGGCATGTCCTCAACCGGGACGATCTTGGAAATGACCCCCTTGTTGCCGTGACGCCCCGCCATCTTGTCCCCGGGCTGCAGGCGCCGTTTGACCGCGACAAACGCCTTGACCATCTTCAGCACGCCCGGCGCCAGATCGTCTCCAGATTCCAGCTTGGCGCGCTTCTCGTCGAAAAGATCGTCGAAATGCTGGCGCTGGGCATCCAGGTCCGCCCGCAACTGTTCGAGCTGCTCGTTGACTGTTTCATTGCGCAACCGGACCTCGAACCATTTGTCTCGCGGAAGATCATCGAGATAGGTCCTGGCCACCTTGTCCCCGCTCTTGAGGTCGCCCGGTCCACCCTCCGCTGTGCGTCCGCTCAACAGCTTCTCAATGCGGTCGTAGGCATCCTCTTCCACAATGCGGAACTGGTCGTTCAGATCCTTGCGGACTCGTGCGAGTTCCTGGTCCTCGTTCTGCTTGGCTCGTGCGTCCTTTTCGACGCCGTCGCGAGTGAACACCTGGACATCGATCACGGTGCCCGACATGCTCGACGGCATACGCAGGCTGGTATCCTTCACGTCGGATGCCTTTTCCCCGAAGATGGCGCGAAGCAGTTTTTCTTCAGGAGTGAGCTGAGTCTCGCCCTTCGGCGTCACCTTGCCCACCAGGATATCACCGGAAGTGACTTCGGCGCCGATATACACGATTCCGGATTCGTCCAGCTTGGACAATGCGGCTTCACCGACATTCGGAATGTCCCGGGTGATTTCCTCGGATCCCAGCTTGGTGTCGCGGGCTACGCAGGACAGCTCCTCGATGTGTATCGTGGTATAGGTATCTTCCTGCACCATGCGTTCCGAGATCAGTATCGAGTCCTCGAAGTTGTAGCCACTCCAGGGCATGAACGCCACCAGCACATTCCTGCCCAGGGCCAGCTCGCCCATGTCGGTGGAAGGGCCGTCCGCCAGTACGTCGCTCTTGGCGATGGCGTCGCCGACTTTGACCAGGGGCCGTTGGTTGATGGTCGTATTCTGGTTCGATCGCTGGTACTTGATCAGGTTGTAGATATCCACGCCGGGTTCTCCGGGTATGGCCTCATCGTCATTGATCCGGACCACGATGCGTCCCGCATCGACGGAGTCCACGATACCTCCGCGCCGGGCGACCACGGTCACACCCGAATCAACCGCCACAATTCTCTCCATCCCCGTCCCAACCAGCGGCTTTTCGCTGCGTATGGTGGGAACCGCCTGACGCTGCATGTTCGATCCCATTAGAGCGCGGTTGGCGTCGTCATGTTCAAGGAACGGGATCAGGGATGCAGCCACCGACACGATCTGGGATGGCGCAACGTCGATGAAATCGATGCGGTCCGGGGTGGACAGGGTGAATTCGTTCTTGTGACGACAGGACACCAGCTCATCGGTCAGCTTGCCCTTGTCATCAACGGTGGCATTGGCCTGGGCGATAACGAAATTGCGCTCCTCGATAGCCGAGAGATATTCGATCGAATTGGTTATCTTACTAGCCGTCACCTTGCGGTAGGGTGTTTCCAAAAATCCGTAGTCGTTGGTGCGCGCGTAGCACGCCAGCGAGTTGATCAGTCCAATGTTGGGCCCTTCCGGCGTTTCGATAGGACATACGCGGCCGTAGTGGGTCGGGTGCACGTCGCGAACCTCGAAACCGGCGCGCTCCCGGGTCAGGCCGCCGGGGCCCAGCGCTGATACGCGTCGCTTGTGAGTTACTTCCGACAGGGGATTGGTCTGGTCCATGAACTGGGACAGCTGGCTGGAGCCAAAAAATTCCCGCACCACCGCAGACACCGGTTTGGCGTTGATCAGCTCCTGCGGGGTCAGGTTCTCGGATTCAGCAACGCTCAGCCGCTCGCGGACCGCGCGTTCGACGCGAACGAGGCCGACGCGGAACTGGTTCTCGACCAGTTCGCCGACGGATCGCACGCGGCGATTGCCCAGATTATCGATGTCATCGATCTCTCCGTGTCCATTCTTGAGGTCGATGAGCGTACGCATGACGTCGATGATGTCTTCCTTGTTGAGGGTACCGGGTCCTTCATCGCCCTCGCGTCCGAGCCGGCGGTTGAACTTCATCCTGCCGACCGCTGACAGATCATAACGGTCGGCATTGAAAAACAGGTTGTTGAACAGCGCATGCGCGGCCTCTTTTGTCGGCGGCTCGCCCGGGCGCATCATCCGGTAAATCTCCACCTGAGCCTCGAGCTCGTTGGTGGTCGTGTCGATACGCAGCGTATCGGAAACATACGAGCCCTTGTCGAGATCGTTGGTATAAATCGTTTCCAGCGTCTTGAACTTCTTTTCGATCAGCTGATCGATAATCTCTTCGGTAATGACCGTGTTTGCCTCTAGCAGCAGCTCGCCGGTGTCGGGGTCGATGATGTCCTTTGCAAGGGTCCTGCCCGTGAGGTACGTCGCCGGAACTTCGAGCTTTCTGACCCGGGACTTTTCCAGCTCCCGTACATTCCGTGCGGTAATGCGTCTCCCGGCTTCCACCATGACCTCACCTTTTCCATTGGTGATGTCGAAAAGGACCTGCTGCCCGCGCAGGCGCTGGGGAACCAGGTCCATCTTGATGTCCCTGGCGGAGAGATGGAACGTATCGTTGTCGAAAAAGATCTCCAGCACTTCCTGGGCGGTAAAGCCAAGGGCCCGCAGCAGGATCGTTGCAGGCAGCTTCCTGCGACGGTCGATGCGGATGTACAGAAGGTCCTTCGGATCGAATTCAAAATCCAGCCAGGATCCCCGGTAGGGAATGACCCGGGAGGAAAACAACAGCTTGCCGGAAGAGTGGGTCTTGCCGCGGTCGTGATCGAAGAACACCCCGGGAGACCGGTGCAGCTGCGACACGATCACGCGTTCGGTGCCGTTGATTACGAAAGTGCCGTTGTCGGTCATCAACGGGATTTCACCCATGTAGACTTCCTGCTCCTTGACGTCCTTGACGGACTTGCTGCCCGTGGTTTCGTCCTTCTGGTAGATCACCAGTCGCAGCAGCACACGCAGCGGCGCGGCGAATATCAGCCCGCGCTGCTGGCACTCCTTGACGTCGAATGGCGGCGATCCCAGCCGGTAGCTGACGAACTCCAGAGCGGCGTTGCCGTTGTAACTCTCGATCGGAAACACGGATCGAAATGCAGCCTGCAGCCCCCGCTCCCTCCTGTCTTCGTGGCTGGCGTCCGCCTGCAGGAATTTCTTGTAGGAATCCTTTTGTGTGGCCAGCAGATAAGGCACACGTAAAACACTGGGACGCTTGCTAAAGCTATTACGTAGCCGCTTCTTTTCAGTAAAGGAATAACCCATGGATACCTCTCGGAATTACCGGATTTCGTTGCCTTGCACAAACAGCAAAAGGCCGGTGGATGATATCCCCAGCCTGATGCGTTTGAATGCCGTACAGAGCGCGATGTCGACAGCTCTTATTTGAGCTCGACGGACGCGCCTGCTTCTTCCAACTTCTTCTTGATCTCTTCGGCGTCGTCTTTGCCTGCCGCTTCTTTTACCGGCGCAGGCGCACCTTCGACCAGATCTTTGGCTTCCTTCAAACCAAGGGAGGTAATGGCGCGTACGGCCTTGATCACGGAAACCTTGTTCTCGCCAAAACTGGTCAGAACGACATCGAATTCGGTCTTCTCTTCAGCCGCTTCGGCTTCACCGCCGCCCGCGGCCGGCGCCGCAACGGCTACGGCCGCCTGGGCCGAAACGCCGAATTTCTCTTCCATGTCCTTGATCAGCCCGGACAATTCGAGTACTGACATATTGCCAATCGATTCTAAAATGTCTTCTTTAGTAACAGCCATTTCTAAAACTCCTCAATAATAGTGTTTGATCTGTCGAGCTAAGCCGCCGTTTTTGCATCGTTTACAGCAGCCAGCGTGCGCACGAATTTCGACGGCACCTCGTTGAGCGTCTGCACGAACTTGACGACGGGCGCCTGCATTGTGCCGAGTAGTGTTGCGAGCAATTCTTCACGACCGGGCAGTTTTGCCAGAGCGCTTATTTCTTCCTGGGACAGCAGCGCACCGGACATTGCTCCAATCTTGATCGAGAAAACGTCATTTGCCTTCTCGAACTTGCTCAGCACTTTCGCCGCCGCCACCGGGTCTTCCGATGCGGCCAACGCAAGCGGCCCAATGAAGTGTTCGTCCAGACACTCGAAATCGGAACCCTTTACGGCCCGTCGCGCAAGCGTGTTCTTGACCACCTGCAAAAAGACACCGGCTTCTCTGGCTTCTCTTCGCAAGCTCGTCATCTTTTCCACGGTCAATCCACGGTATTCCGCGACGATTGCTGTCTGGGATTCGGACAACACGCCCGACACCCGCTCGACAACCGCCTTTTTATCTTCAAGACTCAGGCTCATGGTTGAGCATACCTCCTAAGTTAAGGCGCCCAGATTCAGGAATTCAGGAAGCCTTTTCACCCTGAACTGTCCGCCGTCTGCGCAGGAATTTAAACCTTTCGGTACCTGCGGTCTTTGACAACACTGCCATACTCGGTCGGCGGCCATACCTGCCGGCAGCCACATGCGGATTTTGGCAGCACCTTGGATGCGACGGGCCTAAATCGGCAATGTCGCTCTATCGACGCGTATACCCGGGCCCATCGTTGTGGACAGGGTAACTCGTCGAAAATACTGGCCCTTGGCCACCGGCGGCTTTGCCTTCTGCAACGCCCCCAGCAATGCGGTCAAGTTTTCTTTCAGCGCCTCCGGCTCGAACGAGGCCTTGCCGATGGAGCAGTGGATAATTCCGGCCTTGTCGTTGCGGAACTGGACCTGGCCGGCCTTGGCATTTTCCACCGCTTTACCCACATCATTGGACACGGTGCCGACTTTGGGATTGGGCATCAGCCCTCTTGGCCCCAGAATCTGTCCCAGCCGTCCAACCACCTTCATGCTCGCCGGCGTCGCAATGATGACGTCGAAATCGAATTCGCCGGCCTTGACTTTTTCGGCCAGGTCGTCCATTCCCACCACGTCCGCTCCGGCGTTGGCAGCGGCTTCGGCGTCGGGTCCATCGGCGAATACCGCGACCTTCATCACTTTACCCGTGCCCCTCGGCAACACTGTTGCACCGCGCACGTTCTGGTCGGACTTCCGCGCATCCACTCCAAGATTTACGGACACGTCCACGGACTCGTCAAACTTCGCCGATGCGGTCTGCTTGACCAGATCGATTGCGGCATCGAAATCATAAAACTTGCCGAGTTCCACCTTCGCCGCCTGGCCCGTCATTCTTTTTCCCGACACGGACATTACTTGACTCCCTCGGTTTCGATGCCCATGGACCGCGCGCTGCCCGCAATGATCCGGACCGCATGATCCATATCGTTGGCATTGAGATCCGCCATCTTTATAGTTGCGATCTCTTCAAGCTGCTGGCGCGTTACTTTCGCCACCTTGTCTCGATTCGGTTCGGCGCTGCCTTTCGCCACCTGGGCGGCTTTCTTGAGCAGCACCGCAGCGGGCGGCGTCTTCTTGATGAACGTGAAACTCTTGTCGCTGTATACCGTGATCACCACGGGAATCGGCATACCCTTTTCCACATCCTGGGTTTCCGCATTGAATGCTTTGCAGAATTCCATGATGTTCACGCCGTGCTGTCCCAGAGCCGGGCCCACAGGCGGACTCGGGTTGGCCTCACCTGCAGGTACCTGCAGTTTGATGAGTGTGTCTACCTTCTTTGCCATATTTCAATCTCCCGGGTTCAAACGCCGTACCTGCCTGTCAGGGCCTTCGGGCTCCCCGCCAAATAAATTAATCGGATCAAATCGACAATGTTCGCCGGGTTGAAACTCTTACCACCACTATCGCCTAGCCTTTGTCCACCTGACTGAAATCCAGCTCTACCGGTGTGGAGCGCCCGAAAATGGAGACCGCCACACGCAGTTTGGATTTCTCGAAATTCACGTCTTCAACTGTGCCGTTGAAATCCGCGAACGGCCCGTCTACTACCCGCACGAGCTCTCCGGGCTCGAAAGAAAATTTCGGTCTGGGATGCTCAGCGCCCACCTTGACCTGCTGCATGATTGCCTGGGCTTCCTTGTCGCTAATCGGCGTTGGCCTCGAACTGGTGCCACCGATGAAGCCGGTTACCCGAGGCACGCTTTTGACCAAGTGCCAGCTATGGTCGTTCATCTCCATCTGCACCAGTACGTATCCGGGAAAGAACTTCCTCTCGCTTGTTCTCTTCTGCCCGCCTTTCATTTCCACGACGTCCTCCGTCGGCACGAGGATTTCGCCAAAGCTGTCTTCCATTCCGGCGCGTCTTATGTGTTCCTTGAGGGCTTCGGCGACATGCTTTTCAAATCCTGAAAAGGCATGCACCACGTACCAGCGTTTCTGATTTGAACTGTCGTCCATTTCTAGGCCCCCGTATTCAGCACCAAGTCGTACACGATCCAGAACAGAGCGGTATCCAGTATCCACAAATACAAACCGACCACGATCACCATCAGAAGCACGATACCGGTGCCCTGTATCGTTTCCCGGCGCGTCGGCCAGACCACCTTTCTGAGTTCCATCCGCGCGCCCTTGGCAAATTCCCATGCCGCCTGACCCTGCGCTGAGGTTAGCGCTACCGCGGCACCAGCAATAACGCCCACGATGACCATCCCGGCCCGCAGTAAAACGGACACCTCATCGAAATAGTAAAAGCCGACGAGGCCGGCCACGACGAGGACGACTGCGGCAGCAAGTTTAACTTTGTCAATCACAATCTTTCCCAGGTTACAGTGGCAGGCCAGGAGGGAATCGAACCCCCAACCTGCGGTTTTGGAGACCGCCGCTCTGCCAATTGAGCTACTGGCCTAAAAATTCGGATTCGACCCGAGGGCGAACCTCCTGAACACAGGAGCGGCGCGCCGCCGGGATTCATTGATCATTCGATCACCTTGGTGACAACGCCCGCACCCACGGTGCGTCCGCCTTCGCGTACCGCAAAC
>JAHEIO010000096.1 GCA_024639325.1 Gammaproteobacteria bacterium
TCCGGCAGTTCGCCCAGCAGGTAATCCAAATTAGATCTGGTTAGCTCGGCTGTATCGGAAATTTCGAGCACCGTCGCGTAGGGTCGTGTAAATGCATCGAGGATTGCTTTGCCGGTTTCGCCGGACGTGTCCACGCCACGATCGTCGAGTTTTTCTGCGAGATCACAGCGGTAGCTGCCCTCATCGGATTTCCGGTAAACGGGTATCCCGGTACCCGGGCATATCTCGACTTCGCCAGAGCCGCCGAAGGAAACGGCGGGACTCAACAAGCCCAGCGCGGCCGCCGCGACGATTGGTTTAATGCGTGTCAATCCTCATACTTCTCCACGACGGCGGCGTTGACCCGTTAAACCGCTTTTCTCACCTGGACCAGCCAGCGTCGGGATAGGCGTGCCAAGACACGCCGTTTTTTGAACGACGCCCTAGACTTCAATGTTCGCAATGCTTGAAAAGTATGCATCGCCGCCTGGTGAGAAAATGCGGGTTAATCGCCCAGCACTTCAACAATGGATTCGTGCAGGATCTCGACGATGCGGTCGAGCTGGGCGTGACTGGTGACGATGGGCGGTGCCAGGCAGAATACATCACCGCGGACCCGGCTGAATAAACCACGCTCGGCGCAGGCACTGTGCACCCGTATTCCCACCTTGTCGCCCGCGTCAAATTCTTCCTTGGTCTGCTTGTCCTTCACGATTTCGACGCCGCACATCAGGCCCAGTCCACGAACGTCTCCGACGTGGGGATGGTCTGACAGGGCCGCGCCAAGCGCGTTGAGAAGGTACCGGCCCTTTTCCTCTGCCTGACCAACGAAGTCCTCCTTCTCGATGATATCCAGCATCGCCAGCGCCACGCGGCAGCCAACGGGATGTGAACTATAGGTGTAGGCGTGCATCCACACCTGCTCACCGCTATTGATCACTTCGGCGACCTTGTCACTCAAGCCCACCCCGCCCAGCGGGAAGTACCCCGAGGTAATCGCTTTTGCGAACTGGAACATGTCGGGCTCTACACCCCAATGCTCCAGTCCGAACATCTTGCCGGTACGCGAAAAACCCGTTATGACTTCATCGGCAACCAGCAGCACATCGTAACGGTCGCAGATTTCGCGAATGCGCGGGAAATAATCGTCCTGGGGTGGGATAACCCCGCCCGCGCCCTGGACAGGTTCGGCAATGAACATCGCTACCGTATCCGGGTCCTCTTTGAGGATGGCCTTCTCCAGTTCGTTGGCTGCGGCAATCCCCTGGCTGTCCCCTTCGGTTGCCGCGTATCGATACGGGTACGGCGAAGGGATATGGATGAACCCCGGAACGCGAGGTTCGAACATGGGCCAGTAAGAGCTGATACCGGTGGCGCACATGGCGGCCAGAGTAACGCCGTGGTAGCCCCAAATGCGGGAGATCACCTTGGTTTTTTGGGGCTTCCCCATGAGCTTCCAGTAATAGCGCGCGGTTTTGAAATTGGAGTCGCTGGCCTCGCCGCCGCCCGAGGTAAAATAAAAATGGTTGATGGACGGGTACGCCAATTCGGCAAGCCGTTCGGCAAGCTCGATAGCGCCCGGATTTGAACTCCCGGCATACCCGGATGCATAGCCCATGGTTTGCATTTGATCGTAAGCCGCTCTTGCCAGTTCTTCGCGGCCATTTCCCGCGGAGTTGCACCACAGGCCGGACAGTCCATCGAGGTATTCCTTGCCATTGGCATCGACGAGCACTGCGCCCTTGCCGCTGACCCACACCACGCCGTTTTTCTGAGCGGCCGGGTTGTGCAGCGGGTGTATTAGATGTCTTTGATCACGCGCCAAAAACTGACTTTGCGCACTGTTAGCAGTCATGTCGGGAACCTCCTGAGGAATTACTAAAAATACTTGAATGGCCAGAGAATATCGCTATGGTAGTGCTTTCTAATCCCGGCGGCCAGAGTCATGCGTATTGAAATCTACACCCGCGGCGCCTGTCAGTATTGCGCGGCGGCAAAACGGTTGTTGCAGAAACGACGGCTGCAATACAGGGAGGTCGAACTCACCGAGAAACTCGCCGGAGAATTAGCTCAGCAAACAGGCCAGACTACATCGCCTGTAATCTTTATCGACGGGGTGTACGCGGGTGGCTTCGATGAACTTGTAGAACTGGATCAAGACGGGAAACTTACTTCGGCCCAACCTGCTTCCTCCCCCACCTGAATAGGGGGGCGAGGGGATCGCAACGGAGTTTGTTATCATCGCCGCATGGACGTCTCTTTTATTCTAGACCCACTCAACGAACACCAGCGAGAGGCGGTGTGCGCGCCGGAAGGTCCCATGCTAGTGCTTGCCGGTGCCGGTAGCGGTAAAACCCGCGTACTTACCCATCGCGTCGCCTGGCTCGTGCAGGCACTCCATGTCTCACCCCTATCCATCCTCGCCGTCACTTTCACCAACAAGGCTGCCCAGGAGATGCGCGGACGCATCGAACAAATGCTGGGATACCCGATGCGCGGAATGTGGATTGGCACGTTCCACAGCATTGCGCACAGGCTGCTGCGCGCCCATTGGCGCGAGGCGGGTCTGGAACAGGGATTCCAGATATTGGACAGTGACGACCAGATACGATTGATCAAACGAGCCCTGAAAGAGCTCAACCTGGATGAAGGCTACTGGCCGCCGCGCCAGGTTCAATGGTATATCAACGGCCACAAGGAAGAAGGCAGACGCCCCCATCACATAGAGGAGCCAGCGGACGCACAGCAGCGTGAACTGCTGCGAATCTACAGAACCTACGAGGAGCTTTGTCAGCGCTTTTCACTGGTTGATTTCTCGGAGTTGCTGCTGCGTGCATATGAATTGATCAAGAACAACGAACCACTATGTCTGCGATACCAGCAGCGATTCTTGTATGTACTTGTCGACGAGTTTCAGGATACGAATGCAGTACAGTACGAGTGGCTCAAACTGTTTGCGGCCCGGCACAGGAATATTTTCGTGGTCGGTGACGACGACCAGTCGATCTACGGATGGAGAGGCGCCCGGGTCGAAAACATCCTGCAGTTCGAGAGGGATTTCCATGGGGCCAAGGTGGCACGGCTAGAACAGAACTATCGATCGACTGCCAACATACTGAACATCGCCAACGCGATCATCGACAACAATCAGGGCAGGCTGGGCAAGCAACTGTGGACCAGTGGTGAAGAAGGTGAATCCGTCAAGCTGTATGTTGGTTACAATGAAATCGATGAGGCCAAATTCGTCGTGGATCGCATACAGAGCTGGGCGGATCAGGGGAATGCGTACAGCGATGCGGCAATCCTCTATCGATCGAACGCGCAATCCAGGGTGTTCGAAGAAGTGCTGGTGCGCTCGGATATACCCTACCGGGTGTACGGTGGGTTGAGATTTTTCGAGCGCGCCGAAATCAAGGATGCCCTGGCCTACCTTCGCATGATCGCGGGACGACAGGACGACCCTTCTTTCGAACGCATTGTAAACACCCCGACTCGGGGAATTGGAAACAGGACGGTGGAGCAGATCCGCGAGTATGCCAGGATCAACCAAACATCGATGTGGAACGGTACCCGCGCGCTGATTCACCAGCGTGAGCTCCCCTCGCGTACGTTGTCCGCTCTGGTTGCATTCGTGGACCTGATCAACCAGATGGCGGAAGCGGTTCAGGGAGCGGCCCTGGCTGATGCGGTTGAGACGATGTTGCAACGCAGCGGACTGATCACGCACTTCGCCAAAGAGAAGGGCGAAAAAGGACAGGCGCGAATAGAAAACCTGGAAGAGTTGATAACCGCGGCGCGGAACTACGAGCATGACGATGAGGAGGGCATGGACCCCTTGTCAGCCTTTTTGTCCCACGCCGCACTGGAGGCCGGCGAGAGGCAGGGAGAGGAATGGGAGGAATGCGTGCAGCTAATGAGTCTGCACTCCGCGAAGGGGCTGGAGTTTCCACTCGTGTTTCTGACCGGGATGGAGGAGGGGTTGTTCCCACACCAGCGCTCGTTGCAGGAATCCGGGCGGTTGGAAGAGGAGCGTCGACTTTGCTACGTGGGCATGACGCGCGCCATGCAGATTCTTTACATCAGCTACGCCGAGGTCCGTCGGCTGCACGGCCGCGAAACCTATGGTGCGCCTTCACGTTTTCTCGGGGAGATACCCGCTGAGCTGCTGTCCGCGGTGCGGGTGGGATTGCCAAGGCATGTCGATAGCTGGTCGAGGACCACACAAGGTGAAAAACAAAGTGATTCCATCCAGCTGGGCGGCCGCGTTCGACACAATTCATTTGGTGATGGAGTGGTGCTTGGAGTTGAGGGTCGTGGCGAGCATACCCGTGTGCAGGTCAACTTCGAATCGGTTGGAAATAAATGGCTGGTACTGGCTTATGCAAATCTCGAAAAGCTATAAAAGGTGGTGCACAACTTTGAATATCGGCTAGACTGTACTCTTACAGGAGAAAATGCAGCCAGACGTGATAAGACCGTTTTTCACAAGATTTTCCACATTAAACATTATTTTGGTTTTTTGCGTGGCGTTGGCGGTATCGATGTTTGTACCTCAGATGTTGGGCGCGTCCCAGCCTTCCCTGCTCCAAGGCATTTCGCAGTCGGCGGCAATCGCCGTTATGCTGGGTATCATACAGTTACTCATAGTCAATCGGGGCGAGACAACCGAGGAGACCGGGTCATCGGCCCTAAAGGGCGTCGCCGTCAACAGTATCGATACCGATGGACTGACGCACGGACTCAATCAACGCGGCCTCACGGTGAAGCTGCTTGAACTCATGGCGCTCGGTGAACGATACGGCAACAATTTGTCGATTGCGATAATTGGCGTCGACCACTATGGAGAGGTGGTCGATAAATACGGCCAGGAAGCAGCAGATAATGCACTGGTGGCCATATCAAATGAGTTGGCGGACAGCCTTCGAATGCCGGATGTTTTGGGGCGCTGGGCTGACGATCAGTTTATTGCCATTTTGCCGGAAACCTCGCTCGAGGGTGCTAGTCATATTGGAGAGCGAATGAGAGAAGCGGTAGCCCGTGCACAGTTCGATGGCAAGCGCGGCGTCGTGCTGACCTCGACCGCAAGTATCGGTGTTACGGTATTTCGCGCGGGAGATGATTTGCAAGGGCTGCTGTCCCGCGCCACCCGCGCGATGAACACGGCAAAGAGCCAGGGTCGCGACCGCGTAATCACGGATCTGGCGGCCTAGCCTGCCCATAGTAACGGTGCGCTCGACCTCCTCATCTGCGCACCTTGCATCGCGCGGGATTTCTGCAGACACTGTTTTCCGTCATGATCTACTTTGCCTATGGATCCAACATGCTGAGGGAGCGGCTTTTTGCACGAGTTGGGAAAGCAGGTCAACTGGGTTGCGCCCATCTCCCCGGTTATCGTCTTACCTTCTCCAAAAGGAGCAATGACGGATCGGGAAAGTGTACGCTGGTCAGCGAAGATGCCGGGGGCGGGGTTTGGGGAGCGGTTTTCGAGTTGACGCTAAAGCAGAAGCTGGCGCTCGACGGATTTGAGGGGACGGGGTACGCGGTGGAGGATGTCGTTTTGAGTTTTTCTCGGAAGAAGCTTGAAGCTTTCACCTACGTGGGTCGGCGGTATAAGCTGGATCACTCATCGCGGCCTTATACCTGGTACAAAAGTCTGGTTCTAGCGGGTGCGGCGCAGGCAGGCTTGCCCGAGCACTACATTGCCGCGATCGAGTCTGTGTCGGCGGTCGAGGACGACGACCACGGCCGGGCCCAGGTACATCTAGAGTTGGTCCGATGAACGGCGGCGAGTGGCTGCTCTGAGTTCTTCTCGAAGTGTAAATTACAACATGGCCCTGACCACCTCGTTCCAACCAAGAGCCAAATTCGTTCTGTTGTAACCTCCTCCTCCCATGGCCAAGATCCGGCCATCGCAGAACTCGTCCGCAATACGGCACAAACTCGCCGCTGCGTGTCCATGGGCAGCCGGAGAGTAGGCCATGTGCGTGATCGGATCGCCCGCGATGCTGTCAGCACCCGCCTGAAACAGAACGAATTCCGGCTTCCCAGATCTTACGAACTCTTCCACTCTTGGCCAGACTGCGTGAAACGCTTCATCGTCGGACCCTGGTGGCATGGGGATGTTCAGCTTGGTCCCCGCCGCCACGCCCTTCCCCGTCTCGTCCGCAAAACCCGTGCCCGGGTAAAGGAATCTTCCATCCTCATGGAGGTCCGCAATTGTCAGGTCGGCGTCTTCCTCGTAGGAGTAAAATACGCCGTCTCCGTGGTGTGCATCGATATCCACATAGGCGACCCGTGCGATGCCAAATCGATGGCGCAGGGTTTCCACTACAATACCGATATCATTGAATACGCAAAACCCGGCGGCGGTGCCCCTTCGGGCGTGATGCAGCCCCGCGATGGGCACGAACACCCGCGGGTGTTCGCCGCCGATTGCCTGCTCCAGCCCGTGGAGATCCGACCCGACAACGTAAGACGCCGCCTCGTACATACCCTTGAAAGCGGGTGTGTCGCCATAATCCAGGTAGCCCGTCCCCGAGATGGACCGTTTCCTTACCTTTTCCACGTATTCAGGAGTGTGAAACCTTAAGATGTCTTTATCCGTGCACGACACGGGCGCGGCAACGTGAACTTTCCTGTCGAGCCCCTGTATGGTCGTCTCTTTCCAGAATGCGTGAATCCGGTCTGGGCCAAACGGATGGCCCTCGCCGAAACCATAGCGTCCCAGTTCGTCACCAAAGTACACGCTGAGTTGCATGCTAGCCCGCGTTTCTCTCCAGTATCCCGAGCGAAAGGGCTGGTATCAGGAATCCTCCTCGCATTTCCATGAGGCCATATTTGCGCCCCGGTTGCCCGGCAGGTACCAGCGCGCTCCCGGCGTAAATTCGTTAATTGGAGGTTTTTTGTTCTTCCAGCTCACACCGATCTCGGTGCCGACCTCGCAGTGCTTTTTTGCATACAAGGTACAGGACTTGAAGCCGATCTGCGCAACTCGATAGATCTTTCGCCTGGTGATCAGGTTGTGGCATCCCGCTTCATCGGTATTGCGAACCAAGGAAACCCTCCGCTGCTGCAATTGCTTGTTTGCAGTATATAGCCTGAGGTCCGCGGCCAACGACACGTCGCTACCGAAAAGAGCGACAGTCAGGACGAGTGGAATTGTAAAAAGGGCGATTTTCATGGTGACCTTCAGTCCAACTAACGTTGATCCTGAAAAAAAGTAACACCCCTACCAGCTGCCAAGCCTCCACTTTGGTAGATTGTAATTGTCAGGCAACTCTTCGTTGGTAGACGGCTGTATTTCGCCGTCGCCGGGAGCGTCCACGTATTGGGTCGGTGCCTGCCCGGGTTTGATTTTCATCGAGTAAACATGACCCCCCCTGCTGTATTCGGTCACCGCCGTACTCCCTTCCACTACTTTTTTTTCCCGCGGTCCGTAGGGGGTATCGCTGTGCGGAGACGGCGGTCCACGCACAGTCTCGAGTTCACGGGCCGTCTGTTCGGCGCGGGACCGCTCTTCATCCGTGGGGATGGCGGGTGGGTCTGGAACTTCTGTAGAATCCTGAGCGGACGTCACGGTCCACGCGGACATCAGCAACAAACTCAAAATCAGCTGACGCATCTTAGGTCCTGATAGGTCATGTACTCAAGGCAGTATAGCAGGATGAAGCGGCGCATACAGAGTTAATGGTGGCGGCCCGGCCTCGTTACAAGACTTCCCGCGACGTCGTGAAAGCCCGGATGGCGGGGATAAAGGAGACATCGATGAAAAAAAAGCCCTTGTTGGTTCTGGTTGACGGTTCTTCCTATTTGTATCGTGCATTTCATGCGCTGCCCAACCTGGCAAATTCCGCGGGTCAGCCCACCGGTGCCATATACGGCGTGATCAATATGGTCCGAAAACTGTTGGCTGATCACGAACCCCAATATGTTGGGATTGTTTTCGATGCTAAAGGCAAGACGTTTCGGCACGAACTTTACGAGGACTATAAGGCAAACAGGCCGCCGATGCCGGAAGAGCTCAGAAGTCAGGTCTCATACCTACACGAGTTGATCCAGGCACTGGGTGTTCCGTTGATTTCTATAGAAGGCGTGGAAGCGGATGACGTCATCGCCACGCTGGCCAAACATGCCAGAATGAGCGGCTTGCGCACCCTGGTGTCCACCGGTGATAAGGATCTCGCCCAGATCGTGAATGACGAGGTGGAACTGGTAGACACCATGCAGGACAAGCGTCTGGACGTTAATGGCGTCGAAGAAAAATTCGGCATCAGGCCAGAGCGAATGGTGGATTACCTGGCACTGGTCGGGGACACCTCGGACAACATCCCGGGGGTGCCGAAAGTTGGACCGAAAACCGCCGTGAAATGGTTGGGCCAATTCGGCTCACTCGACGAGTTGATGCAGCAGGCTGACCAGGTTGCTGGAAAGGTGGGAAAGAATCTGAGATCGTGCCTGGACCAACTGCCACTCAGCCGGGAATTGGTCACGGTTAGGACCGACGTCGACGTCGGTAAAGCGCCGGATGCGCTAATCAGGGGGCACCAGGATACCGCCGGGCTTAAGAAGCTTTTCACCGAGCTGGAATTCCGTTCGTGGCTCGATGACCTGACGGCGGACGAGCCTTCCGGGAGTGGGCCACCGGTGAAATATCACGTCGTTTTCACCGAGAAGGATCTCGATGGCTGGGTGGAGAATTTACGGCATGCCGATTTGATCGCGTTCGACACGGAAACGACATCGCTGGAGCCCATCGACGCCAGGCTCGTGGGCCTGTCTTTCTCGGCTGCTGCCGGTGAAGGGGCTTACGTTCCGTGTGGACACGATTATCCGGGTGCCCCGGATCAACTTAGCCTCGACACCGTGCTGGCAAGGCTGAAGCCTATACTCGAGGATGAAAACATCCCCAAACTGGGTCAGAACCTCAAGTATGACCATGGCGTACTCGCCAATTATGATATCGAGCTGAGCGGAATCAGGTTCGACACCATGTTGGAATCCTACGTGCTCGACAGCAGCGTTCGGCGCCACGATTTGGATACGCTGGCGCTCAAGCACCTTGGCCGAAAAACGATAAGCTTCGAACAGATCGCCGGCAAGGGAAAAAATCAGCTCAGCTTCAACGAAATCGATATCGAGAAAGCCGCGCCTTACGCTGCGGAAGACTCGGAAGTGGCGTTCGCACTCCACGAATCCATGTGGCCAAGGCTCGAGAAAGAGCCCCGACTGGCAGGATTGTTTTCGCTGATCGAGATGCCGCTGGTCCCCGTATTGTCACGAATCGAGCGAAACGGAGTGAGGGTGGATGCAAAGCTGCTCGCCGCACAGAGCGGAGAACTGGCGCGGGGAATTGCGGAGCTTCAGAACAGGGCAAATGAGCTAGCAGGGGCGCCTTTCAACATCGCGTCTCCAAAACAAATCCAGGAAATTCTCTACGACCGGCTCGAATTGCCCGTGCTGAGCAAGACACCAAAGGGCCAGCCATCCACGTCGGAGAGTGTCCTGCAGGAACTGGCCGCGGACTATGAGCTGCCGGAAATTATCCTGGCGCATCGGGGACTGAGCAAACTCAAGTCCACGTATACGGACAAACTCACGGATATGATCAATCCCGGAACCGGCCGTGTGCATACGTCTTATCATCAGGCGGTGGCGGCCACCGGAAGGTTGTCGTCCAGCGAACCCAACCTTCAGAACATCCCGGTACGCACGCCGGAAGGACGCAGGATCCGGGAGGCTTTCGTACCAGAGGTGGGGTACAGACTGCTCTCGGCCGACTACTCTCAGATCGAGCTTCGGATCATGGCCCATTTGTCTCAGGACGAAGGTCTGTTGACCGCGTTTGCACATGACGCCGACGTGCACCGGGCAACCGCTGCCGAAGTGTTCGCGGTTGACTCTGACCAGGTGACAAGCGACCAGAGGCGACATGCCAAGGCCATCAACTTCGGTTTGATCTATGGCATGTCGGCGTTTGGGCTGGCGAAACAGCTGAAAATCGAACGCAGCGATGCGCAGGAATACATAAATCTATACTTCGCTCGTTATCCGGGGGTGAAACGATTCATGGATGAGACCCGGGAACTGGCCCGGGAACGTGGATACGTCGAGACCGTGTACGGCCGTCGCCTGTATCTCCCGGAAATACGTTCCAGTAACCATGCGCGAAGGCAGTATGCAGAGCGCACCGCAATCAATGCGCCGATGCAGGGTACCGCCGCCGATGTGATAAAAATGGCGATGCTGGCAGTCGACGATTGGCTGCGCGAGGATGCACCGGGCATTCGCATGATAATGCAGGTACATGACGAACTAGTATTCGAGATTCCTGAAGACCGCGTCCAGGCAGCGATCGACCGAATCCGGGATCTGATGAGTGGTGTTGCGAAGCTGTCGGTCCCCCTGACCGTCGAGGCGGGGACGGGGTCGAACTGGGCCGAAACGCACCCCTGACCAGGAAACGTCAGGCCGCCGCGCAGGTTACAGAAATGTAATCCACCCGCAGGAACTGTTTCGTGCCAAGGTGGTCTATTCGACCGAGGCCAACGTATTTATTGCGTTAACCGGGCCGCTCTCCTCCCTAAGCGGTTCGGTTTGCCCCGATCCCTAGTCGGGCGGGTCTAAACTTTTGCCCCGGAAACATCCCCTTTTTTCCGGGGCTTTTTCTTGCCTGGATCGAGCCAATTCATGATTCTCTGTCGAGCCTCGTCGACCCCGGTGTAGTCCACGGCGGAAAAAGGCTGAAAGCTGATACCCTCCATATCGGCAATGCCCTGATTTACCGCCCTGAGAGCCGCCAATCCCCTGCTGCGGCTCAATTTGTCGAACTTTGTCAGTAAAATATGTACCTGCAAACTTGCAGCCGTGCACCAGGAGAGCATTTGACGATCCAGTGTCGTCAGTGGGTGGCGCGCGTCCATAACCTGTATCAGGCCCTGGATGGATTCTCTTTCCCGCAGGTAACGCTCGATGGCATCTCCCCAGTGACGGCGGAGCTTCGCCGGCACTCGTGCATATCCATACCCGGGCAGGTCCACGATGCGTCCTCCATCGGGCAGCTCAAAAAATATGATCTGTTGCGTGCGCCCCGGGGTGCGGCTGGTTCGGGCCAGCGCCTTACGCTGGGTAATTGCATTAATTGCGCTGGATTTCCCCACGTTGGAACGCCCCGCAAATGCAATTTCCAATCCCCGGTCCGGCGGCCATTGCCGGGGCGCATGGGCAGCGATACGGAATTTCGGTTCCGCGAGGGTTTTAGGCAGAGGTTTGGCTCCCATATTGTGCTATTGTGGCCCAAATTGCGGCGTGTTATAAGAACTGGCCCGGCCGCCCTGGCGCCGTATGCGGGCCAGTGCCGTATTTACCAAAAATCCAGTCGAGTTGATGTACATTCAGAAAATAATTGGAGGATTTGATGCTTAAGCGATCCTTGATCACCACCCAAATGTTTGCATTGCTTATCTCGTTACCTTGGGGGGTCAGCAGCGCGGCCGATGCAAAAGCCGGAGAAGAGCGCGCGACCCAGGTTTGCGCAGCGTGCCACGGCCCGGATGGTAACAGTATGGCGCCTAACTTTCCCCATCTCGCGGGTCAGGCCGCGGGCTATATTGCCGACCAGCTGGCGATGATGAAATCCGGTGAGCGTATGGTCCCCGAAATGGTCGCATTCGTAGCGGATCTGAGTCCCGAAGACATGGCCAATCTGGGTGCATACTACGCGGCACAACCATCCAAGCAGACAGCGATTCCAGAGAGCGATATCGAGGCCGCCAAGCGCGGTGAACGCCTTTACCGGGGCGGCGAACGAACCATGGGAATAGCGGCATGCACGAGTTGCCACTTGCCCGACGGCAAGGGCATACCCGAGGCGTATCCCCGGGTGGCGAACCAGCATCTCGATTACCTTAAGAAACAGCTCCTTGCCTACAAATCCGGTGAGCGGCAATCGAGGGGCGGGATCATGAATAACATCGCGTTCATGTTGTCACGTCAGCAGATCGATGATGTTTCGACCTATATGCACGCTCTGAAATAATTACCCCACGGATTGTGCTCGTAGTATGCGGGCTAACTACCTGATTGCGCAGCTCAATATTGCGAGGATGATCGCAGCCCTCGAGGATCCCTTGATGCAGGAATTCGTTGCCGCGCTGGAGCCGGTCAATGCGCTGGCGGATGGCAGTGAGGGATTCGTATGGCGGCTGCAGGACGACGCCGGAGACGCGACGTCCATCCAGGGATTTGACGACCCGTCATTGCTGGTAAATCTTTCGGTGTGGAAAAGTATCGATGCATTGCGCGACTTCGTTTACCGTTCCGGGCATCTTGAATTTCTCAAAGCAAAGAAGCAGTGGTTCAAGCCCATGGCAACGCCGAACCAGGTGGTATGGTGGATCCCAGAAGGACACACGCCAACAATCGAGGAGGCAAAAAAAAGGCTGGAAACGCTGGCGCGAGACGGCCCGACTCAGCAGGCCTTTACGCTTTCCCGGCCCTTCGCCAGCCCCGATGCCTGACATCCGACCCGCAGTCCCCGGTGGTGCCGGTAGGCTCACCGAAATTTCCCACGCCGCGAAGCGGCACTGGGGCTATCCAGAGGAATGGATCCGCATATGGCGGCAGGAACTCGTCGTTTCTCCTGGTTGTGTCGCCGAAACCCCTGACTACGTTGCCGACGCCGGCGTTTCCCCTGTGGGCTTTATCGGCCTGGATCCGAGGGCGCAGGACGAGGAAGTCGATCACCTGTGGGTGATGCCGCACCGGATGGGAAAGGGCATTGGCCGGCAACTCGTCGAGCGTGCTCCGGCGCACTGCCGGGAGGTGAAGGTCAAATGTTGCTCGAGGGTTCATGCCACTGCCCGAGCCCCCGGAGCGCACTCACCTTATGCTGGGATCGACAGCGGATTGGGTGGGGCCATGTTTAGGCGGCAACGACGAACAATTCGAACAATACCCAGATGATTGCATTGCCCAGTGGCACAATCGGGTAGCGGAGGGATTGAAATGAAGGTAACGCGACAAGCCGCAGTGGCGACCCTGATGGTGGACAATGATCGGGTCATCGTCACCGAGTGGCGCTTCGCGCCCGACGCCGAGACGGGATGGCATCGCCACATTTACGACTACGTTGTGGTGCCACGGACTACCGGCACACTGCTGTTGGAAAATCACAACGAGGCAATTACCGCGACTCTTGAAAGCGGCCGGCCCTACTTCCGTTCCGCCGGCGTTGAACACAATGTGGTCAACAGCAGCAACCATGAGTTCGTATTCATAGAAGTGGAAATCAAGGAT
>JAHEIO010000028.1 GCA_024639325.1 Gammaproteobacteria bacterium
GCCGGGGCGCCGAGGAAGCTCTGTACCTTGCTGAGCGCGGTATCGATTTCGAGATCGTACCCGGCATTACGTCGGCTACGGCCTGCACGTCTTATGCCGGAATCCCGTTGACTCACCGGGATTACGCCCAGAGCGTGATCTTTATCACCGGACACGGTCGAAAAGGAAAACTCTTGGAAAAGGAGATCGCGAGGCAGTACGGTGGTAATCGGAATGCCACCCTGGTGGTATTCATGGGTGTGGGGCGGCTGCGCCAGATTATGGCCGCGCTCATCGACGGCGGCATGAGTCGCGATACGCCGGTGGCGCTGATAGAGCGCGGCACAACGGCGGATCAAAGGCGTGTTCTGACGACGGTGGCGCGGGCATCTATCGACGCCGTCAAGGCGGAATTGTCGGCACCGGCGCTGATCGTCATCGGCAAGGTGGTCGAACTGGCTGGGAGACTGGATTGGTTCGTGCCGGCTACCCGATACGATGATGAGTGCGCACAATCAGGAAGCTGAATGATCAGAACGGTGATGGCGCTGATCGTGCCGGTGATGGCCGGGCTCGCGGCAAGCGCGCTCTGGGCATCGAGCGAGCTGACGGATGAGCGAATTCGCCAGCTCAATCAGATGCTCATACACGACTGTGGATCTTGCCACGGGCTGACCCTCAGCGGCGGTTTAGGGCCGGCTCTGACTCCCGCCGCGATGCAGGGTAAGCCGACGGAAACCATTCGGCAAACAATCGTGAATGGACGCAAAGGCACGCCCATGCCGCCCTTCGGCAGCATGTTGTCCGGCCAGGATATCGACTGGCTCGTAGACGCCATCAAAGACGGGATAACCCGCGGTGATTGACGCAAAAAGATTCGCGCGCTTGGCGACGTGCACGGCGTGCCTGTTCGTCGTTGCCTGCACGACCTATCGCGGCACCGGGGATATGGGTCTGGTGGTGGAACGGGAGCGGGGCCGGGTCCATGTCGTAGAACACAGTACCAACACGCGCCTGGCCACCGTTTCAGGGATGGGGGATCTGTCTCATGCCTCCGCGGTGTATTCCCGCGATCAGCGCTACGCGTTCGTATTCGGCCGGGACGGTGGCTTGACCAAAGTCGACCTGCTCCGCGGAAGAATCGTGAAACGGTCGGTGCAGGCGGGTAACAGCATCGGCGGGGCCGTCTCCCAGGACGGCACGGTTGTGGCGGTATCGAATTATGAACCCGGCGGCGTCCGGCTATTCGATGCCCAGACCCTGGATATGATCATGGACATTCCAGCAGCGGCCGCCGATGGTTCGCTTTCCAAAGTGGTCGGCCTGGTCGATGCGCCCGGCGACCGCTTCGTGTTCAGTTTGTACGACGCCGGAGAAATCTGGATTGCGGACGTGGGAGACCGATCGAACCCGATCATTACACGATTCCCCGACGTCGGGCGCCTCCCTTACGATGCCCTGCTTACACCCGACGGCCGCTTCTACATTGCCGGACTTTTCGGCGAGGACGGCCTCGCGCTGCTCGATTTATGGCATCCCGACGGCGGGGTGAGGCGCATCATGGATAACTACGGCCGCGGTGACGAAAAACTGCCGGTGTACAAAATGCCGCATCTCGAGGGGTGGGCCATGTCCGGGCGGCTGGCATTCGTCCCCGCCGTCGGGCGGCACGAGGTGTTAGTGATAGACAGCAAGGATTGGACGGAGAAGGGGCGCATCCCCGTGCACGGTCAGCCGGTGTTTGTCATGGCGCAACCCGCCGGCCGCCAGGTGTGGGTAAATTTTGCCCTGCCCGAAAACGATACCGTGCAGATCATCGATACCGAGACCCTCGAGATTGTCCACACCCTGCGGCCGGGCCCGGCCGTGCTGCATATGGAATTTACGCCGAGGGGGGAGCGCGTCTGGCTCTCGGTAAGGGACGATGACCGGGTGGCGGTGTATGATACCAACAGCTTCGAGCGGGTAGCGCAGCTCGACGTGCACAAGCCAAGCGGCATATTTTTCAGCAGCAGGGCGACCCGGATCGGCCTATGAAGTTGAACGATCTTGAATGCGAGCTGTTGAACAACTATCAGCGTGGCTTTCCACTGACGCCGCGGCCGTTCGCGGTCCTGGCTCGGGAACTGGGCACCGTGGAAAGCACCGTTATCGCGCTGCTGCGGCGGTTCGCACGCTCGGGAGTCGTAAGCCGTGTGGGGGCCGTGTTCCGGCCTAATACGGTTGGGGTCAGCACCCTGGCCGCAGCGTCCGTGCCGGAACGTGATCTGATCGCCACTGCTGACTGCGTCAATTCCTTTGCCGAGGTCAATCACAACTACGAACGCGAGCATCATTTAAACCTCTGGTTCGTGATCAATACGGCCACGAGCGAGCGACTCGACGCCGTACTGTGTGAAATCGAGCGTCGGACCGGGCATCCGGTTATTTCACTCCCGCTGATTCGGGATTACTATATCGACCTCGGCTTCGAACTGGATTTCGGCAACGGGCGGCGGTCAGGGCAAAAGATGAATTCAGCGAAGTCCAACGCGTGCATGACCAGAAAGCATGAATGGCATGAATGCGGCGAATCGATTGCCGCGCTGCAGGCAGGTTTGCCGCTGGAGCAGAAACCCTATGCCGCGATCGCGGAGCGCGCCGGCCTCACCGAAGAAGCCCTGATCGGACTCATCGGCAACATGCAGAGCGCCGGTGTGATCAAACGTTTTGGGGTGGTGGTGCGTCATCATGAACTGGGGTACCGCGCCAACGCCATGTGCGTGTGGGACGTGGCGGATGAGCGAGTGGATGAGCTGGGAGAGCGCATGGCAAGCCTGCCATTCGTAAACCTGTGCTATCGTCGCGAGCGGCGCGCTCCCGCTTGGCCGTACAATCTGTTCTGCATGGTTCACGGCAAAGAACGGGATCGGGTGCTGGGGCGGGTGGAACAGCTGAATCGGGATTTGCGGCTGCTGAAGCTGCCCCGGGCCGTGCTGTTCAGCGCGCGAAGGTTCAAACAACGGGGGGCCCTGTATCGCGTGGACGAATCGATCGACAACGAACGTACGGCTCATGGATGACCTGGATCGTCGCATCATCAACAATTTGCAGGGCGGCTTTCCGTTGGAAGACCGGCCTTTTCGGGTAGCCGCCGCCCGTCTGGATATCAGCGAGGAGCGGCTGATTGAACGAGTACGGGCCATGCTTGCCGATGGCCGGCTGTCGAGATTCGGCCCGTTGTACAATGTGGAGATGATGGGCGGCAGCTTCTCGCTGTGCGCCATGAGGGTGCCGGTCGAACGCTTCGAGGAGGTGGCCGAGCAGGTAAATTCCCTGCCGCAGGTGGCCCACAATTACGAGCGGGACCACCCATTCAACATGTGGTTCGTACTGGCGACGGAGTCGATGGATGGAATTGCCGAGGTCGTGGCCGAACTGGAGAGATCAACCGAACTCCCGGTCTACGAGTTTCCAAAGCTCGACGAGTACTATGTCGGATTGCGTTTCAATGTGTAGACCGCATTTCTCACCAGGCGGCTTTAAATGCTTGCTAAGGACTTACAATGCTAGGGAATTTAGTATTTACTGAAATACAGTCTGCTTTGACAACGCCTATCGCGGCGAGGGCGCCGCTCCTACACTACTTTCTTGTAGGAGGCGCGCCTCGCGCCGATTTGGTCACTCGCTGTCGTCGCCAATTCAAGTGGTGACGACTCGAATGCAATGAACGGTTTGACAGAACTCGATCGCCGGATTGTGCTCGCCACCCAGGGCGGCCTGCCGCTAACGGCGAGGCCTTTCGACATACTTGCCGAACAGTTGGACGTGGACGCCGATCTGATACGACAGCGCATGCAGCGCATGCTCGATCGCGGTGCGATAAGGCGGATCGGCGTTGTGCCCAACCATTACAAGCTCGGCTTTCGCGCCAACGGCATGTCGGTGTGGGATGTGGATGACGAGAAAATAGCGCACCTTGGCGAGCGTATCGGCGGTCTGGACTTCGTCAGCCATGCCTACCATCGTCCGCGCCGTTTGCCCGAGTGGCCGTACAACCTGTTCGCCATGGTCCACGGCAAGTCCCGCGACGAAGTCGCCCGCAAGGTAAAGCTGATTGCCGGGATCCTCGGTGACGCGCAGCGTCAACATGAGGTGCTGTTCAGCACTCGGGTTCTGAAAAAAACCGGTCTGCGACTGCTGGAACAGACTGTGATGACCGCGAGAAAATCAGAGGTTGCTTAAATGTTCCGAATTTCCCAGTACATGAATGAGGTGAAGGCGCCGACGCCGGTCAAAGCCCCCCGGCAGCCGAAGGGGCCGGTGGTTATCTGGAATCTGATACGGCGCTGTAATCTGACATGTAAACACTGCTATTCCATATCCGCAGACATCGACTTTCCCGGCGAACTCGACACGTCCCAGGTTATCGCTGTCATGGAGGACCTCAGGTCGTTCGGTGTTCCGGTGCTGATACTGTCCGGAGGCGAGCCGTTGCTGCGGCATGACATCTTCGAAGTCTCGAGGCAGGCCAAAAATATGGGTTTTTACGTTGGTCTGTCCACCAACGGGACCTTGATTACAAATGACAACATCGAACAGATCGCGAATATCGGCTACGATTATGTGGGCGTTAGCCTGGACGGCACGCGGGAGACCCACGATCATTTCCGCCAGAAAGCGGGGGCTTACGATCAGTCATTGACGGGTATTCGATCGTGCCTCGATCACGGCATCAAGGTTGGCATGCGATTCTCCATAACGCGGGACAATGCATGCGAACTTCCGCTCATGCTGAAGCTCATGGAAGAAGAGGGTGTAGATAAATTCTATCTGTCTCACCTCAACTACGGCGGCCGCGGCCAACGCCATCGGACCCACGACGTCGAACACGGCATTGGCCGTCAGGCCATGGATCTGCTGTTCGAAACCTGCTGGGCCGATGTGCGCGGCGGCGGCAAGCGAGAATTCGTCAGCGGCAACAATGATGCCGACGGGGTGTACTTCCTGCGCTGGGTAAAAAGCCGATTCCCGGAACGCTACGATCATTTGCTGCAGAAGCTCGAGCAATGGGGCGGCAACTCATCCGGGGTCAATATTGCCAACATCGACAACCTGGGAAATGTCCACCCCGACACGTTCTGGTGGAACTATACCCTGGGAAACGTAAAGGAAAGGAGCTTTTCCGAGATCTGGCCGGATGACTCCGATCCGATCATGGCCGGTCTCAAGAAGCGGCCCAGGCCGCTGCGAGGTCGTTGCCGCGTGTGCCGTTTTCAGAATATTTGTGGCGGCAACACGCGGGTGCGCGCTTTTCAAACCACCGGTGACCCCTGGTGGCAGGACCCCGGGTGCTACATGAACGACGAAGAGCTGGGAATCCGGCCCGAGGAGTACGAAATGGATCAACCGGTGCCGCTGGGGAGTATCAACAAACAGCAAGTGCGTTTCCCAGGCTGAGCGGTCCGCGATTATGCGCGGCTGGTTCGTTTTTTTGCTGGCATTACTCTGCACCGGGCCGGTGGCAAAGGGGGGAACGGCATCCGGGCAACAACTCTACGCGCAGCACTGTGCGGGATGCCACGGCACCGATCGACTGGGCGGCACGGGCCCCGCTCTGCTGCCACAGAATCTCAAGCGGCTCAAGCCGGAGAAGGCGGCCCGGATCATCAACCGCGGCGCTGCGGCTACGCAGATGCCGGCATTTGATCAAACCCTATCGGAAAGCGACATTGCGAGCCTGGTTGCGTTGATCTACACGCCGCCGGATCGCGTGCCTGAATGGAAATTGGAGCAGATCATCGGGAGTCATGTCGCACCGGGGCCGCAGCCAGATACCGGGGGCCGGCCGGTATACAGCGCCGATCCGCTCAATCTCTTCGTGGTCGTTGAATCCGGTGATCACCACGCCACCATACTCGACGGCGATACCTTCGAGCCCATTCATCGCTTCAAGACCCGATTTGCGCTGCACGGCGGCCCCAAATTCTCGAATGACGGCCGCTACGTGTACTTCGCCTCACGCGACGGCTGGGTTACCAAATACGATTTGTACAAACTGCAGGTCCTGGCAGAAGTGCGGGCTGGTATCAATACGCGCAACCTCGCGGTATCCGGTGATGGCCGTTACGTCATGGTCGCCAACTATCTTCCTCACACCCTGGTATTGCTGGATGCCGCGGACCTTCGTCCCATTTCGGTAATTCAAGTGTCGGATTTGCGCGGTAATACGTCCCGGGTGTCGGCGGTATACGACGCGGGCCCCCGCCAGAGCTTCATCGCGGCACTCAAGGATCTTAAGGAAGTCTGGGAGATACCGTACTCGGATGACCCGCCCTATTACGGCCCGGTGCACGATTACCGCGTGGAAGGTCCTATCGGTGAAGCCGTAAAATTCCAGGTGCGCCGGATAAGACTGGACGACTACCTCGACGATTTTTTCTTCGATCTGCGCTATGACAACCTGATCGGCGCGGCACGCAACGCAAAAAACGGCCAGGTGGTCAACCTCATCGTCGGACGAAAGATCGCTGATATCGATCTCAGCAGCATGCCGCACTTGGGTTCGGGAATCACCTGGCAGCGCAACGGCGTTACGTTGATGGCGACTCCTCACCTGCACGAGGCCGCGATATCGATCATCGATACCGGTTCCTGGAAAAAGGTTGCACGAATCGAGACCCTCGGCCCCGGTTTTTTCATGCGCAGTCATGCCAATTCCGAGTACGCGTGGGCGGACGTTTTTTTCGGACCGCACCGGGACGCGGTCCACGTCATTGACAAGAACACCCTGGAGATCGTGAAAACGCTCAGGCCGGAACCCGGGAAAATCGCTGCGCATGTGGAATTCACCCGTGACGGACGCTATGCCCTGTTGAGCGTATGGGACATGGACGGCGCCCTGGTGGTCTACGATGCGAAAAGCCTGGAGGAGGTGAAGCGCATACCGATGGTCAAGCCGTCGGGTAAATACAACGTCTACAACAAGATCACCAAGGCGGAGGGCACCAGCCACTGAGTGTCGTCGGCAGGTGCAAGGAACGACCCGAGGCAATGCGCCGGTTATGACCAACGACACCTGCTCACCGGCGCGGATTCACGGTGTAGGGACATCGGCATCATCACGTTCAGCACCTGTTCTACCTATGTTCGAGAGGTGATCCCCCAAGCCGGCGTACTCAACCTGAATGCCTTCGGCGAAGGTTGTCGTTTGTTTGACGGCATGGCCGGAGGCTCCGATCTCCAATCTCGTCCAGCCCTGACCAGTCATACTCGTAGATGACCCGGAATTGATCTGCCGGCACATGCGCTGGTATGCCGATGAATCGAACGCGAACATAGAGGTGTTGATCCATATCGAGCACCGCAAACCCGCTCATGACTTGCTGAAAGCGAAATATCTTATCGCTTAGCCGGGTACCGTTCATTCGCCTCGAGTGTCTGGGGTTCTGTTTTGCTCCCGCCCCGCCGCATCCCTGAACGATGTGCTCACAAGCGGGGCCGGTGGTGTGACTCTGGTGGTGTTCATGGCCGCTCAGATAGAAATGGACGCCAGTGCCGTCTATCATTTCCCGGAGACGACGCATGCACCGTATTTCGCCATCTCCCCGGTAACGATAAGTCCGCTTCCCCGCTGTAAAAACAGGGTGGTGCCCGACCAGAATCTTTAGCCCCTGAAATCCGGAAAAATATTCAGTGGCGGCGTCGAGTTCGCGTTCCATCTCACGTACGGAGAAATGTTCCCCCTCTGCGAAAGTGCCGTCGAATCCGAACACATTGCTGTTCAGCACGTGGACAGCCACCCAGGGTGGCAGGACTCGGATACTGTAGCTTGACGATGGCATTCGCCAAATTCTGGACTGGTATGTGTGTGCAATCATCGGGGCGGGGTCTCCGCCGAACACATCGATGAGATCGTGGTTGCCGAGGCACTGGAAAAAACTGGCGGCCAGGTCTTGGTAGTACGTATCGAAGCGTTCGGACAGCATCTCGGCGGACGGGGCGCCGGTGAGAAGATCATCGCCTGCTAAGTATATGCAGTCGCCCGTGCCCAGCACGAGATCCGGTGGTTCGTCGCGCGCCAGCAGCGTCATGGCTTCCGCGACCTTTGCCTGCCACGCATCGCCGGATCCGTAATCCCCGATAATGTATGCACGCAGCCGCGCGCATCCGGATTTGTCCGGTGCCAATTCAAATTGAGCGCCTGACACCATCTACCGCCAAAGGCAGCGCGATCCGCTTGCCAAGCTGCACCATCAACCAACGGAAGTCGGTATGCGGCCGGTCTCCTTTGGCGATGGATATCCATTCGCGCCCGGAAACCTTGCCGCTCGCGTAATAATCGACTTCAACGGGAAGCACGATCTGACGCAGCAATTCATCCAGCCTTTCAAAGGTCGGCAGTTCCTCCCAAGCCACCTCGACCGCATCCGGGCGGCGCCGTGCAAGCCAGACAGCAACATCGCAGCAAAATCGATAGTGCAAACGGGACCCTTCAATGCCCGTATCCGTCGTTGCCTCAGCCTCGTGGCGGCCGAAGGAAGCAATACGCCGGGGAAACTCTTGCAGTGCCTGTCCGGCCGACTGATAGTGGGTGACGCCGTCTGGAAACGCCCTGATGAAACACAAACTCTGGTGAAACGATCCCAGCAGTGATGCCTTCGGTATCTGCTCGCGTCGCAGCGCCTCCATCGGATCAAGCTTTTCCCTCGCCGCCTCGGGTGTGTATACGCCCAGTATTCGATGCAGTTTTCTAATAGACGCGCTTATCGACATGACACGGGAATTATCACATAAACGCGCATCATGCCAATCAGGTTGCGCGTTCCATTCTACATGGCTTGCAATTACATAGCGTGGGGTACAATTCCGTCATGAAACTTGCCGAAAGTCTGCCGCATGCATTGAAGGCGCGGGGCGCAGGCGAAATGTTAGGAATTTCCGGAGACTTCGCGCTGCCCTTATTCAAAGTCATTTCCGATTCCGCTATTCTGCCGCACTACACCCTAAGCCACGAGCCCGCGGCAGGGTTCGCCGCCGACGCTGCGGCTCGAATGCGTTCCTGTCTGGGCGTTGCGGTTGTGACCTAAGGCGCGGCTTACCGCATGAGATGATCGACGGCGTGCGCGTTGTTTGCGCTGCGCCTGTTTTTCAGCTCCTCGGCTATGAGAAAAGCCAGTTCCAGCCCCTGCGAGGCGTTGAGGCGCGGGTCACACAAGGTGTGATAGCGGTCGACCAGCCGGTCTTCCGTGATGGCGTGGGCACCGCCGGTGCATTCGGTGACGTTCCGGCCCGTCATTTCGATATGGATCCCGCCGGGAAATGTCCCTTCCGATGCGTGCACCTGAAAAAATGCCCGCACTTCCGACAGAATGTCCTTGAAGTCCCGGGTTTTGTATCCGCTCGACGACACGTGTGTATTCGCGTGCATCGGATCGCACGACCAAACGACTTTGCGTCCCGCGCCGGCGACGGCACGGATCATTCCCGATAGTTTTGCGAGGGTGTTTTCCACTCCCAATCGGGTGATCAGTGTAATCCTGCCCGCTTCGTTTTGTGGATCCAGTATATCCAGCAAATACAAAAGATCGTCGTTGCGGATATCCGGCCCGCATTTGATCCCTATGGGATTAGCAATCCCCCGGACGAACTCGATGTGCGCTCCATCCGGTGCGCGCGTGCGATTGCCGATCCACAGGGTGTGCGCCGAACAGTCGTACCAGCGTTCATCCGGATCCTGACGGGTAAGGGCCTCCTCGTAAGGCAGAAGCAATGCTTCGTGGGACGTGAACAGATCGGTTTCACTGATTTGCGGCGTCGTGTCGGCGGACAGGCCGCAGGCGGCCATGAACTCCAGCGTCTCGGTGAGACGATCGGCCAGTTCCCCGTAACGCGTGCTCTGGGGCGTCTCGGCGACGAAATCGAGGTTCCAGCTGTGCACCTGGTTCAAGTCGGCCAGACCACCCTGCGCGAACGCCCTGATCAGGTTGAGCGAGGCAGATGCCTGCGCGTATGCGGTGATCATGCGCCTGGGATCGGGTGTGCGTGCGCCGGCTTGAAACTCCGCGGAATTGACGATATCGCCACGGTAGCTTTCCAGTTCGAGCCCATCCCTCGCTTCCGTCGGTGACGATCTCGGTTTCGCGAACTGTCCGGCTAAACGGCCGACTTTGACCACGGGGCAAGCCGCGCCAAACGTAAGGATCACCGACATCTGCAGAAGCACGCGGAGGGTATCGCGAATATTGTCGGTGCCAAAGTCGCCGAAACTCTCGGCACAATCCCCGCCTTGGAGTAGGAACGCATCGCCGTCCGCGGCCTTCGACAGCATTTCCCTCAGGCGGCGAATCTCGCCGGTAAGTACCAGGGGTGGATATCCACGTAGCGTTTCCTCGGTGCGTGCAAGTTCGGCGCTGTCCGGATATTCCGGAATTTGATTCGCGGGTTTATTTCGCCAACTTCCTGGCGCCCATTGGTTGCTCATGGATTGACTACTTTGCCAGCCGCAGTGACGGGTGGTTGCGGCGTTTCGATGTACAATATGGTAACAGACATCGGTGGCAGGGCAGCAAACGTTCCGACGTCAAAATCATCATAATTGTAACGCAGTCCGCTATTGGAAATATGATCCGGGACCCAGACGAGTCCATACCGCCTGCTGAGCCGGCCGAACCGGGAGAATCGCCGGGCCGTATCGAAATGGCTCCAGAGGGTACGCTCGAGCAATCTGCTGGAAAGGCCAGGCGCGTGCTGGAACGCGGAACGAAAGCTGCTGACGAGTAAAGCAGTTTTACAACAAGAACGGGGTCCGAGTCACCGCGACGATAACGATGTAAAGAAAGACCGCTTGCGCCAGAACCCATGCGATGAGCTTTGACCGCCGGGTCTTGCAAAAACGAAAAGCCGCCATACCCAATCCTATATACAGAACCAGACAGACGATTTTCACATTCAGCCAAGTCAATGCGCCGGGATACTGATGGGTGACAACGACCAATCCGATGGCGCTGGCCAGCAGCAGGCTGTCAACCACGTGCGGGACGACACGTACCCAGGTGGCCTCAAGGCGTTTAGGATCGCTGAACATCCAATAACCTCTGCTAAAGAAAAGAACATACGCCACAAGCGCACAGGTCACGTGGACTGTCTTGATAACGATGTAGATCGTGTAGGCCATTCAAGCCCGCAACCCGAATTTACCGCGACCTTTTAGCGCAAACCCTTCTCTCGAAAAAATTCCCTGTATTTATAATCCTCTTCATTGATGTGATTAATCAGCCAATCCCAAAGCATCGAGCCGAATTTTTCCTTAAAGGCGATCTTGCGGTTGTTGATTTTCGACTGTACCTTGATCAGGTCGTTTACGAACCTATCGTGCAGCTGCTTGTGCGCATCGAAGTATGGATAACCATGCGCCTTCATCAGCTCCTCTTCCTCGCTGAAATGAGTTTGCACGTAGCGCGTGACGCGCGAAAAAAGCGCATCTATTCTGTGCCAGTCCTTGTTGGTAGCTTCTTTTTTTGCGAGATCTTCGACAATCTGGTTGAATTCCACGGCGTAGCTCGCCAGACGAAGATGCTGCCGGTTTATTGAATTGACACCCACGTCTTTCAAAAGGCAGTGGGACGCGTTTTTGGGATTGGAGCTTTTCAGGCCAAACATATTCCAGCTCTTTTTCGTGTGTGGCGATTATAAATCAATCTAGCCGTATACGCAGGCTAGCGGCAGCTATTCCGCCTGGTCTGGAACCAGGTCATAGGCCGTGACGTGGTCTTTGACCATGCCCTTTTGAATGATTTTCATTCCGTTGTCATTGAACTCTATTCTGCAGGGCGTTGAAACGCCACAGTCAAAATAATATTCTTCCTCGATGATCCGGATGGTATCCAGCTGCGCGACAATCCTTTCCTCTAGCACCCCGAACGTGTCCGAAATGTAGGCGCTCCCCGACGTCCTGCTCACCGCCGATTTGAAGGCTGTGCGTATCGCGTCCGGGCTGATTGTCGTGGAATAGGGAAAGGGAATGATCAGCCTGACTATGCGGTTTTCAGGATAAAATCTTATGTAATGGCTATTACGCGAGGCGCGCGCCATCTCGCCGTTATTCTGTTCTCTCGAGTAGTAGCCGGAGTAGATGTCGAAATCGCTTCCAGCAGGATCCGCCAAAGCCATTTTGAACAACAGCATGCATAGACACCAAACCACCACGCAATGTCTGCACGACCGGCAGTATATGTTCACTAATGCTCTCGCCTCATTGCATATACTGGTAGAATACCATCGATTGATTTACATGTGCTGCGTACCACGTTTTTGAACAACGAAATCTCCATACAGCGATATAATTTCCTCTCAATCCTCGGTCGAATACAAACAGCTCTGCCGGTCGTTTTAGTGCTCCTGTCTATTTTCTCCTGGGACTGGTCACATGCGCAGAGCGACTCTGGTGTCGAGCGAGTGAGTGCTTCGGTGACGAGCCACCAAACGCAGGTGAATGAAGAGAACCCTCTCGCCGTGGAGCCCGGTCAGGCCCAGGAAAAACCGAATAAGTTGACCACATTCTTTAAAATCGGGATCTTGATCAACGCCCTGATACTGCTGCTGTTTGCTGTCTGGGTCATCAGAGAATGGAAAAAGAACGGGAAAAAAAGCGGGGAAACCGGGAATTGAAGAAATATTTCCCAATAGGGACCATTACTCTGTTCGGGATTCTTGTGTGTCTTGTGATTGCGGCGAGCGTGCTGGTAAACAGATTGATCCCGGACATCCCGAACGATCTTGCCGGTGTACTGCGGCCGGCCCCAAGGGCGTTACAGCCGATTGCATTCAAGGATCACAAGGGCAGGCTCTATACTCTGGCGGAGCTGGAGGGGAAGTGGACGTTCCTCTTTTTTGGATACACCTACTGCCCGGACATCTGCCCGACGACGTTAACACTGTTGACCTCGCTGGTCGACCAGCTCGGGCAGGAGCCGGGTGTGGCGGAAGAGATCCAGGTCGTATTCGTTTCCGTCGATCCGCAGCGTGATAAACCCGAGACCCTTGCCCGGTATCTGGCCTATTTCAACGATGAATTCGTCGGCATCACGGCCGATGAAACCAAGACCCGCGCCTTCGCGGACCAGTTCGGTGCCTTGTTTTTCAAGGAGCGGGAAACGGACCCGGAAAACTATCTGATGGCTCACGCCAGTTCAATATATCTCATCGGGCCGAACGCGGAAATCATCGCGTCGTTTTCACCGCCCCACGATCACAATACCATAGCGTCACAGTTTCGTATAATTCGAAAGCTGAAATCATAATCCTTCAACCCTACATGGACCTCATACCGGTTATTCCACCGTTCCTGGCAGTGCTCAACACCACGGCGGCATTGTTGGTGATCACAGGATACGTTTTCATTCGAAAAGGGAACCGCTCGGTACACAGGGCCTGTATGGTCAGCGCTCTCTTGGTATCCACCATCTTCATGGTGTTCTATCTTTATTACCATGCAAAGATCGGCAACATACCTTTCGCGGGCACCGGAATCGTTCGACCGATCTATTTTTCAGTCCTGGCAACCCATGTGATACTGGCAGCGTTTCTGTTCCCCATGGCCCTGGTCACGGCAGGATTCGCGATCAGAAGTAAGATTACACGGCATCGACGGATAGCCCGGTGGACGCTGCCGATATGGCTGTATGTCTCCGTTACGGGGGTTGTCATCTATTTCATGGCATTTCACATGTACCCCGGCGCGTAAACAGTGAATCCCGCGTTGTCAGTCAAAAATTGACTCGTTGGCGCGGGTGGTCGTCATCGCCCGATACACGATGATCAGGAAGAGAATGCCGCCGATAACGGCGATCAGACCGCCAAGCCCCATTAGCCCCATTCCGGCGATTTTCTCTATGCCGTCCAGCGCCTGTGACTCGCCCGCGGTCTTTCTCTGAACACCGTAACCACCTGACCATGCCAGACCAATGACATGGAGCAATTGGCCCGCTCCATAAAACCAGGGTTGCAGGACCACCATCCGGCCCCGGGGCCGTCTGAATCCGAGTAAAGGCAGGATGTGGTAAGTCACACCCATATATGCCAGCGTGACGGCGACAATGGAGCCATGATAATGGGCCGGGACCGTCACATCGCTGCCCTGGATCATGAATCCGATCACGCCGCCCACGCCAAACAGTATCATCGACGATAGCAGCGAGGATCTTTCCGCGCTGAGGTTCTTTTCGCTTCGATAAGAATTAACCAGATTGAACAGGATGATGAGACCGATAGGCAGTGCGGCCAGGCCTCCCCCGTACTGCATCAACCAGGTCATGGTTTGAATGTGATCTCCCGACTCGATATCGAAGCGATAAGCCATCGGAGTCAGCAGCGCGGGGGTGAGTCCGATAATAAACAGAAATAAAACGACCCGCGGCGTCAATCTGGAGGTGATTCCGGACACGGTAGCCAGCCACAGCCAGGACACGAGCATCAGCTGGACATGGACGAACTGCAACGTGTGGCCGCTTCCCCAGAACAGGAGTTCGAAGTAGCGTTCGCCTTCGATCGTGTCCGGCAGGCGAATGTAAGAAGCGAACAGCGCGCCGATGGAAACAAAAGCCGATATTAGTGCTGAATACAACCCGAACCGGAGCGCGCCCTGTCCGCTCACCAGCGCCCCGATTGGTCTCGAACACAGCAGTCCGCGGATCACCAGGATCAAAAAACCCACACCGAAAACAATTAATCCCGCAAAAAAGAACGGGTCTGCCAATATCGGTATATAGTTGGTCATCATTGGCCCTCCGGCGCCCACGAAAGGCGAGAGAGCCAGGATCAATGAACCGGCGATACAAAAGAAAAGGGCCATCCAGCCGGACCGTTGACCCGCGACCTTGCTGTTGATGCTCCAGAACACACCTGCCATCGACAGGAACCAAACCAGCACGGTCATGTCCACATGAACGACGAGAGCGGTGTGGAAAATATCCGTCCACGGAAAGATGTGCTGAAGGAATGGTGTGCGCGACAGCACTATGACCACGGTCAGAAGACCGCCGACTACCAGTGAGCCCAGGGCAAGCAGCAGCCAACCGGTGCTCAACCGGCGGACACTGGCCTCCGGCATGTCGAGCACGTAGGCGTTAAGATATTCGTGCCGGCTGTGTTGGGCCGGAGGAAACGCCCTGATCAATTGACAGAAAACCCGTTTTTATCCGGATCGAAAGATAACACGAGGCGTTGTGCAGGCAACAATTTCACGGTCTTTTCGAACTCGAAAGTGGGGCCGTCCACGTTTGAATCGTCGTTCATCCAGACCGAAAGATGGTGTTGTCCCTTAGGCACCTTGATGTTCCGGTACACATCGATGCTCTGGTCCTGATAGAGGCCGGGAGGCCGGAGGACCTCCCTGGCGGCGAGCTCGCCATTGAGGCGCAGTTCGATGGTTACCGGCGAGCGCTGGCGCGGGCAGTCCATGGGCTTGCGCATATTCGGAGCCAGTTTGTCGAGCTCTTCCTGGGTGAGCACGCTGCATTCGGAAACCCGCTTCGAGGCGTGCCCGAAGGCCAATGTGACAACCGCACTGTTCTCGGCGAGCTGCCGATAGGGTGGGCTGAATGAAAAATACCAGACGATGGCCATGAACACCGCATAGTTGACCGCCTGCAGCAGGAGGTAACCGACGTTGCTCCGGCTTGGTGCAATTTGCGGGTTAGATTCCGGCATCCTGGGTATCTCGGTCAGTGCCCAAACGGGACGGTTCGTGATCCGATGCGTTCAGCCCGGCAATCGCGCTGTGGAAATCGGCTAACGATTTTCTTATTCTGGCGCCGTCGATTTCCGCGCCTCGGGAGACCATGATACGCCTCCGATCGGCGCGTGCGCGCAGTCTCGGTTTACGGCTGCCTTCGAACCTTTTGTCCAGCCAGACATTGCCATAGCGAAAGTAACAATCGCCGGTGCGGCAGCCGGTTATGAAGATGCCGTCGGCGCCTTTTTTCAGCGCGTATTCCATCAGGGTGGAAGGCAGCATGCCGATACAATACACCTTCACCACTGCGGAATTGTCGGACTCCAGAGCCGATACATCGAACGTGTTGTCACAGCCGAAGACCAGAATCTTGGTGTCAGCTTTGAGACTGGAAATCGCACGGTCGGTCTCGTCTCTGAGTTGGTTGGCGGATAGCTGCGGCATGTCTATTCCGGTAACCAGCGGCTCGTGCTTCTGCCGGAACGGGTTTGAAGAAGGACACGAGCCCAGGCAGATGCCGCAGGCGGCGCACTGATTAGGCTGGACCACGACCTCGTGCGCCCAGCGCGCTCCATCCGTCCTGGCACGGACATCGATCGCATCGAACGGACAGTCGTCCGCACACTGTCCGCAGCCGTTGCAGTGGTCGAGATGAACCACGGCTGGTTTTCCGGTTTTCTTTGGCGGCAGCCACGGCAGGAGCATCAGTAGGAACGTGGTCCCCAGGGTGATCATCCAGGTTTGGCGGGCGGTGTAATAATCCAGCAGCGGGTACACGTTGAGGTAAAACCAGTCTAGGTGCAGCACCCTGGGTACCTGCGAAAGGTTGGCCGGGCCATGGCTCTCCACCGGGGCGATAAGGGACAGCGCCAGCAACGCGATAAAGCTTCCTATGGCGAGGCCTCGCGGTGCGTTGATTTCCACGTAGGACAGCCGTTTGACGTGAATCCATACTGCGAACACCAGGAGAATCGGCTGTCCCAGCAGATGGAGAAACCCCATTAGTGTAAAGAACCTGTCGGTTAGCTGCCCCTCGAGGAAGTTGCGTGCCATGGAACCCGATACAAAAGGCAGGGCGTCGGCCAGTTCCGACGACCGTACCGCCAAATAGAGCGCCAGTTCATCCCACACCAGCCAATAACCGGTGATGCCAAGGGTGATCACGAACCACAGCGTTGGCACCCCGGTGATCCAGGAAAACCAGCGGAAACCCCTGTAGCGGTCCAGCGAAAATTCCCGGAACATGTGCAAAATAATGGTGATGACTGCGGCATCAGAAGCATATCTGTGCATGCTGCGCATGACGCCGGCCATGTACCATTGTTCGTGGCTGATGTACTCGACCGATTTGTATGCGCCGGCGATACTGGTGTCGAAGAAGATGAACAGATACAGTCCGCTGACCAACACCACCCAGAAAAAGAAAAAGGTCAATGTGCCAAGATTGTAGAGCGGGTTCCACGAGGGACCGAACGAAAAGTTGAACCACCCTTCGAGCAAACGGTAGCCCAGCTTGATCGGGTTGATCTTGGTCAAGTACGGATTCCTGATGGAGTGTAGTTTTGAAAACGTGTAAACGAGGCTACACGTGAAGTTAGGGGTAATTAGACCGTGGGGCGGCGTTTGCCGCGCCGGTATTCACGAATTATGAAGCCTGCTGCCAGCATAATGATTATGCCGCCGATCAACATGCCAATGAACAGGGAATAATCGAAACTGTATGAATCGCTGGCCGGATCGTATGCCGTACAGAATAATCTGACCTTGTCGATCAGTTCGTCCACAAAGGACTGGTTTGGCTTAGGCCGGCCGAGCACCAGGTCCATCAGGGGTTCGATTAGCTGCGGGGTCTCAAATGTCTCTCCGTAGACCTGCCTGTAAATTTTCCCATCAGCATCTATGATGGTCGCCTGGACGATATGATCGAAGCCGTTGGGGGAAGTAAAAAACTCGAAGCCAAGTTCGTCCGCAAGTTTATCGATGGTTGTCTCGTCGGCACTGAGCAAATGCCAACCGGCGTCATCGACCCCCTGTTTTTGCGCGAATTGCTTCATCGCCTGTGGACTGTCGAACCTGGCATCGAATCCGAGCACGGCAACCGAAAAACTGCTCGTACCCAGCGCATCCCTCGCTTTTTCTATAACCTTCGAAAGGTGTCTTATGGTAATCGGACAGATCGCGTAACAACTAGTGTAAATCAGGCTAAGTACCAGAGGTTTGCCTTTGAGATCAACGAATGGCAACGCTTCGCCGGATGCATTCGTCAGTCGGTGATCCGAGACCTCTTTGCCGATGGCGTTCTGGCTTGCACTGAGCGCGGTCTTGTACTGGAATTGTGCGATGGACTCCCTGGTGTTCGGTCTGGATTTACCGGTTGCCATCCCGGGGAATACGAGGGCCAGGGTCATGACCACAATAGCCGACCACCGACTAACATTGAGCACAGTTATCATCTTCGTCGGAATTCCCTAAGACCACCTAATGAAGCTGATTGATCGCGGCGAGGGCGCCGCTCCTACTGCAGGAGGCGCGCCGTCGCGCCGTTTTTGACCGGTACGACTCACACAATTGTTTATCGATAAGAGGTTTCCAAAGGGATCAGATCACATCCAATACGGCAAAGATTAGCAGGGCCACCAGCTGAATCAGGGAAGCAAAAAAGCTTTTCATTGCGGTTTTACGGCATGGATTTCCAGCGAGTTGAACGCTACGGTAGATAAAATATGCTCCGCCAGCGAGTGCACCAGCCAGGTAGATCCACCCCAGGCCAAAGAAAAAAGGCAGTATCGAGCAGACGACCAGCGCGGTCGTATTCCACAATACCGCGTTGGCGGCGCTCTGGTCGCCAACCACCACGGGCAACATCGGTACTCCGGCCGCCGCATATTCATCTCGCTGGGCGATCGCAAGGCTCCAGAAGTGGGGCGGTGTCCACAGAAAAAGCACCATCGCAAGGAGCATCGGAACCGGGCCAAGCTGTGGATCAACCACCGCCGCTCCCGCCAATACCGCAAAGCTGCCCGACGCACCCCCGATGACGATGTTCAACCAGGTGCGGCGTTTTAGCCAGATCGTGTATACCACGGCATAGAAGAATGCACCGAGAAATACGTACAAACCCGCCATGTCGTTCAGCATGAGAGCGGCGGCACCGACGCCAACGACGAGAAGGAGGGCGATCGGCAGGAGCCACCAGGCATTGTGGACGAACGAACCCGTCACGAACGGTCGATTTCGGGTTCGCCGCATACGCGAATCAAGATCCGTCTCGAAGTACTGGTTGAAGGCGCCGGCGCTGCTGGAAGCCAGCAATACTGAAAGAAAGAGAACTGCCGATTCCCACACAGCCACAGGGCGGCCGGGTGTCACCGCAAGTGCCACTACTGCGGTGATGGACATTAATATGCCTATGCGAACCTTGAACAGATCAACTAACTGCTTAACCATTTTTAGAGAAACCTTCGCATAGTGATTCTGGTCTGCGCTGCCGGAGCGGGTCGAAATACAATCCGCTCCGATATCGTTGCTCAGCCCAGCGGCCAGACGGAAGCCAGGTACTTCCAGTTGATGAAGTAATAAACCACAAACGAAACCAGAAGTACCATCGCCAGCGCAAAAGTGCCCGGTGCCTCGAAGCCGCTCGAACCGTGTTCCTCCACGCTCAGCTTCGGTGCCATCGGCAGCGTCTCCGGACGGTTGGTGTTGTACACGGATGCGGCGAGTGATTTACCCAGGAAGCTTTGCAGGAAGCCGGCCGACGGCTCCAGTTTTTTCCCGAACATCAACGACCCTACCGCTACGAGCAGGTAGATCGCGCCGCCGACAATGGCCAAAAGCCCGCCTATCGCCGCAATAGCCATCAGCGTATAGGCCATACCGGGATATTCGAAGCCGAGCGCCGCTCCGGTGAAATCCATATCCCAGTGCCGGCGTGACACGCCAAGTGTTCCGGCGCCGAGCATGAACAGGATCAGGATGGTCATGCCGCCGCCAAAGATGTACGGCTGCAGCTTGGCGAGTTTGGGAAAGATCATCTCACGCCGGAAAAGGACGGGTATGAGCAGATAGGTCAGCGCCATGAACGCCAGCGTGGTTCCAACGGCCACCGTTGCGTGGAAGTGTGCGGGAACATATATGGTGTTGTGGATGATCAGGTTGATCTGCAACGTTCCCATTACGACACCGGTGATGCCGCCAATGAACCCGAAAACCAGTAGCGAAATAAACATACCGGAAAAAACCGGGTTGTCCCAGGGCGCCTTGCGTAGCCATTCGAATATCCCGTTGGTCAGGCCTTTTTTGCGCTGCGCGACCTCGATTGAACCCGGAACGGTCAGGCCATGGATCATGCTGGCCAGTACGGCCAAATACATCGCGTAGCTGGTGTTGAATATTCTCCACTCCGTACTGACCCCGGGGTCCACCAGGATGTGGTGAGCGCAAGCCAGCTGCAGGAATAAGATGTAAAGTAGAAATGCCATGCGGCTGACCTTCTCCGACATGGGTCGTGCCCCAAAAAGGACTCCGGCTAGCAGGTACCAGACCGACACGTGTGCTGCAACGTTGACCTGCTGGGATGAATGTCCCAAGCCCCACCACACGATCCGGTACATCTCGGCGTCTATGTGGCTGATATAACCGATCGACCACAGGAATGTGGGGATCAATATGATTGCCCCGGAAGCGATGGTGAACACGGCGATGATGGCCGCGGTTATCGCACCAAAGGTGACCAGCGGAACAGAGCCTTCGTAAGTTTTCTCCTGGTGGGCAACCACCAGGGTGCCAAAGAAGACGAATACCTGCAGCAGCGCACCGACCGCAAACAGGATGAGTCCGAGGTAGAAGTGCGGAGCCGCCTGCATCGGCGCGTAAGACGTCATCATCACGCTCGAGTTGCCTTGGAATACGGCCACGTTATTCATGACCGCGCCGATAACCATCAGGATGAATCCAATCCAAGCCCAGGCAGGCGTCGCCAGACGGCACCTGAGCAGGGTAGAGGAGGCGAAATGCAGGATCGCCATCTCGAAGAAAATGATCCAGAAGATGAGTGCGTTGATGCCATGCGCAGTGAGGCCCATGTAGAACGCCTCAGCGGACAGCAGATGCACCTCCTGCCAGCGAGTCAGAACTACTCCCACGGCCAGGACACCAGCTACCAGCAGGAAGACGACCCCAAGCACCGCATTCACCTTCATCAGGCTTTCGGCGGACTTGTGAAAATAGAATCCAGAATCCGGACATGTACGAAATTCTGCCATGGCTATTTACTCCCCGACGTAGATTCTGCCGACCATCAGATGGTGGCCAATACCACAGTATTCATTGCAGACAACCCCATATTCGCCCGCTTGATCGGGGGTTATCTGTAATACCATTTCATACCCAGGCACGACTTGCAGATTGACGTTGATCGGCTGCAGCGAGAAACCGTGCTGCCAATCCATGGAGGACAAATGCAGTCTATAGCTTTGGTCCTTCTCCAGTTCGAAGATTGGATACCATTGCCACAGCCGGCCCAGCATATAGATGTCACTTCCGGCAGGGGGCTTGACAACGGGAATCCCTGATTCTTCCCTGACCTGATATTGTTCGACCATCTCCTGGACCCTGGCACCGAATTTCGCCGGCGTCGTTTGATAGGCCTCAGTTGCCGGGTTTTGTTTACCGTAGATATGCCAGTACGGCATCATCAGAAACATGATCAAACACCAGACGAGTGATATGGCGATCCATACCAGTTCTTGCCGGCCCACGGGCATTTTCCACCAAATGCGTTCGGCCGGGGGCATATATGAAGTCATAGAAAACCTCCTAGTCTGTGTTCAACTATGGTGCGACAGGCAAAGTTACGATTTCCATGATGCCCCAGATGAGGTAAAAAACCGTGGGCATAGCGACGCCGATGAAAAGGAGCAGGAAAGGATTGTCCAGTAATGATTGCATCCCCGGGATGCGCTCGTACTTTTCGTCGGAGGGGTTGGTCGGATTGGCACTCGAGGATTGGCTCGCGTTGTCTGTCATTCTCTATCCTCCTGTCAAAAGAGCGGTGACTGTGATTTGGGCCTTGGGCGATGATCTCACCGCGGGCTCGCGCAATTTAAACAACTTGGGAGGAGCGCCGCCTTGACGTTTGTCAATCGGCGAGAGGTGGCGTAATTCTCTGATTTTATTGATGCTAATCGGTTTCGGCGTATTCGTTTCAACCGAACGGATCGTCGATGGAACGGGCGGGTTGGGTGAACCACTCGGGTCCGTCGCGGGTCATGTAGAAGTGATCCTCGTGTCGAATGCCGAATTCACCCGGTATACAGATCATCGGCTCGTTGCTAAAGCACATTCCGGCTTGCAGAGGCGTGTTGTCGTTGCGGACCAGGTTAGGACCTTCATGGATATCCAGTCCGATGCCGTGCCCGGTTCGATGGGGCAGTCCGGGTAGCTCGTATTCGGGCCCGAAGCCCTGGTACTCCAGATAGCTCCTTGCCGCCAGATCGACGGACGAGCAGGACGACCCCGGTTTCGCGGCCCGAAAAGCCTCGGCCTGCGCCGCCTTTTCGATATCCCATACCGACCTTTGTCTGGCGTTGGGTTCGCCGTACACGTATGAGCGAGTGATATCGGAGTTGTAGCCGTGTAACCGGCAGCCCGTGTCTATCAGCACCATATCGCCAAATTCGAGCACCTGCGGATGTTTTACGCCATGGGGGTAGGCGGTCGCTTCCCCGAAGAGCACGATGCAAAAACTGGATCCCTCGGGCGCACCAACTGTTCGATGTGCCTGGTCGATGAATTCGTTGACTTCCGTTGTGGTAACGCCCCGCTTCAGGACCCGTGCGGCAGCTTTGTGGACCTCCATTGTCATGTCCTTGGCGTATTGGAGGAGCGCGATCTCGGGCCGCGATTTCAACATCCGGCAGCCCTGCGTAACCGGCTGGGCGCTGCGGATGCGCATCGAGGGGCTGGCTGTGCGGATGCCGTCGTACATGAAGAAGGGCGTGGATTCATCAATGCCAAGCGCGGCCGACGTGATGCCCAGCTCCGACACGACCCCATGCAGCAACGCATAAGGGCTTTCGTGCTCTTGCCAGCACCGGACATCGCCCTCGATACGCATGAAGTCGCGCAGCGTGTCTCGTTCGAACGCGGGTGCAATGTAGGTAATGTCGCCAGTCTGCGGGATCAGAACTCCGACCATTCGTTCACTCGGGTGCCATCGGGTGCCGGTAAAATAATACAGGTTGGTGCCGGCATTGACGTAGATGCAGTGTAGGCCCTCGCGCTTCATCAGATCGCGTGCGCGCTCGAGGCGGTTCTCGAACTCCGGTATTCCGATATCGACCGCATCCGCGGCCATATTCCGGAGCCCCGCAAGTTCCTTCCGCGTCGTTGAACCGCCCACACCGATGGTCATGTTGAATGCCCCGTTATCAGTTCTGCGAGCATGGGCTGCAGCCGCTTTATTACGATTTCGGGCGTGATTTTGCGATAGAAGAAATGCTGATTTTGCCGGAATTCACCCACGCGCTGATGCCAAGTCCGCTCATCGATATCGAGCGCGTCGCACATGTCGACTCCCCGATGCCTGGGTCCCCTGTGCGGAATCCAGGCGAATTTGCTTATGGGCGGGGAGAAGATGGTAAACGTGGGGATACCGCTCGCTTCGGCGACGTGTCGGGGACCGCTGTCATTGCCTATAAACAGGGTGCACAGTCGCGACAGTGCCGCCAGCTCGCGTAAGCTTCGGGTTTCGATCGAAGTAGATATCCGCGTGGGAACATCGATCCTGCGGCCGAGTGCAAGAACATCTTCCCGCTCGCCAGGGCCCCAGATCATGATCCCTTGAATATCGAAATGCGTCAGGCAATGATTGATCAGTTCCGTGAAAAAATCTCCCGGCCAATTCTTTGAACCCAGCCGGCTGATCGGGGAAAATAGCAGGGTGGGCTTATCCGGTGACAGGTTCTGGGCTGTCATTCTTGCTCTCATATCGCTCAATTCCTCGTCCTTCAAAACGATTTCGAAACTGCGCACCCGGTTCACTTCGAACGGCAGTCCCGTGAGGATTGACAGCTTGGCATCGAGACTGCCTCCTGCTCCAGGATGAGGTACCGATGTCTTGTACAGCTTCGATCGCCATTTGCCCTTGTCGAAACCCAACTGGAGCGGTGCGGCGGAATACCGGGTCATCAATGCGGTAACGGGAACGGTCAGCAGGTCGATTACGAGGTCGTAGCGCGCCCTGCGTAACTCGCGCATCTTGAGAAAGTACTTCCACCGGTTCCTGCGTTCTTCCGGAGAAATGGTCAATACGTTGTCAACGGCCGGATGGTGAAGGAAGAGCGGCGCGATGTGCTCATAGACCAGATAGTCGATCTGCGCATCCGGCAGCGTGGATCGGAGACTTTTGCACACCGGTAGTGAGATCAGCGCATCGCCGATTTGCTTCAGCCTGATTACCAGTATCTTCAAGCGGGCACTCCGCGATCCCGGCGGTGGACATCCGCTCCAGCGTTGCCTATAGAGCGGATTGCAGCGTAATCACTACTATAAAAACAGAGCAAAAACAATTGGATATATGATTTAGCTAATGTGTTTATCGATTTTATTTAACGGTAGAATACACACGCGCATCCCAATTGAACAGATATCCCGGACCAGCGCAGGATGCTGCCGCTGGAAAATCTGAGGAAGCTCTGATTAATTGTGTCATTGCGATGAGCGTGCCGAAGCTGCGAGCGAAGCGCGGTAGGACCTAGCAATCCAGAAGTTCTTATATGACAATAGTGCTGGATTGCTTCACTTCGTTCGCAATGACGGAACACTGAACTAAGCAGGCATTGCGTAAGTCTTGTCGCCGATTAAGATTGGGGCCGAACAGGGCAATATGTTGAATATGACATGCATGCTGTAGTTGCGCGATTGCTGAAATCGATTCCTTGGCCTGACCAGCCGGTGGGCCCGCGCCGCTAGACCGATGCAGCCTTCGCCGCAGGATGCCTCGGATAAGCCCCTGGCGGGAGTAATCTGGGTGATGTTCGCCATGCTGTGGTTCGTCAGTCTTGACACCCTGGCGAAATACCTGATGCAGGAATACCCCCTTATCCAGGTGGTGTGGGCGCGATTTTTCTTCCACATTGTCATCGTTACGGCGTTACTGGGAAAAAAGCGAGCGGCGCAGGTAAAGAGCAGGTCGATCAAGTTTCAGATATGGCGTTCCTGTCTGATGCTGGCGACCACATCTCTGTTCTTTACCGGGCTTCAGTTCCTGCCGCTGGCTACCGCAACAACTCTAATGTTTCTATCTCCGATATTCGTCACGGTTCTTGCGATTCCGATGCTCGGTGAAAGGGTGGGCATGCGGCGCTGGGTGGGGATCGCGATCGGCTTCGCTGGGGCTATGGTGGTGGTGCGTCCGGGCATAATCGAGATGGAGTGGAGTATGGTGTTTCTGATCGCGGCAGCGCTGTCACACGCTCTGTATCAGATTTTTACACGCGGCGTTCGGGTGCACGACGGCTCGATGACGTCGCTGTTCTATACCGGCCTGGTCGGTGCGCTTGTCATGTCGCTGCTGGTCCCGTTCAACTGGCAGCCCGTTCCTGCCCCTCAATGGCCTTTGTTCGCGGGTCTGGGGCTTGCGGGATGCGTCGGCCACCTTTGCTTTATCCGCGGTTTTCAGTGTGCGCAGGCGTCCGTCGTCGCCCCTTTCAACTACACCACGCTGGTCTGGGCAGTGTTGTCTGGTTATATCCTGTTCGACGAAATTCCGGATCGCTGGACACTGATGGGCGCGTCGTTGATTATATTTGCCGGATTGTATATTTTTCACCGTGAACGTCTGGTAAAGCAGAATCAATCTCAGTGAAAAATTGCGCTAAAGCGGGCCCGCTTGTCACGACCTGTTTCCTCCTGCTATACATTTCCGCACCGGTGTTTGCCGGGGACACCATCACGTCCCGGGCGCTGATCGATCGAATAGAAAACGGAAATGCGCCGTTTATCCTCGATGTGCGGACGCCGGAGGAATTTACGCGGGGACACATACCAGGCGCAATGAACATCCCCGTTTCCGATCTTGCAACCCGCGCACAAGAACTCATGCCGTTTCGCAACAAGGAGATCGTCGTCTATTGCGAGGTCGGGCCAAGGGCGCATTTCGTGGGTATGCTGATGAAGCAGAACGGGTTTAGCGGCGTTCTGGATCTCAAGGGCCACATGCATGACTGGTTGGCGAAGGGCCACCCGATCTACAAAGTTCATTGACCGCGTTATTGCGAGTGAGCCAAATCACTCTTGTCTAAAACCGCCTGTGAGCGTCATTGGTATGTTGGCGTTTCCCCCGTCGACAGTCCGATTCAAAGTGGCTGAAAAAGAGTCGCGGCAATGCAGATAGTTCAAAATGGAAAGACCCTCGCGATTGTTGTTGGTGGGAAGAAATTCAGGCGAGATGATTTGGCCGATTATGCGCTCCGGCATGCGCTACTGAATGAACGGAATCATCAGGATACCGTGCGCGTAAGTGTCGAGCAGGCACTCCACCATGGGGATGAGGGAGGAATCGACCATGTTGCACGCATAAGCCGGCGTGTGAACCGAGGTCTCCCCGGCCATGAACAGGTCAAGGTATTCCCGGCATACGGGGTGCAATTGTTCCGGAAACGCGCAAAATGACGCTGCTTTCGCAAAAAAGGCGGGATTTGCCATGGTTCGGTGCGGGATCTCCAGGGATGTCCTAGTAGTGGCTTTAGACTGGGCATTGCCGTTAAGTTCAGAGCGCTCTAGGCCAGGTGATCAATCCTCTCTACTCGCTCGCCCAGCACTTGCAGCGTGGAGAACCAGTCCTTCACGATATCTTCGTCGCTCGGTGCCGACGATACTCCGGGTGGGATTTTTCCCGCCGCGACCGCTTCGATTGCCAGGCTGACCGTAAGGGAGACCAGTCTTGCCATTGCCGTACCGTTCTCGTTACCCAGCGCGTCGATGGCATAGCTCTGGTGCCAGACAGCGCGCCCGTGGGCCCTGGCTTCGAGTTCCACGCAGAGCACGACTCGGTCGGGTTCATCGGGATCGTAGGCCTGATTATTCCAGAGCTCGTCACTCATCTGTTGAAGCCGCTTATCACCGGCGGCGCCCTGCAGGGTTTCGATCTCCTCGAATATCTCTTTCCATGCATCCGCCCACCCGCTCAGGCGCAGGGTACCGCGGACGAATTGCCGCACGTCCCAGCTCGGGTCGAACCCGTAGGCGGCGATGAAGGGAACGGCGTCTCGATTCGGGTACGCCTCGAACGCCTCCTTGCGGCCGCCGGGCAGGCTGGCCAGGTAGTCGTCGATCGCATGCCAGGGACGCTGGACGTCGACCGTTTCCCCATCCCGAATACTGCGGGAGGGCGACCGGAGTGCCTTCAGCACGCCCAACGGTGACCAGCTGAACTTGTACCGGAAATCGTTGGGGATGCTGGGAAAGCCGCCGCAGTAGGAGCGAAAGAAGACCTGGTTGCCCGGCGAGTATGCGCTGGAGTTGCGGTAATCATGGACCAAAGAATGCGCCATCAGGTGATCGATGCCCGGGTCGAGACCAACCTCATTGACCAGGCACAATCCCTTTTCCCGGGCGCGGCCGTCGAGTGCCTGCATTTCCGGTGAAATGTATGAACTGGATACGAAATGCGCATCTTTGGCCAGCGACAGCTCCGCGATCCTGACGTGCCAGTCGCCCGGCAGCATGGATACCAGTATATCCCCCGCCTGAACCTCGTCGCTCAGCGCATCCAGATCGAGTTGTCTGATGCCAACTTGTTTGTGGATTCCCGAGACGGCTTGTTCGGCCTTGTTGACCGTTCGGTTCCACAACACCAGGGGCAAATCGCCCTGCGCCAGTCTGCGGATGCCCGGAACGGTCGAAAGTCCGGTACCGAGCCAGTGTACGGTTTGCATAGTCAATCCTCCGGGTCAACTTTTTGATGGTCTTATGTTGAGCGTTTTTTCTTGGAACACGTCGAGCGCGCGCCGCCACACTCCCGTGGGATCGGTGCCTAACTCGAGCAGGTGGGGAAGCAGCTGGTTACCGAAATCTTCGGTTGCTTCCACCGGCAGCATCGATGGCAAATGATCTATGGCCGTTACATCCAGCGGCGGCGAATCTATGACGCGAATCGCGGGATCGGTGAACGTGGTGGCTTTGCTGTAAACGGGGACGGGATTATATTCGCCTGGATCACAGCTGACATCCGAAATAACGGACAGGCGCCTAGTCCCTTTGGTCAGCGTTTCCATGGTAACGAAAGGCGCGATCTTGCGATCGACCAACACGCAGTTCACAAACAGATCGTGCTCGAGGATCTCGTCGAAGGGGCCGCCGCGCGCGGTCTCCTCGATGTCCCAGCGGGTAACGTCCAGTCCGACACCTTCCGCGAGGTCACACGCGCCCGTTCCCACCCGGCCCGCGGCTCCGACTACGATCAGGTTCGGCTTGCGGCCGACTGCCGCCGCAGCTTCGGCAAGTTGCCGTTCCAATTCATCGAGCAGTTGGTCCCGTCCCGGGTAGGGTAGGATCGAAGGCACTACCGGGTCGCGTCCAAGCTGCTGGCCTGTCCAAACCTTGACGCCGACGGCACAGCCGGTGAAACCGGCCCAGTATCCAAATGCGGCCACGCGTCTGCCCGAACCGTCGACCAGATACTCGATATCGTATAGTTTGCCGTTCCCGTCCTTGAACCGGCGCAACAGCGATTGCCATCCTCGCTGTTCCTTGTAAGCGTGGCCAAAGTAGATATGCCGGTGATGTAATGGCTGAGCATCATCAGGTAAGTCTTTGACCCCAATAATGAAAGCATCTTTCGGCGCCTGGACCCAGCTGCCGGCTTCGACCAGTATGCAGCCTGCCGCCGCGTAGCTCTCATCCGGGATGGCGCGCTGGCGCGATCGTTCCACCCGGACCTCGAAACCGTGGGCTATGAGTGATCGGGCATGGTCCGGCGCAATCGCGCTGCGGGCTTCCTGGGGCTTGGTCTCCGCCCTGAGCCATAGAATTGTCGTCATGAGCAATGGGTCACAAAATTGATCAGAGCGCGCCAGTCTAGCGAAACAGGAGTGTACGACGCTACTATCCATTGATGAGGCACCAACCCGCAGCGGCAAATCCTCGAGCCTATCTGCTGCTTACCATGACCGCGCTGTGCTGGGGCGGCAACGCCGTGTTCGGGCGGCTCGCCGTGGGCGAGATCTCGCCCATGCTCCTGGTCACCTTCAGATGGATGGGAGTGCTGCTCCTGATTGCTCTCTTCGCCAACCGGTACATCAGAGAGGACTGGCCGGTACTGAAGCAGAACCTGTTGTTCATCGGCACCATGGGTGGACTGGGCTTCACCGTTTTCAATGCGTTGTTCTACGTCGCGGCGCACTACACCAAGGCGATAAATATCGGCATCATCCAGGGCTCGATCCCCGTGTTCGTAATCATCGGTGCGTATTTCGCCTACCGGACCCCGGTGGCACCGATGCAGATCGCCGGCGTCGTACTGACCATGCTGGGGGTCGGCTTCGTTGCGTTGGAGGGGAGCTTCGAGCGAATGGCTTCCATGATCATCGGCCGGGGCGACGCGCTGATGGTGCTCGCCTGCCTGCTCTATGCTGGATATGCCGTGGGGTTGGTCAAGCGGCCGCAGGTATCTCCTATGGCCTTCTTCACGGCGATCGCCGGAGCGGCGTTTCTTGCGTCTATCCCCCTTGTCGTCGCCGAGCTGGTGACCGGGCAGAGTCAATGGCCGACGCTGACCGGCTGGATCGTGGTCGTGCTGGTAATCCTGTTTCCGTCATTTCTCGCCCAGATATTCTTTATCCGGGGCGTGGAGCTGATCGGACCCGGACGCGCCGGTGTATTCGTTAATCTGGTCCCCGTGTTTGCCTCCCTGCTCGCGGTGATCCTGCTGGGTGAATCGTTCGAGAGGTATCACGCCATAGCGCTTTGCGCGGTCCTGGTAGGGATATGGCTGTCCGAGAAGGGGAAACCCGACTAACCCGCATAATGCGGCGGCACGGTCGTGATTGTTCTATCTCTTATCGATCTTGTTGTCGAATGTACCAAAGTTCTGCAAATCCCATGACGTTATTGGTAACAACCGCGAAATGTGGTCTGATACACTTGCGTATCAACCATTGGAGGACAGAAACAATGCTAAAGAAAGCGATCACCACCGGTTTGCTGGGGACCGCACTGGCTTCGACCTCAGCGATGCCAGTGCAAGCAGACCAGTGCACCAACGATGTTTTCAATAAAATCATGAGTGGCGGCAAAATCATCGTAGGAGTCAAGGCCGACTACAAGCCCTGGGGCTACCGGGACGAGAACGGGAATATCGTCGGAATGGAGGTCGACTTGGCGCAGGACGTCGCGGATGCACTCGGCGTGGACCTGGAAGTGGTGGCAGTTCAGTCTTCCAACCGCATGCAGTTTTTGGAGCAGGGCAAGATCCACATGATGATCGCCACCATGTCAGACCGTCCGGACCGACGCAAGCTCGTTGGGATCACCCAGCCCAACTACTACACCTCGGGTACCAACGTGTTGGCTCCCAAGGCCGTGGGCATCAAGCAGTGGGATGAACTCAAGGGAAAGCCGGTCTGCGGCAAGCAGGGCGCGTTTTACAACAAGATCGTGGCCGAGCGTTATGGCGCCGAGGTCGTAGCGTTCACCGGCAACGCCGAGGCCAAGCAAGCATTGCGAGACAAGAAGTGCATCGCCTGGGTCTACGATGATTCATCGATCATGTCGGATCTGGCATCCGGCAACTGGAACGATTTCGAAATGCCGCTGGCTTCCGAGGACGACAACCCCTGGGGTCTCGCCGTGCCCATTGGTGAACTGAACTGCGCCTTTGGCCAGTTCATGTCCGGCATGACTTTCAACTGGCACCAGTCGGGGCGGTTGATCGAACTGGAGAAAAAGTGGGGAATTCAGCCCACGGCTTATCTGCAGAATCAGAACGAGCGGTTCAAGGACTGGCTTGCTGAATAAGGCTTTGACATGACGATAGGGGTGCTTTGCGCCCCTTATGTCTGATGCCATGATCGAATCGATCCGGGAGTTTTTTAGGCAGCTCGCCGAGACCCACCCAAAATGGAACTTTATCTATATCTATGACCCCGGGGTAGGCGAGCGGGTGCTCGACGGCTTCTGGATGACCATCCAGTTGTCGGTGGTCTGCGTGATTTTGAGCGTCGTTATCGGCGTCGTGGGGGCCTGGCTGCAGAGAAGCCACCATGTCTGGGCGCGACTTCTGGTGCAGGGCTACGTCCAGTTTTTCCGAAACACACCGCCGCTGATCCAGCTGCTTTTTTTCTATTTTGCACTGGGCCAGTTCACGCCGACCTATTCGCCCGACGGCTGGCTAGAGCAGCCGGTAATCTCCAATGTGGGCTGGGCGATCATATCCCTGTCGTTTTTTGCCGGCGCCTTCAACGTCGAGATCTTCCGGTCGGGCATCGAGGCGGTGCCGGAATCAACCATCGAAGCGTCTGAATCACTCGGAATGAGCCATCTGCAGACCTACATCTACGTGATTCTGCCGCTGGCTTTCAGGGTGAGCCTGCCGGCGTTGAACAATAATCTCGTCAACCTGGTCAAGACGACCACCCAGGCGATAGTCATCGCCGTGCCCGAACTGTTGTATCAGCTGGTCAGTATCTACAATGACTATTCCACGGCGCAGAACGCCTGCATGGTATTGATGTTTGTCGTGTATATCGGGCTGGTGGGCATTCTGGTGCTCGGAATGAATCGCTGGGAGCGTGGCATGCAAATTCCCGGTTACGGAGCCTGACGATGGGTGCCAGAATCTCAATCCCCGGAATAAACAGCGAAGCCGCCACCGATCTTCCGGTGTTGCTTCCCTTCAGGGGCCGTCCGGCAGGTGAAGCCGAGGATCTTCGGTTCAGCCGTTGGGTCGGTTCCGTTCCGCCCTACTATCTGTTGGCGGCGCTGTGCGCGGCGGCTCTGTGGCCGCTGGTAGTGTCCGCGCAATCCAACTATACCCAGGCCGAGGCATGGGATGCGCTTTGGCGCTGGATGCCGTATCTCGTGACCAGCGGTTTCGCGCTCAATCTTCTGATCAGTTTTCTGACCATGCTGATCGGAACCCTGGCCGGAGTGGCGCTGGGCTTGTGGCAGATCTCCCCAAAGAAATGGATTCGAAAGGTAGCCTGGGCGATCACGCAGGCATTCCGCAATTCACCCTGGTTGGTGCTGTTGTTCATCGTAATGCTGGCTTTTCCTTTCCAGATCGAGATCGGCGACACCGTCATTCCCATTCCCGACTGGGTCAAGGCGGTGGTCGGTCTGTCGTTGCCGATCATGGCGAATATTTCGGAAGTGGTCAGGGGTGCCATACAGTCGGTGCCGACGGGACAATGGGAAGCCGCGGAATCCCTGGCTTTTTCCCGGGGGCAGACGCTGTGGCGGATCATCCTGCCGCAGTGTTTCAAGAGAATGATTCCGCCCTGGATGAACTGGTACGCGATTCTGGCCATGGCGACGCCGCTGGTTTCGTTGTTGGGCGTCGAAGAAATCGTCACGCTTTCACGACAGGCGATGGAGTCGGAGGACAACCACCCCGAACTGCTCATGCCGTTCTACGGATTCTGCCTGGTTATCTTCTTCGCCTACTGCTACCCCATCGCGAGATTGACCATCTCACTTGAAAAGCGCTATGCCGTGAAACTGTGAGCGGAGTGGACAATGACTGAAAACAACTGGGATTCGACGCAGCCTATCGTATCTATAAAGGACGTATACAAATCGTTCGGGGCACTCGAGGTTCTGAAAGGGCTATCCCTCGACGTCATGAAAGGGGAGGTGATCTGCATCATCGGCCCTTCGGGTTCCGGGAAATCCACGCTGATTCGATGTGTAAACGGCTTGAATGACATCAATTCAGGGTCCATCACCGTTGAGGGACAGGAAGTACACGATGAAAAGCTGGACAAGCTCGAGCTGCGCAAGAAGGTCGGCATGGTGTTTCAGCAATACAACCTGTTTCCCCACAAGACCGCGCTGCAGAACGTCATGATGGCGCCGGTTCTGGTGCTCAAGGAACCCCGTGCGGAAGTGGAGCAGCGGGCACGCGCTTTGATCAAGAAAGTGCGCCTTGAGGGCAAGGAAGACAGCTACCCCGGGGAACTGTCCGGCGGGCAGCAGCAGCGGGTGGCAATTGCGAGGTCCCTCGCCATGCAGCCGGACGTCATGCTGTTCGACGAGGTCACGGCGGCGCTTGACCCGGAGACCGTCAAGGAGGTGCTGGTGACGATCAAAGAATTGGCCCAGGAAGGCATGACCTGTATTCTGGTTACGCACGAAATGGGCTTTGCACGGGAGCTGGCCGACCACATCTACTTCACCGATCGCGGCGTCATCGTGGAACACGGTCCACCCCGCACTTTCTTCAACGACGCCAAGGATCCGCGAACGAAGGAGTTCCTCAGTCAGATTCTGTGAGCATTCGGGGTGCGACCACATCGTTCCCGTGCCATGTCGTCCCGGTGAGCCCCTTTAGCCAGTGATGGCGCTCCGTAAGTGCCGAATGCCGCACCGTGCGTGCGGAAGTCAGGCGGTTTGAATTGTGTCGGGCAGGTTTTGTGCAGTGTGAACTCATTGGCATCGATGATATGCTTCACGCTTGTAAAATCTTCACGGCCCGGGATTTCATGTGACTGCGATGTGACCGGCGAAGCCGATAGCATTCACGAACCATTCACGCCGAGCCGCGCAATCTTCACCGCTGGTGTTTTCAATTAGACAGGTTAATGAAAAGAACGTGGACCGATCAGGTTGGGCCCGTATTTCAATTTCCGGTATAGTCCTGATGGCGCTGTGCAACGGTGGATCAGGTGCGGATGCCGAGGGTTATGGATTCAAACCGGCGCCGTGCCCGTCATCCCCGAATTGCGTATCCAGTGTGGATCCGGACGATCCGCACTACATCGCACCGTTTACACTCACGGTAGAGCGCGCCGAGGGCTGGTCCGCAGTCCGCGAGGCCGTGTCCACACTGCCGCGGACGCGAATTGTCAGTGAATCGAAATACTATCTTCACGCGGAGTGTCGCAGCAAGGTTTTCGGTTTCGTGGACGACCTCGAACTCGGCTTAGACGGATCAACCGGCGTTGTGTTGGTCAGATCTTCTTCACGCTTCGGTTACAGTGATCTGGGAGTTAATCGCAGGCGGGTAGAACGCCTCCGAAAACAGCTTGTTGACGTGGGAGTTGCTGAGGACTTGAAATAATGTCTACAGAGAACACAACGGTCCTCCTGGTCGAGGATCACAAGAATCTGGCCGAAGCCGTCGGCAACTATCTTGAGAGTTGTGGTATCAATGTCGATTTTGCCTATGACGGATTGTCCGGCATGCATCTCGCAACCACCAATCTCTATGACGCTATCATATTGGACATTGCGTTACCGGGCATTGACGGCTTCGAAATCTGCACCCGACTTCGGCAGGACGCTCACCTTGCAACCCCGGTATTGATGCTGACCGCCCGCGATCAGCTGGACGACAAGCTCAGAGGTTTCAGTACGGGTGCGGATGATTACCTGGTCAAGCCCTTCGATATGCCGGAACTCGAGGCCCGTGTTCTGGCTTTGATACGACGCCAGCGGGGTGAGCTGGACAGCGCCGTCTATCAGGTTCACGACCTGGAGTTCAATACCCGTTCTATGCAGGTGACGCGGGGCAAGGATCGCATCCAGCTGTCCCCAACCTGCCTGAGAATACTGCGAATACTCATGCGCGAATGCCCCAAGCTCGTTACACGCGAGCAGATGGAACATGAGCTATGGGGCGATTTCGTGCCCGATAGCGACACGTTGCGAAGCCATCTATACAAACTGCGCAAGGCAATCGACAAACCCTACGACGTTCAGTTGCTCGAGACCAGACAGGGGATCGGTTACCGACTTGCTGCACCGGAGGACGCAGATTGACTTCTTTTCTGACCCATACGCCGACCACCCGGAAATAGAACGCAAGCCTCGGTGCCATGGCCGGGCTTGCTGGCTATCCTGAGCGTCCACCCGAATCGGTTACAAAATCGCTTGACGATGGACAGGCCCAGGCCATGACCCTGGGCATCCGATTGACCCCTGAAGAACGGTTTGTATACGTTTTCGAGGACCTTTTCCTCCATGCCGACACCGCTGTCGCGGATGGTGACCGATGCGTCGTCGATAGTCACGGTGATTTCCCCATGCCGGGTGTAGGAGAACGCGTTCCGAAGCAGATTCGAAAACAGGATGTTCAGCACGCGTTCAGGCGCACTTACCGACAACAGGCACTTCTCCTCGAGTGTCGTCTTGATCCGTGTGTTCCCGAACGCCTGTTCCATCTGGTACGTAATGTTCGACAGCAGGTCATTCACCAGTATGTCTTCCGCCGGCAGGGGGTCGCTCTCTTCTCTTGCCAGGAGCAGCAGCGTTTCGATCAGCGACCCCATGTCGGACGTCGTGCGCTTGATCAGATCGAGAGCCCTCGCTTCATTAGCCTGCCAGTCTCCGCGTTTGTCCAGCAGCGCGGTCGAGCTCTTGATTACGGCTAGGGGAGTGCGCAGTTCATGGCTGGCATCACGGGTAAAATCCTTCTCCCGCTCGATGAAACGCTCCACGCGCTCGGTAAACAGGTCGATGGCTTCTACCAGTTTGGCAACTTCTTCGTCGGAGGCGGTCCTGAATTCGTCGAGGTCGAGATCGCTCAGTCGATTCTTTTTGAAGTCAAAAGACTGCACTTTTTCCGCCAGGCGCACTACGGGCGATACGGCCCGCCGGGATAGGCGATAGGAAAACCAACTCAGCAGATAGATCACAATGAGTGCCAGGCTGAGGGGTACGATACCGAAGTAAAAAGCCAGACCGGACACCTGCTCCTCATCGAAAACAAGAAACAGCCGGGCGTTGCCCCGATCTTCGATGTAGACTAGAGGTTCGTTGCCGTCCATAGGGACTCGTCTGTAACCGGGCAGAAGGTCTTTCAGCTGCGGGGGAACTTCCGTGAAATCGTTGCCAACCGCCAGATAACCCAGCAGGTTCAGGGTGTCGGGGCGGGCGGCTGCGTCGTCACTTTCAAAGCGATCCCAAAAGTGGTCCGCTTCGCCTTCGAGGGCTTCCTGCACCAGCACGTTCTCGAATATTTTCGCCGAGATGAATATTCCCAACGCGATCGCCGCGCTGATGAGCACGGCCTGCAGCAGAAAAACTCTCGTCAGTTTGTGCTGTAATCCCTTCTTACCGAGGCTAGCCATCCGAATCTTTCACGAAACGATAGTGCGCAACCATCCATTGTTCTCCATCATCGAAGCCGAACAGCTCGGAGCAGGCCATGAAGAACATTCTCCATCGTTGTACCCATAAATGTCCATTGCCGGCACCGTATACACGGTTGAACAAATCGGATATCGGCTTTCTGAATTGATCCAGATTCGACAGCCAAGCCTCGGCGGTCCTCCGATAGTGCTCCCCCGAGTAGTCCCATTGGCGTTCGACGGTCAACACATCCTGAAAATGGAGGAGAGTGTCGCGGGCGGGCATCAGACCTCCGCTAAAAAAGTGTCGACCCATCCAATTGTCGTTGCCCTGGCTTTCGAATGGGTAAGCTAGAACACGGTGGCAAAATATGTGCACAAACAGCTTGCCGCCAGGTTTCAGCCAGTTATAAATCCTGTTGAATAGAGTTTCATAATTTCGCACGTGTTCGAACATTTCGACCGAAACGATCCGGTCGAAGCGTTTGTCAATTGAGAGCTCGTTAACGTCGCAAGTGATAACCGAGACGTTGTCGATGCCGCGAAGCTTAACCTGACGTTCGATGTGCTGTCGTTGGCTTGTCGAGTTGGATACCGCGGTGATCGTGCAGGCTGGAAACCTCTCCGCCAGCCAAAGCGTCAGTGAACCCCACCCGCAGCCCAGTTCCAGTATTTCCTGGCCGTCCTCGATCTCGGCATTGTCCAGATATAAGTCCAGCATGTTTTGCTCGGCCTGGCCGAGGAACTCGGTGTTTTCATCCCAGTAACAGGCCGAATACTTGAGATTTTCACCCAGCACGTACTGAAAGAACTCCGCCGGGACCTCGTAATGCTGGTCGTTTGCTGACGCCGTTTCAATCGCGATCGGACTGGATTTCAGGTCCTGCAAAAGCGTTTGATAACGCCTACCGCGTCGATCGGGATCATCGATGTACTCGTCCGACAGGCGCTTTCGCAGCAATTGCCTGATCCCGACCCGAATCAGGCTGTCGGGGATCAGCCCCTTTTCAGCCAACGTTATTGTGTTCATGGATTTTCATGCCGTATTGAAGGCGGCCATGGGAAAAAAGCGCTGGTTTGTTCCTGGTATCTCCGGTAATCATCGCCGCGGGATCGGAGTGCCTGCTGCTCGCTAAACGGAATGCCGGTGAAGAAAATCAAAAACGCCAGCATGCCCAGCGGGGCCAGCCACAGCCAGTAACCGAACGGACCGCCAAATCCCATGATGGGATACGCGAACCAGTGCAGCCATTCGAAGAAGTAGTTCGGGTGTCGTGAATAGCGCCACCAACCCTGTCTGCAGGTCAATCCTCTGTTCTGGGGATCGGCTCTGAATTCCTCGAGCTGTTTGTCCGCGGTGGCTTCACCCAGAAACGCCACTATAGCGACCGCGATTCCCGCCACTACCATGACCACGCTGGGTTCCGGCGTGTTGGCCACGGCTAAAAACGGCAGGGAAAGCAGCACGATGAATCCCGCCTGGAGCTGGAAAAACGCAAAGAAGCCGATGCCGGCATGATTTCCCAACCATGCCCTCATCGCCTGGTAGCGCCCGTCTTCCTCGCTTTCTCTGATTAAACGGCGCAGGATGTGGAAGCCAAGGCGCAGGAACCATCCCGCAGCCAATGCCGCCACGACCATGCGAAGCCAACCCGGCGCGGACCCGGTGTATGCGTAGTAGGCCCCCGCGAGCATCATGCCGAATGCCCAGAACACATCCACGATTCCGGCATTACTGGTTTTCCGCTCGATCACCCAGGCAACGAGCATTGCCGTGCATGCGGAAACCGAGATCAGGCTCACTCCGGTCACAAGGATCGACCGAGGATTTCGGGCTTGTCCAGGCTGCGTGCGAACAGGAGCAGCAAGGGGATAAAAACAGCCCAGCTCAGGCCGAGGAGCACATAGAGCCGCAATGGTTCAATAATCTCCGCCGCGCCCAGCCGGGAGGCGGCAAAATACGAGAGCGGCGCGGAAATCATGGATAAAACAGCCGCCGTAAGCGGGCGGAATTGGAGCCAGCGCAATGAGTGATTGACGGTAAGCGCCAGGCCCGCCCAGAGCATGACGATCCAAAACGGCGCAAATCCGGGATGAGGAGTAGCATAGCTGAATTCCAGCAAGCCGAGTTGAACCCACAGGCTGTCCAAAACAAAACCCACCGGGGCTGCCAACAGGACGATGGCCAGATCCCGCCTGGCGTGTTCATTGAACAAGGCGTGCCAAAAGAAGAATATTACAAACCAGACAAACGCCGCCATCATCATTTCGTTCGCAGCCCCCAGGACGGCGCCGAACCAAAGCACCTGAAGAAATATGACGTTCAAGAGCACGTTCACTTTGGTATTGCCAACCACTGGTTGCCACGGTTTTTAGGTTTCGCAAACAGGAACTGGGCGTTCGAAATTGTCCTCTCGAGAAATCCGCCTTCGCAGTAGGCCAGGTAAAATCGCCACCTGCGTATGAATTCTTCGCTGTATCCCAACTGCCTGATCCGCGCGAGATTCGATTCGAACTTGCGGCGCCACGCCCCAATGGTGAGCGCGTAACTTTCGCCCTGATCTTCCAAATTGATCAACCTCAAATCCGTGCCGTTTCCAGCGCCGCCGACGATTGCGCTGACCGAGGGTATGAAGGCGCCGGGAAAAATACAGCGCTTGATGAAATCCACGCTGTGCAGGGATTGTTTATAGCGCCGGTCCTCTATCGTTATCGCCTGGATCAGCGCCATTCCGGTAGGCCTCAACAAGCCGGAGCACTTGGCGAGATATGTCTCCAGGTACTGGTGCCCGACCGCCTCGATCATTTCTATCGACACCAGTTTGTCGAACTTCCCTTCGAGCTTTCTGTAGTCTTCCATGAGCACCTTGACTCGGTCGCCAAGGCCGGCGGCGTTGACCCGCGCCGTAGCCGCTTCGTACTGCTCCTTCGATATGGTTGTCGTAGTTACCGCGCAGCCGTACCGGGAGGCCGCATAGCAGGCGAATCCGCCCCATCCCGCACCGATCTCGATTAACGAGTCGGACGCTCCAAGCTCGAGTTTTCTGCATATCCGATCGATTTTTTCCGTAGAGGCGCGGTCGAGCGAATCATCCGGATCCAGATAGGTCGCCGAGGAGTACATTCCGTGCTCGTCCAGAAACGTTCCGAAGAATTCATTACCGACGTCGTAGTGCTCGGATATATTTCTGCGGCTTCCGCGGATTGAATTACGCCTCAACCAATGTGGAATGCGAATTAGACTGTTTGCCAGCCGAGCGAGTCCTCCCTCCATACCGTCCAGCAGGTCCTGATTGCGCGCGAAGACGCGTACCAGGTTGGTCAGGTTGTCTGCATTCCATTCCCCCTGGATGTAGGACTCCGCGCCGCCCACGGATCCACCCGTGACAGCCTTGCGGTAAAAATCCAATTCGAAGACGTCGAGCTTAACCCTCAGGTCCGATGAATCCAGACCGATGACTTTGGTGCCCACCGGATCGGAGATTTCGATCTGCGCATCTTTGAGCCGCGACAGCTGATTAATCAACGTGTTGCGAAAAAAGTTATCCAGACCAAGGCCTGTCCATCTTTGGCTCTTAGCGATCGTGCTCATAGTTGACCTCGTTGAATTGATGCTTTGGATGATCGTGGATGGGGACCCGTTTCAACCACAATCTCAGGGCTTGCCAGTAAATACGGAAAATGATCCGCATCGTAATGAACGGATACCTGATGGGCACCCGTCTCATGGACGAAGCGGTGATCGGCTCATGTGCGAGATCGAGAACAACCTGGAAACAGATTGAATCTTCTTCATAAAGCGCCATCCGGACCACTATTCTCCCGTCACGCAGACGAACGCGCCACCGGTATTCCAGATCCATCGGCATGAACGGCGAAACGTGAAAACGTTTCGGGAAAGTAAACTCCAGTTGTTCCCCGTGATGCTTGCTGCATTCGAGAACGTAGCAGTGCCGTTCGTTCCAGGGAGTGTTGTTTACTTCGGCCAAAATGAATGCCGGATGGGTGTGATCTTTTTCGTAACAAAAGTAGAAACTGACCGGGTTGAAACAGAATCCGAGGTACCTAAGGTGAGTCAATAGATATACCTTTCCGTTGAAACGTCGTCCCGTGCCGTCGGCAATCCTTTGCTTTACTTCGGTGTATATATCCTCATCGCCTTGGATGTAATCATCACGGTGGAAACTGATCAGGTTGAATCGACCAATGGACCACAACCGGCTGCGCTTGAAAATGCTCCCAATTTCATCGACATCCAGCAAACTCATGAAGACGGGGTAGGTAAACGAGTGCCGCTTCGGTTTGATCCGAAGGTGATTGATAGTACCCCGCTGGATTCCACTATGCAGCATTGGACACCCGCAGTCTTTCGATTGCATCTATCGCCCGGCGGGCACTCCTCACGCCGTCCTCATGGAAACCCCAGCCCAGGTAGGCCCCGGCAAAATAGATTCTGTCGCGACCGTTGACATTCGCCATTTCGCGCTGAGCGCGCAGCGATTCCGGAGTATACACGGGATGGTCATAGTGTCGGCGCAGCAGAATTTTGTTCCTATCGATACGGCAATCGGCGTTGAGTGATACCAGCAGCGGGGTGGATTCATCTATGCTTTGCAGCAGGTTCATATAGTAAGTAACCACGCAGTCTTCGCGTCGGCCCGCAAACCTGACCACGTTCCAGCTGGCCCATGCCTTCTGATTGCGGGGCATTACTGAAGCGTCGGAATGCAGCGTTACTTCATTGCTCTGATACGGGATAGCACCCAGAATCGATCTTTGTTCGACCATGCGCTCGTCTAACACGGCGCGGGCCTGGTCGCTGTGACACGCCAACACGACCGCATCGAAAACGACGTCATCGTCCGTGGTGGTCACCAGCACCCCATTGAGGGACTTTTTGACCTCGATTACCGGGGAATTGACCCTGACACGGCCCGAATATTGTCTCTCGAATGCTTTGACATAAGTGGACGAGCCACCCGTAATCGTTCGCCAGGGCGGACGATTCGCCACCTGCAGCAAACTGTGGTTGTTCATGAATGCAACGAAATATCGGGCGGGAAAACGCGACACCGCTGCTGGGGGAGACGACCAAAGTGCGCTTGCCATGGGTATGATGTGATTATGTACAAAATCACTGCCGTACCCATTGGCATCGAGAAATTCTCCGATGGTCAGATCATCGTCGCCGGAATGTAGAAGGCTCGGACTGTTTCTGTAGAACTTCAAAATATCCGATAGCATCCTATAGAACCCCGGGCGAATGAGATTCCTGCGCTCACAAATCAGGCCCCCAATGCTGGTCGCATTGTATTCCAGGCCCGAATTTTTGTCGCTTACGCTGAAGCTCATGTGCGAAGGCTGCGAGGCCACGCCCAGTTCGTCCATAAAACTGCAGAACAGCGGGTAGTTTTGTTGGTTGAAAACAATAAACCCAGTATCGACCGAACATACCCCGCCGTTTATCGTGACATGGTGAGTGTCGGTGTGTCCGCCCAACTGTGCGTTGGCCTCATACAGCGTAACGTCATGACATCGCGCCAATTCGTAGGCCGAGTATATGCCGGAGATGCCTGCCCCGATGACGGCGAGCTTCAAGCGAGTTTCCCCGACCGGGTGGTGCGCTGCCTGAATCCGGCCGCGCGCAATTCGGTACGTGGCATGGATTCGAGCTGCTTAACGTTGCATCTCCGGGTTGAGTGGCCGTGTTTCAGCGGCATGGGTAATTTGTAGTTGGGCAAGGATAAAAGATGCGGCAATCTGCGCGGAATACTAATACCCGAATTGTGAACAAACCGTGAAGGCGCGGCGCCGGGCTGTTCACGTGGCAATAACACGGGCTGCCCCAAACTTCAGACCGTAAATATTCAATATTGTGGACAGCATTCTTTGAAAAAAACGACAGTAGCGATTATGGCGGGAGTTTTGCTTTCGGGCGCCGCGACAGCGAACGACGATTCCGTAGCAATGTATTTGTCACTGACCGATTCGGGCAAAACGCTCGACCAGGAAATGATCGGGGGTTTTTCCCGCGTTTACGAAAATTTCCACGACAACACCCTAGAGCAGCGCGTAACAGAAACCTATGCGGAGACCGTTTATTTCAATGACACCCTTGTCACGCTGTCGACTCGCAAGGAATTGATCGACTATCTCGTAAAGTCGGGAGAGAGAACAAACTACATCAAAACCCGAATTCTCGACGTCGCGCAGAGCGGCGACGACACCTATGTCAGATGGCAGCTCGAAATGTCGTTCGACGTCATGGGAAGCGCGCGAACCTCGAACACGGTGGGGATGACTCATCTCCGATTTGATGAAGGTGGAAAAATCGTCCTGCACCAGGATTTCTGGGACAGCGCCGGCGGATTCTATCAAACGCTTCCGCTAGTGGGACGGCTGATTTCTTGGGTGCGGGATGGACTGCATCCCTGAAACCCAAGCCGGACGAAGCCGTTGCTAGATCGACGGGGCCGGGGTGCAACCATTTTGTTACGCGCCGGGTTGCGGCTAGGCCGACTTCCATTATCCGTTGCGGAATGAACCCTGCGGATTTGCCGCAACGAGCCGGCGGTGAATGTCACCGGACAAATTTCGTCTCGAGTATCACCAGCGAGTTGGTCCGCTCGACACCCCCGAGGTTGGCCAGCCCATCGAGCGTGGCGCTCAGTTTTTCGGTGGACTCCGCCGCGAGCACCGCGATGAGATCATAATCACCGCTGACGGCATACAGTGCACGAACCTCTCCGATCTTATCGATCTCGGATAGCGTCCGCCCGGTCAGCTTCTGGTCCACTTGAATCTGCACGTGGGCCTGGATCAGATTCCGGTTGAGTTTTTCTCCATATTCGATTCTGTAGCCTGCGATCACTCCGTTGGTTTCCAGGCGCTTTAAACGGCTCTGGGCGGTGGAACGCGACACGCCGAGGGCCCGGGCAAGTTGCGAAATCGAGATGCGTACGTTTTTACTGAGAGCACGCAAAAGTTTACGATCGAGATCATCCATATTGCTGTAGAAGTTCGTTGAATTGCATAGTTAGTATAATCAATATGTATATTATGATCATTCAATTTGACATGAAATAACCCCATCATATCGATTCGAACGATATTAAGGAGGGTTTGAATACATGCAAACCGTGAGCCTGAAAAACGATTCCAGCGCTTCGAGCCAACGCAGGGCGATAGAGATTTCTCACTCTATCGGGTTGGACCCAGATTTGCTCCAACGCGGCGACCTGGCCGTGAACTCACCCATTGACGGCAGCGAGATGGCGCGCGTTGACACGGACGATGAGAAATCGACCTCCGCCAAAATTCAGAGAGCCGCGATTGCTTTTCGGGTCTGGCGCACGATGCCGGCGCCAAAGCGCGGGGAACTGATCCGACTGCTCGGCGAAGAGTTGCGGTCGCACAAAGCAGATCTCGGTGCGCTGGTTACGCTGGAAACCGGAAAGATTTACCGGGAAGGGCTCGGTGAGGTCCAGGAGATGATCGACATCTGCGACTTCGCCGTCGGGCTGTCAAGACAACTTTACGGACTTACCATGCCCTCTGAGCGCACGGGGCATCGGATGGCCGAGACCTGGCACCCCATGGGGGTTGTGGGGATTATCACCGCTTTCAACTTTCCGGTTGCGGTGTGGTCATGGAACG
>JAHEIO010000230.1 GCA_024639325.1 Gammaproteobacteria bacterium
CATTGGTCAGGGCATAACGAAAAAACCCGAGGAAACCGACAATGACGAAACTGACCCGCCGTAGACTGCTTGCCGGTACAGGTGTTCTGGGCTTGACTATGATGGCAGGGCCGCTGTTCGGCCAGCATGTCTACAAAGAAATCCATGCCCTTGAACCTGGAGAATTCACCTGGCACCCGGAACGACAGCCCTATGGTCCCGTCGCCGTGATCGTGTCTTTGAGCGAACAGCTCGTCCATGTCTATCGAAACGGTGTGCGGATCGCGGTATCGACCTGTTCCACGGGCAAGCCCGGGCACACGACCCCGACGGGTGTCTTTGTCGTGCTCCAGAAGGACCGCGACCACAGGTCATCGACCTACAACAACGCGCCGATGCCCAACACAAACCGATTGACTTGGGACGGAATCGCGCTTCATGCGGGCAATCTTCCGGGTTATCCCGCCTCGCATGGCTGTGTGCGTCTGCCATTAAAGTTTTCCGCGCTGCTGTTCGAGGTGACCCACCTCGGAACGCCGGTGATCATCGCCGACGAACATCACTTTCCTATGAATGTGGCGCATCCCGGTATGGTTCTGTCCGGGTATGCAGAGCATGAATTCGAGGACGTTCTGGCCACGCTCGAGCCGCGCAAGCATCCCTCCGACTGGGAGATCGACGATGCCCACCCGATCACGTCCATGATCGCATCGTCGCATGACAGTAAAATCTCTATCATCGAGAACGACCGCGAGGTTGCGGAAGGCCCGCTGATCTGGAATGGAGAGCCGCTGGGTTCGCATGTCTACGTGCTCAAGGGGTCACATGGGGCCGCCAAGGGCATGCACTGGGAGGCGCTGACCTATTCGGGTAGCGATGGCGGCCTGCACGACTTGCGTCGCGTCCGCACGGACAAGGCCTTTTCTCAGACGATAAAGAAGTACGTGCATCCCGGTATGGTCTACGTATTCACCGATCTTCCACTGCATCCCGACAGCCGGTCGGGCCGCGACTTCGTCATCATGTCATAAGGGTATTGCATGCTGTTCAACACCGTGACCGTACCTGCCCCGTCCTTGTCACCCGCCCGCGGCCTGATTGCCCTGGGCCTCATGATGTTGCTGACCGGATGCTTTCCCGGTGCGACGGATCAGGGTCAGGGCGTCGTTGTCGCTGACATCGCCGAGGAGGCCGAGGACGAATGAACAATCCGCAGATCATGAAAACCGGGAAGCATGCCGGAAAAAATCGGGGCTGGCCTGGGCTTTTGACAGGGCTTTTTGCATTCGGCCTTTCCTTGACGCTCGCCCAAATGGCGACCGCGGAAACCCGGCATTGGACGATTGATGCAGTCAACGGCACGCCGACCCTAGGTCAGACCGATTTGCGTCTGTCTGATGACGGGGCTTTTTCGGGAAGTACGGGGTGCAACAGTTTCACCGGCACAGCGTTTTTTGCAGATGGTTTCTTGCTGGTGGACGAGCCTGTGGCCACGACACGCATGGCATGCCCCGGAGAGGACGTAACGGCACAGGAAGATACGGTACTGCGCATCCTTAAGGGTGCGGTGGACGTCGCCTTCAACCCTGTGACTGGCGCCATGACCCTTTCGAAGGGCGCGGACAAAATCGCGCTTTCACCGGGCTCTTTCGACAACAAGACCCCGGAGGCCGAGCCCGAACCTGCCCTGTTCAACGCGGGCTATGTCAATGTTTTCGGTCTGAGCGGACCCTTGAACATTCGTAGCGAACCCACGACGGAGGCAAAGGTCGTTACCCGGGTTCTGGCCGGGACGCTTTTGCGCAATGATGGCTGCGAAAGCCGGCCTGACCGCGGCTGGTGTCGGATCGAGTTCATCGATGCCTCTGGCCGCGAGGGCTGGGCCGCAGCGGAATACCTGCAGCCGGCACCGGCTCTTGTCCGCGCCAAGGAGGGAGTTTTTGACCGGATCGGAACTGTTTCCTGTTCCTTTCCCGGGACGGGCGCGGCAGAGCAATGTGACTTCGGTCTCGCACGCGACGGGGCACATTCAGCTGCGCTTGTGATTTACAAGCCGGATGGGGCGGCCCCGCTTTTGAGTTTCGTTGAAGGCGGGTTCTCATCCGCGACCGAGGACGGCAACGCCATTGCCGGCATCACCGAGACTGTCAACGACGGCATGATCCAATTGTCTTTCGCCGGGGAACGGTACGAGGTCCCGCTTGCCATGATCGCCAGCGACCCCGGGTAACGGCATACGTGGTCATTCCGGGCGAAAAGCCTTCATCTAGGGAGACACAAGGGTGAACCTCTTCAGACAGCAAATCAGCCGCCTCGGACATTACGTGCTCGTGATGGTAGTCGTGTTCTTATGGCATCCGGCCTACGCAAACCCGGACGGGCGCATGGACGCGCTTATCGCCGATTTGACACCTGCCATCGCCGAAGGGGCGATCCGCGATATAGAAGAGCCCGCTCGCAAGCTGCTGGCGCTGCGTAGTTATCTTCGGGCCGGTAAGGGGCTGTCAGACAGGTGGAGCTGGACCGAGGAAGAGATCGCGGCCTTCCAGGGTTCGCCGGAGCAGGCGGCCCTTCTGGAGGAGATCGACAGGATCAAGACCCATTTCGCCGAGCAGAACCCGGGTTACGAGCTTTACACCAACACGCGCGTGCGCAGCCTTGACGTGCAGATCGAGCATTGGAACGAGAACGAGTCCGTCAGCGTAGCCGCGCAGGAGTTGTTGGCGGCGCTGCAAACCGAGTTTCTGTCGGCAGAAGATGAGCCGCTTGACCGCGACAGGCTCTCGCACTGGCTACGAGGGTTTCGCAATACCGAAAGGGCGCATCTAGCGGCCCCCGGGCTGACGCGCCATGGCCGGGCGCACGCGATTGACTTCCAGATCAAGAAGGATGGGTCAATCTACGCGGGCGCGGACTCCGACAAGATCGATGCAGTCTGGCGTGCCGAAGGCTGGGATAAGGCGTTGAAAACTAGTACATTGGCGGCTGGTCCCTCATTCACAGGGCCGCTTACGTCTCCTGATGAACCGTGGCACTACGATTATGACCCTTTACGGGAACTGGGAGCCGCGACAGCATCCGACGACTGAGCCCTACACGTGTCGGGCAGGTGCGCACACCAGGCAAGCCGCCTGATGTGTCACCGTTTCAGAGGGTCGCTCAGCAATCCTCGGCAGGTAGGTGAAGTCGGTCTGCCAGAGCTGGTTGATGGCGGTTGCTGGAGCTTTCTTTTTTTCTTACCGCTGGCTTTTTCAAGGCAACGCCCACTGCGGTCGGCGTGCTTCCACGCAGCTAAGGTTGATCTCTGCGTCTGGATTTTGGACAAAGGCACTGGCAATTCTTCCCACGCAGCTTTCCGCTTCGTTCCACGTTCCATGTCCTTGCTGCGGTATCAGGATGTAGATGCTGTTTTCCAGCTCGCGGTCTGCGCGTTTTCCCATGTAAACTGGCGTTGGAAAATCGTAGGCGCCCTGCAAGATTATTGTTGGCACATTGCTACGCACCGGATCTTTGACTTCAATGGGCGCCGCGCTTATGGGCCAATTCA
>JAHEIO010000231.1 GCA_024639325.1 Gammaproteobacteria bacterium
TGAGCACCTTTGCCTGCGTTATCGACCGATGGCCGCTTTTACTTCTTGCAGGATGCGCTGGACGACCAGAGTGTAGCCTCTTTCGTTGAGATGGCAGCACTTGTCCCGGTAAAGGACTTCATTGTTGTCGGCGAACATCATCGTCAGGTCGTGGAAGTTGACAGCATGCTCACGCAACCACTTACCCTCTTCGATCAGGTACGGGTACCCGACCTCAACGCCTTCCTGGTAAGGGTGGTGCTCGAGTATCGCTGCTTCGCGTTCTTCCGCGCTCATGGGCTTTGACCCCGGCACGTACTGATTCGGCTGCAGAAAATGCAGATACTCGATGCCCAGAGCCCGACAGACAGCCGCCATCTGCAACGAACTTCGGCTCCACACTCGCGCCAGATGGCCGTAAACGTCTTCAGCCGTAGAGTATTCGAAGCGGGGGCCGTGAGCGACATAGCGGACCCTCTGCCTGCCCGCCGTCCTGAAGTTCGAGTAGGCGATCTCAGTATTACCGGCCTTTCTTATATAGCGGTCGTTTTGAAAGGACCATATCAGGTTGGCGATAACGCTGTAGCGCAACGGAGATCTCGAAAACCTTTGTGCCCATTTTTCCTGAATTTTCTGGTAGTAGGCAATTTCTCCGATCATTGCACGAGCCTCAACATCGTCAATTTTTCCGACCCTGGCGAACCAGTTTCTTGGATATGACGGAAACACCTGCTTGGACAAATTTTCGAAGGGCGGCAGAGCAACCTCATTGAAGCCATCGATGTTGACTACAAGATCGAACTGAGCGTCCAGCATAAGAAAATAGTTCAGCGCCATCAGCTGCTGCGGCTGCTTGTAACCGCCCAGGGAAATGGTATGGATTACAATTTCCTTGTCTTTTAGACGCGGGATCTTACGCAGCTCTTGCTCCAGATAACCTCTCTTATGGCCGGCGGAGACGCCGCCGGCGAATGATCCGCCAAATATACCAACGACGAACACGTCGTCCGACTTAGGGGTGACCGGGGAATGCTTGGCTCCGACGACGCGCCAGTCACAATAGCCGTAATCGGAACACTCCTCGTTTTGCGAATCGATTACATAGCCGATGTACGGGTGAATGACTTCTTTTCTCCCGCGTTCCGCGGTATCCCGACTCGGGTCAGAGCGCGACTTCTTGCGTTCGTATTTCTGGATGACCTTCTGCCTGGCTTGCTGGAATTCCGACCACGAGAACAACTCCTTCTGAAACAGGCCGTAGCCGATGTAGGCAAAAATTTCCGAGCAGAGGTATACAAACAATACCATGATCCCGGAAAAAAGAAGTTTTTTACTATTACCCATGCAAGCTTCCGTTCGAAAGGAGGGCAATTATACGAAATTATTTCCAGCCTGCATTTCTCGCCAAGATCCAGAGCGATGTCGCGGGACGGGTGCCGATGAACGCGGGACCGGCCAGAGCCTTCTGTTACCCATTAATATCCGCCAGCGCGCGTTTTTGCCTGCCTTCGATATCGAAATTATCTGGATCGAGCCACAGCTCGTAGCCTGATCGAATGCTCGGCCAATCGCCATCGGTGATCGCGTACCAGGCGGTATCCCGGTTTCGATTTTTATACATCGTCAATTGTCGAAACACGCCTTCAAAGCTAAATCCCAAACGCCGTGCTGCTCGTCGTGAGGGCTCGTTCAATGCATCACACTTCCATTCGTATCGACGGTAGCCGAGTTCATCGAAGACGCGTTTCATCATTAAAAACATCGCCTCCGTTGCCAGTGTAGTTCTCTGCAATAGCGGCGAGAAATGTATATGGCCCACTTCGACAACGCCATCGGTCGGGTTGATTCGCAGATAACTCGCAAGGCCGACCGCTGCCCCTGTAGCTAAATCTACTACGGCATAAAATAAGGGATCGTCATCCATACAGGCCGTCCGCGCCCACGAATCGAAGCTCTCGAAACTGTCAAATGGACCGTAAGGCAAATAAGTCCAATTGCGGTTATCGGGATCTTTTGCGAATGCGGCGTACAAGGTTTTCGAATGAGCTTCCGGGACAAAAGGCTCGATTCGACATAAACGGCCCACGGCAGGGCTGCGCGGAGGCAACGGTGGCGGTCGCCAATCGTCTACGGGGAAGCCGATAGGTTGTCCCAGCTCGTTTGTGCGTTGATTCATATCGTAAAACCCCGACGATAATGTTTGTAAGCTTGAATATCGAGATCGATCAGGTTAACCGTTGATTAGCGCCTGCTTTAAATGCAATGGACGAGTTATCGAGGATTAAAAAAGTGGATTCGGGTGAATCCGCCTGTTCACCTGCGTACCAAGAATCTAGCAAATCGTGCATGTGGCCCCATGTTGCCTGAGCGTCTCGACCATGCTTGTTTCACTGCCCTGAGCGTAGTCCAACGGCGTGAATCCGTTTCTGTCCATGGCGTTGATATCTACGCCGCCCGTTATCAGCAATCTGGCTATCGCAACGTGGTCCGTACGAGCGACGACATGGAGCAGCGATTCGCCGTTGCTGTCTCTGGTCACTATGTCCGCGCCCTTGTTCATGAGCAACTCGGTCATGGCTAGATGACCCTGTTCCACGGTGCGTCGCAGCGGGGTGTATCCGTACTGGTCAATCGCATTGACATCGGCGCCGTAGTCGAATAGTAACTGGGCAATTTGTATGTGACCTGCATAGGCAACTGAGTGGAGGGGAGTCTCTCTATGGTAGGAGCCAGCCCCGGACTTGGCGTTGACTTCGGAACCACTGGCGAGAAGCAATCGAACACCCTCGAAGTCGCCGTTGATTACCGCCTTGTTCAGTGGCGGACCTGCTCTGAGGCCGACGGCGATGAATTTGTCGTCCGTGCTGATGATCGGCTCAACCGACGCGGTTTGTTTTCTTTCGTCAGTCCGATGCCCCGGGTATCCAGTGTGCGCAACAACGCTATCGGAGGAATTTGCCTGGCGGGCATCATTAATCACGCTCGTAAAAGCGGTATCGGCGACGGCGGGTTCGTTGGACGATCCGAGGTATTCCCGTTCAATTGACAATGGCTCGAATGAGTGATTCCAGGACTGCCACCATGCAAACCCTGCGGCAGTGAGAGTAAGCGAAACAATGACGCCACCCGTGATCCATCCCCGCAGTGGTTTTCGAACCACGACCTTCGCCTCTGTGGGTCGATCTTCCGGGACGCATTGATTGGCCCGCGGTTCATTTTGTCGCACCATCTTGGGCCTGCCTGGAACGTCCGAATGCGAAACCACGTCGGCTATGACATGTCCGCAATTCTTTATCACGGGTGCCTCGAAAGGACCAGGATGGAGCATATCTTACTATATCTCAAACCCTGTTTTTTAATGCAACGATTCTATCCTCCCGTTCGACACATCGCACAAAGACAGCACCGCCGCCCCGACGGTGCTGGGGAGTATGCAGTTGCAGCCGTTTCGCATCATCAGGTAGCGGTCTTCCCCATGCAGCTCGTGGGCGCTGACGTCAGAACACGGTCTCAATATCCCATCGATGCGTCGATAGGTGCTCCGCAA
>JAHEIO010000232.1 GCA_024639325.1 Gammaproteobacteria bacterium
CACGCTTGGCCGAATAAAGCGCTTTGTCGGCTTTGATAATAAAGCTCTCGATGTCATCGCCGGCGGCGTACTCGGCCACCCCCAGGCTGACGCTCCTACGGCCGATGATGCCGAATTTATGACTGTCGATGGAATTACGCAGTTTCTCCGCCAGGAAATAAGCGCCATCTCTATTGGTTTCCGGGCAAAGGATAATAAACTCGTCCCCGCCCCACCTGCCGACAATATCACTGATCCTGACGGCATCGCGGATCAAGCTTGAAATTTCCTCGAGTAATCGGTCACCCGCGGTGTGACCGAATTCGTCATTGGTCTGCTTGAAAGAATCAACGTCCAGCAGGATAGTGGAGAAAGTGTGACCGTAGCGGTTACCCCTGTTTATTTCCCTGACCATTTCCTCATGGATCTTCCGCCGGTTGTAACAACCCGTCAAATGGTCTCGTTCAGATGAGCGCTTGATCTCCTTGAAATACTCGTGCTGTTTGGCGATGAATTTCCCGCCCATTATCGAGGGGTAGATCAACGCGAGTAGAACAAAAAACGAGATCGTGGCGATATACTCCCAACGTTCTGCCAGCGGTTCCGGCTTATAGTCTTCTATGAAATATCCGAGAACTGGCATTTCAAGCCAGAACTCCCAGACGACACTGAGGCAGACGACCGTCAGGAAGATGATGAAGATGTAGCTGTAAAATCTGCTTTTACTCATTGAAAAGACGTGTTTCTATTTGAGGATTAGCCTTGGATATTGGCGGTGATCGTTGGCCGATCATTATAAAGTTTCTCTTTGCCATCGCCTAAATTGAATTGAATCACTCTGATAAATAGGGCTGTTTGACGATAAATACGTGTTTGTGAACCGCAAATCTTCACTTCGGATCCGATGAGGATCGACCGCGATCGGGAACCGTCGGTCCGATTACGAGTGATTATTCTGGCCAATCCAATATCGGGCGGGTTCCGCCCCGATACCTTACGCCGCTTGGCCGCGGATCTGCGTGCCAAACATGTCGAAGTCGATACCCGTTTCACCCGCCGGGCCGGCGAAATCGCCGAGACCTGCGCCGATACGGCGTTGGCAGCCGACGTGCTGGTAGTGGCCGGGGGCGACGGCTCCGTCAATGAGGCATTGACCGGGTTTCTATCCCGGCCAACACCGCCGCCTCTGGCCGTTGTGCCATTCGGCACGGCAAATGTTTTGGCCAATGAGCTGAAGTTGCCTGGAAAGCCGGGCGAAATCGCCGATATGATTGTCGGAGGTCGAAGGCGGAACCTGCATAGCGGCCTGGCCAATGGAAAACCATTCGTTCTGATGGCATCGGTGGGATTCGATGCTGCCGTCGTCCACAATGTGTCGCCACGGCTGAAGCGCCGCCTGGGCAAATTCGCCTACGTCGCCGCGGCCCTGCGCACCGCAATTCGTGCCAAATCGACCCGCCTCGAGGTGGATGACGGGCACACGGTGCACCAATGCCGTCTCGCCATCGTCACCAACGGGAGCTGTTATGGGGGACCCTTCATCGTGTGTCCGGATGCGGACGTGACCGAACCGGGCCTGTATCTCGTCACGCTTCGTTCGGATAACCCTCTGTCGCTGGCGTGGTTCGGTTTCAATCTCGTGACGAGCCGCATTTACAAATTGAAAAGTGCCCGGATTACTCGAGCGGATTCGATAAGGATTTCGTCTCCAGAAACGGCTCCAGTGCAAATCGATGGGGATCCTTTTGGCTCGACGCCATTGTCGATTCAAAGCAGCGATCTATCAGTACCTGTTCTGGTTCCCTGAATCAGGGCAGGTACCGCCGGGGGAGACCGAAAGCTGGAGAAACTGCGACGAAACAATGGATTCCCGCATGATTCATGGCCCACGAACCGTTTCGTCGTGGTAACTTAGCGGATTGACCGAGGCACCGCGCGGCGATGTTCTGGCCCCCAGGAAATTTTCTGATTCGGCAACCGATGTTTAGACCAATTCACCCAAGCGTACTGCCGGCGGCGACCGCCACCGCGTTCGCAATCCTGGCTTTTTTTGTTGGCGGCGTGCATGAACCCTGGGCGGACGAGGCCCAGGCCTGGCTGATCGCCAGGGATGCGACCCTGCACAATCTGCTGTTTCAGCTGCCCCACGCGGAAATGAATCCTTCGCTGTGGCACCTCATGCTGATTGTCCCCTCGACATATCTAAGTTATGAGGCGCTGAGATATATCGCCCTGTTTTTTGGAATACTCGGTGTTTGGATCTTCGTCCGCAATGCGCCTTTTCCGAAGCCGATCAAGGTCCTTGTGCCCTTTACTTACTTTATTTTTTTTCAATATACGGTCATCTCGAGAAGCTACTGCCTGTTCGCATTGGTGATTTTTGGCATCGCGACGCTCTACAAGGACCGGTTTGAGAGACCTTTATCCTACGCTGCGCTGATCGCGGTCCTGGTTTATACGCATTCATTCGGAGCATTAACCAGCTTGGGGCTGATCGGGATGCATTTTCTGGAGTTGTTGAGGCTACGGGACCGCCTGCCGAAAGACTTGATAGTGAAAAACCTGGCCTGCATCGGTATTCCCATTGGCGTGGGCTGCTTTTTGCTGTACCAGGTATTTCCCATCCGACAGCGGACATTGTCCACTCGATGGTATTTCGACCTCGATCACACAAAGGAAGTGCTAACCTTGAGCCTGAACGAGAGCTTCGTCGGTGTCACCGCACTGTCGCTGTCGATTCTGTTGATCAGCGCGTTCTGGTTCTGGCAGCGCAGGGTGCTGCTGCTGTACGTTGCGATGGTCGCACCGGTGGTCACCGTGTTTTCGATCAAATTTTACAATTACTGGCACATTGGATTGCTGTTTCTGGTGTGGCTGCTGGTACTCTGGATTTCTTTCGAAACGGAAGCCAGGAGCCGTTTCGAGTCGCTCGTGCCATTGATGCGAAAGGTCGTCCTGGGGTGCGTCTACGTGGTGCTGGGGTTCCACGTTTACTACGCCGCGGCGGCCTCGTATAACGACTACAAGGGCAGTTACTCTTGCGGAAAGAGTGTCGCGGAACTGCTTAAGCACAACGACGTCGGGGAGCGCAGGGTGTACGCCAGGAATTTCTGGTCAATTGCCGCTTTGCCCTACTTCGAGGGCAAAATGTTCTATAACATCAACCCTGAGTTCGACTTTGGCTACTGGACTTTTTTTGCGCCCGACAAAGTGGACGATATGAACGGCGTGATTGCTTCCAGACCGGATGCGATCCTGATCGCGCGAATGAATACCCAGGACGACATCGATGGCTATGCGCGTAACAACTTCAATGGCCACGTATTCTGGAAGGACGGAATCAAGGAATCGAATCATTGCACCGTATACATTAGAAAGGATCTATACCGTGGCACCCCGGGCAAGAATTAGACACTACGGAGCTAGCCCGCATTTCTCACCAGGCGGCTATAGAATCTCGTTAAGCATGGCAAACATTGAGGTCTATAGGATTTGTCCAAAAAACAGTGTGTCTTGGAAACGCCTATCCCGGCGCTGGCTGGT